>JBKEBG010000180.1:0-11847 GCA_047972985.1 Arachnia sp.
GGGCTGCCCCCGATGAGCTGTGCCAAGTCATCGGAATCGGTGTAGAGGTCACCGCGGGCGATGGAGTCATCGACGGATGCCCAGAAACTCGCGGTGGCATGGTCCATGCCCGAGGCCTCCATGGCGGCGGTGAGGTCGGCGAGGCTGACCGGCGTGTAGTCGATGGGGGTCCCGGTGGCTTGGGAGACAGCCGCGGCAAGCTCAGTGAAGGAGAATGTGCTGCCGCCGAGTTCGTAGACCGGCCGTGGGGCCTCCGCAGTGACCGCGGCGGCCGCGGCCTGCGCTAGGTCGGCTCGCGTGGCCGTGGTGAGCCTGGCCTGCCCCGCGGCGGCAACGACCGCGCCAGAGCTGACGTAGCTGGCGATCTGGCTCGTGTAATTCTCGGTATACCATGTGTTGCGCAGCACAACCGTCTCTATCGCGGAAGCAGTCAGCGCCTGCTCGGTGGCGACGTGCTCCGGGGCCAAACCAATGGTGGAGGTGTCGGCCCTGAGGAGCGAGGTGTAGGCGATACGTTGCACACCGGCCGCCTCGGCTGCCGCCAGAATCGCCAGGTGCTGCGTGGCGCGCTTTCCTACCTCGGAACCCGACACGAGCACGAGCCGATCAACACCCTCGAGGGCGGGGGCGAGAGTCTCCGGCTGGTCGTAGTCTGCGGCCCGGACCTGCACACCCAGCTCAGCCAGATCTGCCACTTTTGTTGTGTCACGAGCCAGTGCCACTATGTCGGAGGGGGCGATCTGACGGCCGAGGAGGGCATGCACGATCTTGCGGCCCAGCTGGCCCGAGCTCCCGGTGACGGCGTAGGTGGTCATAACTCCTCATTCCTGGCGGCGAGGCCGCCATGTTGGGGCGCGCTGCCCTCGTGGGTGTGAGTGGCCCTTCGAGCCACACCAGCACTAACGAATCGAAAGCGTCTGGTATTCCTCGGGTTAGGCTTGCCGCATGTCAAGTGGCCAACAAACTGAGTTAGCCCTCGGTCGGGAGCTGACTGCCAATGTTCTCGCGGCTGCCTGTAGCTCTCGGACCGCCTTCGAGGCGGTGACCGGGAAGTGGGCGTCTCTGGTGCTGCTGGCGCTGTTCGAGGGGCCGCACCGGTTCGGGGAACTTCGTCGGGCGGTGCAGGGCGTGAGCGACAAGATGCTCGCACAGACGCTGCACAGCCTGGAACGCGAGGGGATGGTGGCCCGCGCTGACCAAAGCGACGCCCCGCATGGCGGCTACTGGTTGACACCGCTGGGCGCAGACATCGCTGGCAGGCTGCGCGGACTGGCCGACACACTGCAAACCGCAGTACCCCAACTCAATGCTGCCCGAGCCCGCTACGACGCCTGAGCTGCACAGCTGAGCGAGGCAGGCGTCACGGCGCTGCTGTGCGGTTCCTCAGCCGGCTGGGGCGCTTGCGGCAGGCTACGCCGGTCCCGGAGGGGCCGGGGCGAAACCTGGCTGGGGCCGCGAGTCCGCGCGCGGTCCCTAGCCTCGCAGCGGTCTGTCCTGCCGGTACTCAAGGTTCAGCCGCAGCGCGGTCTCGGCCTTGGCCAGTTCGGAGCCGACGTAGCCCGCGTGGCTGAGCTGAGTGATGAGTCCTTCACGCAGCACGGCTTGGAGGATCGCCTCAGCACTGTGGCCGGAAACCCGGGTGGCCGGGGTGGTGTCGCTCAAGTAGTGCAACACCTCGATCCGACCCGCTTCGTGGTCCGCTGTGATGACGAGGAAGCCCCCGGGATCGAGCTCCAACCTATCGCGGCGGCCGCCGGGTCTGATGGTCCGGAACGGATCATCGTCGGCTGGCAATGGCCCGGCGTAGGGGCCCGTGGCAGCGTCGGCGAGTTCCGTGATGCGGCTGGCGATCGTGGCGTGATCGGTGACGCCGATCAGGTCGGTGAGATGCACCTGGGCCCGGAACCGCTCGATGTGTTGCACTGAGACATTGGTGAGCGTGGGCAGGTGCCCGCGGGCTCCCAGGATCCGTCGTTCCTGGTCCACGCCGTCGGCATGCAGCTGGGTGAGGGCCTCGCCGGGAAAGAAGATCGCAGAGTCCTTCCCGCACAGCACCAATTCCCGGATGTGAGGGTTCGAGGCAACGTTGCGAACTATCTTCTCGATCCCGAGGTTGGGCACCACCACCCGCCCGGCAATCGCTACCCCGGGTAGCCGTGCCAGGGCAGGGTAGAGCTCGTCGCTGGTCAGCACGCACACGGCGATGGTTCCCGTGGGATCGCCCACTGTGTAGGCACCGGAGGTCACCGGCCACGCGGCACCCCCGTGGCGGAGCCGTTCGCGCACGCTATCGGCGATGTGGAGGGCACGCACCGCGGCCGGGTTGGTGCCGTCGGCACGTGCCGGCATCAGGTGCGCCAGGCTCCGCATCACGCGCCGCATCAGGCTGGTGCGAGGCGCGGACGCATGCCCCGGTGCGGCCTCATCTGACATGGGTTTCCTCCGTCTGATGTGGCCCTCGGACATAGCTGCTGGCGCGCGTCGGGGTCACTTAGTTGCCCACCGCGGGAAGTTGTGGCCGGGAGACCGGCCCGGCCTCGAGCCAGCCCCGGGCCTGTTCGATCGTGGTGGCCGTGGCGAGGTCCTCAGGGATAGGGGGCCGTCGGAGCATCACCACCGGGATCTGTAGCCTGGCCGCAGCATCGAGTTTCGCCACCCCCGCGGCGCCACCGGCATCCTTGGCAACCAGGACATCGATGCGACGCTGGCGCATCAGCTGGAGGTCGCCGGCCACCGTGAAGGGGCCCCGGGCACGGATCACATCCCAGCAGGCTGGCACTGGCAGTTCCGGAGGATCGACCACCCGCAGCAATGTGTAGCGCTCCTGCCAGGCAAGGAATGGTTCGACGCCCTGGCGGCCGATCGCCAGGAATGTCCGCTGACCCTGACGCTCGGCCACCCCCCGGGCATTGTCGAGGTCGTCGGCCCAGTGCCACTGGTCGGCATCGCAGCGCGTGGCCCAGCTGGCGCGAACATAGCGAAGTAGCGGGACCTTGGCCTGCGCGCAGGCTGCCTGCGCGTGCGAGGTCATTCGTGCCGCGAACGGGTGTGTGGCATCCACGACAGCGCAGATATGATGGGCCCGCAGGTAGCCGGTCAACCCGGCAACGCCGCCGAATCCTCCGATCCGGACCTTTCCGCTGGGTAGCCTCGGGTGCGCCACGGCCCCAGCCAGCGACGAGGTGACCTCGTGGCCGCGGCCCACCAGCTGCTCGGCGAGGGTGCGGGCATCGGCGGTGCCACCGAGCAGCAGGATCATCGCGTTCCGACCCGACGAAGCAACGCTGAAACGCCGATACTCACCGCGAGTGAAGCAACTGACACCGCCGATGCCAGGCGGTTGGCCCTGGCCAGATCGCCTGGCCTGGGCGGCCGCCCGAATCCAAGTTCGCCACGGTCTTCCTCGACGCCGTCATAGGTATTCCGGCCGCCGAACCGCAGGCCCAGCACCCCGGCGAAGGCCGCCTCAATCCTGCCGCCGTTGGGGCTGGGATGCCGCCCGGAGTGTTCCCGGATCGCCCGCAGCCCGTCACCGGCCGACCCGGACACCAGCGGCGCTGCCGCCACCGTCAGCAGGGCTGTCAGCCGGGCCGGGATGAGGTTGGCGATGTCGTCCAGCCGGGCCGAGGCCCATCCGAAGCGGCAGTAGCGCCGGCTGCGATATCCGACCATGGCATCGAGGGTGTTGACTGCCCGGTAGGCGAGGAGCCCAGGGATCCCGGCCACCGCGCCCCACACCAGCGGCGCAACCACGGCGTCGGAGGTGTTCTCGGCTACTGATTCGAGTGCGGCACGGGCGATGCCCGGCTCGTCGAGGCTCGCGGGGTCCCGGCTGACCAGGTGGGCGATCCGCGCCCGGGCCTCGTGCAGGTCGTGACTGCCCAGCGTCGACGCGATGGCCTCCGATTCCTTCAGCAGCGAGCGGCCGCCTAAGACTGCCCACGTGGCGGTGGCGGTAGTGAGTACTCCGAGCACGGGCCGGTCACGCACCAGCCGCTGGATCGCGCACCCCACGGCCGCTGTGGAGCCCACCATGATGGTGGTGAACCAGACACCGCGGGAGATGCCGTCGGCGTAAATCCGGTCTTCCAGGGCTGCGGCTGCGGTCCCGAACCCGGCCACCGGGTGCCGGCGACGCGGGTCGCCCAGTACCTGATCGGCCAGCCAGCCAAGCGCCAGTCCACCAGCCAGTACTGCTCGACTTGCCACGGTGTCGATCTCCCTCCGAACTGGACGTTGCCGCCAGTCTGCCAGACCGCCTGCTGCCCGCCGTCGTGGTTTCCCGAGCCCGTAGGATCATGCCTCCGGCGTCATCGGGCCGGTGAGCTCAGGGCCGCTTGGCGTGGGGTGGCTGCCCGGGCGAACGGGTCGTGTGCCAGAATGACTAGGCAGCCTCAGACGAAGGAACCCGGTGCGCGAGATGGCAAATCCGGGGCGGTCCCGCCACTGTGACCGGAGCAATCCGGGAGCCAGGATTTCGCTGAGACGTGCGAGCAATGCACATCGGGCGTGGACACCTGAGGAGGCTCCTGTGAGGCCAGCGTCATCTGCCGATCGACATCGGCTCATCGGGATCGGGGTGGGCCCTGGAGATCCACAACTCGTGACCCTCCAAGCTGTCCAAGCGTTGAACGACGCCGACGTGGTCCTCGTTCCCGCCACTGAAACCAGCGGCGACGAGCCCGGCCGCGCGGAGCAGATCGTGGCCGCCGTATGCCCGGGGGCCGCTGAACGCATCCAGCGGGTCCCCTTTTCCATGGCAGCGCGCCATGGCATCGATGACCGCCGCCGCCAGGCGTGGCTGGCCTCGGCGGTGGCGGCCGAATCCGCCTTCGAAACCGGCGCCAGCGCCGTGGGCTTTGCCACCGTCGGCGACCCGAGCGTCTACTCCACGTTCTCCTACCTAGCAGCCCACGTCCGGGAAGCGGTACCTGGGCTCGAGGTCGCGGTCATCCCGGGAATCACCGCGATGCAGGCCCTCGCCGCCACGAGCCTCACCCCCCTGGTGGAGGGTCAGGAAACCCTCAGCCTCGTCCCGGTCACCGCAGGCCTCGATCGGCTGACGGCGGCCCTCGAAACGGCCGACACAGTCGTGGCCTACAAAGGTGGAGGGAAACTGCCCGCGATTGTGGAACTGGCCCGCAGCCAGGGCCGCCACGGCGTTGTCGGTGTCAACGTCGGCCTAGACAGCCAGCAGATCACCTCGCTGGCCGAGACCGAACCCGGCCGGGCACCGTACTTCTCAACGGTGCTCCTCCCACCGGTCCGCACCGAAACCGGAGGACGGCTATGAGCGGGGAAGTGGTATTCGTCGGGGCCGGTCCCGGGGCCGCCGACCTCATCACTGTGCGAGGTGCCCGCACCATCGCCACCGCCGACATAGTGATCTACGCCTCCAGCCTCGTCGACGCAGCCATCGTTGCCGACACCAAGCCCGGCGCGCTGGTCCTCGACTCGGCCAGCGAGTCCCTCGAGGACATCACCCCGATCTACCAACGCGCCCACGACGAGGACCTGGTGGTGGCGCGCGTGCATACCGGAGACCCGTCGATCTACGGCGCCACCGCCGAACAGCGGCGCATCTTGGACGAGATCGGGATCTCGCACAGCTCCATCCCCGGAGTCTCAGCGTTTTCGGCCGCCGCTGCCAGGATGGACGTCGAAATCACCATCCCCGAGGTGTCCCAGTCCCTGATCCTCACCCGGCTTGAGGGGGGCCGCACCCCGATGCCCGACCGGGAAACCGTCCGAGGGTTCGCGGCGCACGGCGTGACAATGGCGCTCTATCTTTCGGCGGCCCGCAACCGGGTGCTCCAGGAGGAACTCCTGGCCGGGGGATACGCCCCCGGCACCCCGTGCATCATCGGCTACCGCGTCACCTGGCCCGACGAGCTGATGCTGCGTTGTCGGCTCGACGAACTGTCCGCCTCGATGAAACAGCACAAGCTGTACAAGCACACAGTCGTGCTCGTCGGTCCCGCACTTGCCGAGCGGTCCACCACCAGGAGTCACCTCTACCACCCTGGCTTCCGGCACCAATACCGCGCCGCTGACGGCAGCGACATCACCACAGGAGGCCCCGCATGATCACAGTCTTCGGTCTGCTTGGCGCGCCTGGCACCGACCTGATCCAGGCCGCCGCCGACGCCACCTACGTGGTGGCACCAGACCGGGTGCTCGATGCCCTGGATGTGGCCCCCCAGCGGCGGATCAGGCTCGGTGCGCTACGCCCCGCAGTGGCGCAGCTGGCCGGCCTTCCCCCCGAGGTTCCGGTGGTGGTGGTGGCCAGCGGCGATCCGCTGTTCTTCGGGGTGGTGCGCAGCCTGCACCAGCACGGGCTGCAGCCCCGGGTCGTCACCGGGGCGTCCTCCATCGCCAGCGCCTTCGCCCGCGTCGGCGTCCCCTGGGACGACGCCGTCGTGGTCAGCGCCCACGGCCGCCCCATCGCCACAGCGATCAACCTGGCCCGCGCCCACCCGAAAGTCGCCGTTTTCACCGCCCCGGACAGTGGCCTGGCCGAGCTCGCCGCTGCGCTCGAGGATCAGCAGCGCTGGTACGTGCTGGCCGAACGGCTCGGTGAGACCGACGAAAAGATCCAGATCCTCACCACCGAGCAGGCCCGCGCGGCCGAGACCAGCCACCCCAACGTGGTGCTGATCCTGGCTGATCACCCGGATGCCCCCGGGCCCGGCTGGGGCGCCACCATCGCCGGGCCGGACCGAGCCCCGCGCCCGCGCCCCTCGGCCGCGGCTGCCGTCGCTTTCGCCGCCCTTCTACCCGAACCGGGAGAACTGCTGTGGGCCACCGGCGATCTGGCTGCAGACGTCGCCGCGCTGGCGGCCTGGTCCGGGGCAGCCGTCGACCGTGACCCGGCCATCCCCCGACCCGAAGCCGCCGCCCTGCCCGAGGTGGTATTGGCAGGTGACCCGGCAGCCCTGCAGGGGATTTCACCGCGGGCGGTGGTCCTGGACACCGGTGGCCCGCTTCCCGGCGGCTACCGGTGGACCGAACACGTCCTGGCTGAGCGAACCATCTGGGCAGGGGAGCGGGCATGATCGGGCAGGTCACCAGCGGGCGGGCCAGCCTCGCCAGGGCTGATCGGATCGATCACATCCTGGGCGAAAGCACCCGCCGCTATACCAACGGAGCGGTCACCGGTTTGCCCGAAGCCTTCGCCGAGTGTGAACTCATCGTCAGCCATCTCGCGCTGGGCGCCACTACACGCATCATCGCCGGGCTGCTGACATCAAAGAAGACCGATCCCGGCGTCGTGGTCATCGACGAGGCTGGACGCTTCGTGATCCCGCTGGTCGGCGGGCATGCTGGGGGGGCCAACGATCTGGCGCGACGTATCGCCGACGGGCTCGGTGCGATCCCTGTGATCACCACGGCAACCGACGCCGTGGGCCTGCCCGGTCTCGACACGCTGGGCTGGGCCTGGGCCGGTGACGTCGCCGGCGTCACCCGCGCCATCCTCGACGCGCAACCTGTCTCGGTGTGCCGCAGCCAGCCGTGGCCGCTTCCAGCGCTACCTTCCAATGTGACACTCACCGACGCGGGCCCCACCCCGGATGCTGTGGCCACAGTGGTGGTCACCGACGAAGTCGCCGGCATCTCGGCGCTGCCAAGCGTCCTGCTCAACCCGCCGAGCCTGGTGGCAGGCATCGGCTGCAACCGGGGTACCTCCGCCGAACACCTGCGTGCCCTGCTCGAGCAGACCCTTGCCGAGGCGGGGTTGGCGTGGGCTTCGGTGGCGGCCATCGCCACAGTCGATGCCAAAGCTGACGAGCCCGGACTACTCGAACTGGCATCGGCAGCCGGCGTGCCGCTGCGCACCTACCCGGCCGAGGTCCTGGCAACCTACGACGTGCCCAACCCCAGCCCCGCGCCGCAAGCGGCAGTGGGCACCCCCAGCGTCGCTGAGGCCGCAGTCGTGGCTTGCGGGGCCGAGTTGATCGTCGAGAAACACCGAACTGCGCAGGCCACCTGCGCGATCGGCCGGATCCCGGCCCGAGGCAAGCTCAGCGTCGTCGGCCTCGGCCCCGGCTCCCGCGATCTCACCACACCCCGCGCCCAGCGCGCCATCGGCAACGCCGGCGTCGTGGTGGGGCACCGGCCCTACGTGGAGCAGATCACCGACCTGATCGCGCCCGCCGCCGAGGTCCACATCAGCGGCATGGGCAAGGAGGATGAACGCACCGCATACGCCATCGACCAGGCCAGGCAGGGCAAGCTCGTCGCCCTGGTGTGCTCGGGAGACCCCGCGATCTACGCGATGGCATCCCCGACGCTGGAACGGGGCACCGCAGGCATCGATGTGGAGATCATCCCCGGAGTCACCGCCAGCCTCGCCGCCTCCGCCATCCTCGGGGCGCCACTCGGGCACGACCATGCCACCATCTCACTGTCGGACCTGCACACCGACTGGGACACCATCCTCGGCCGGGTCCGCGCGGCCGCCGAATCCGACATGGTCGCCGTGCTCTACAACCCACGAAGCAAGACCCGGCTGCACCACCTGCCCGACGCGATGGCGCTGTTTGCGCAGCATCGGCCACCCGAGACCCCCGTCGCGGTGGTGAGCGAGGCCGAGCGCCCCGATCAGGCAGTGACCCGCACCACCATCGCCGAGTTCGACCCCGAGCTGGCGACCATGTGGTCACTGGTGGTCATCGGCTCCTCGACCACCCGCTACCTGCCCGCCGGCCGGGGAGCCACCGCCATGGTGACCCCGCGCGACTACCACTGGATGACCACATGAAGCACACCCCCGCCGCGACGACCCCGGCAGCAGCCGCACCGCCGCCCGCACTCGTGATCGCCGGGCACGGAACCCGCGACCAGAACGGTGCCGCCACCAGTCTCGCCCTGGTCGATCACGTCCGAGAACTGTTGCCAGATGTGCGCGTCGAAGCCGGATTCGTCGAACTCACCCCACCCACCATCGCCGACGCCTTGGCCGAGGTGCTGGCAGATCACCCGCGGGCAGTGGTGGTGCCGCTGATGATCGGCGCCGGCGGGCACCTTCGCGACGACATCCCCGAAGCCGTCGAGGCCGTCAGGCAGCGGCATCCGGGTGCCACCATGGTCACCACCCGGCACCTTGGGGCACCGCAACCGCTGATCGCGGCGGCACTGCAACGTATCGACGCAGCCCGCGGCGAATGGGAAGCTTCGCAGACCACTGTCATCTTCGTGGGACGAGGCTGCAGCATCACCGCGGCCAACGCCGATCACGTGCGCCTGGCCCGGGTACTCCAGGAGCAAGGCGGTTATCGCAGCGTCCTGCCCGCCTTCATCCAGGTCACCCCCCCGGCGGTGCCGCAGGCACTGGCCGAGGCCTACGCGGTGGGGGCCCGGCACATCGTCGTGATGCCTCACTACCTATTCCCCGGGCGCCTTGAAAGTATGGTGCACGAACACAGCACCGCCTTCGCTGCGGCCCATCCAGATGGTGAGCTGCGCATCGCCGACGTGATCGGTGCCTGCCCCGAACTCGCCCAGGTGGTTGCCCAGCGCTACCGGGAAGGCGCGCTGCAGGCGCGTCGTGACCTCGGCTCGCCCGCCTACCTATCCGGCTTGCTGTTGGCAGGTCGCAAGGTGGTGGCCGCCGGCGGAGGCTGCGTCAACCGTCGCAGAGTTCCCGCGCTGATCGACGCCGGAGCCGATGTCACAGTCGTCTCGCCCACCCTGCATCCGGCGCTACAAGAACTCGCCGATCAGGGCCGGTTCCGGTGGGAACCGCGCACCATCACCGAGACCGATCTCGACGGCGCATGGTACGTGATGGCCGCTACCGACGATCCCGACACCAACGCGGGCATCGTCGAGGCCGCCGAGGCAAGACACACGTTTTGCGTGCGCGCCGACGATGCCACGCACGGATCCGCCTGGACCCCGGCCTCGGGAAACGTTTCCGGCGCCACCATCGCCGTGCTCACTGACCACGACCCCCGCCGGGCCGCCCGGCTCAGAGACCAGATCGTCGAGTTCATGGGTGACGCAGATGCCTAGATATGACTACATCACCGACGGCGCGGAAATCTACCGGCAATCGTTCGCGACGATCCAGGCCGAGGCCGACCTGACTGGGGTTCCCACCGACCTGCATCCGGCCGTGACCCGAATGATCCACGCCAGCGGCCAGATCGACCTGATCAACGACATCGCGTGGTCGCCGGGCATTGCGTCGGCCGCGGCCGCGGCGCTGCGCGATGGAGCGCCGATCCTGTGTGACTCCCGGATGGTTGCCAGCGGTGTGATTCGCACCCGGCTCCCCAAGGACAACGATGTCGTGTGTTTGCTCGGGGACCCACGCCTCGAGTCGGTGGCCGCGGAGCTCGGCACCACCAAGACCGCGGCAGCGGTCGAATTGTGGCGGCCCCGGTTGCCTGGTGCGATCGTGGCCATCGGCAACGCCCCCACCGCTCTGTTCCACCTGCTTGAGGTGATCGAACAGGCACCCGAGCTGCGCCCGGCCGCGGTCATTGGGATCCCCGTCGGGTTCGTGGGGGCAGCCGAATCCAAGCGCGCACTGGCCGAGAACCCATTCGCGGTCGAGTACCTCGTCGTGCACGGACGCCGCGGCGGCAGCGCGGTCACCGCGGCCGCGGTCAATGCGTTGTGCGGATCGGACGGTCGCACCGGTGGCTGAAACATCCACGACGCCAGGCCGCGTGATCCTCGTGGGAGGCGGCCCCGGCGACCCGGACCTGCTCACCATCGGCGGGCTGAAAGCGCTGCGCGCCGCCGATGTGGTGCTCTACGACCACCTGGCCCCGGCTGCCAGCCTCACCGAGACCAGACCTGATGCCGAACTCATCGATGTCGGTAAGCTCCCCGGCGGGCGCCGCACCCCACAAGCCGAGATCAACGCGTTGCTCATTGACCACGCCCGCCAGGGGCGCACAGTCGTGCGGTTCAAGGGCGGCGACCCGTTCGTATTCGGTCGCGGCGGCGAGGAATGGCAGGCATGCGCGGCCGCCGGGATCACAGTGGAGGTAATCCCCGGGGTCACCTCAAGTATCGCCGGACCGGGCCTGGCCGGGATTCCCGTCACCCACCGTGGTCTGGCCCAGAGCTTCACAGTCATCTCGGGCCATGTGGGCCCCGAGCACCCCGACTCGACGACCAACTGGGACGCTGTCGCGGCAAGCAACGGCACCGTCGTGCTGCTCATGGCAGTTGCCACGCTGGAGGCCATCTGTGCCCGCCTCATCGCCGCAGGTATGCCACCCGATACACCGGCGGCCAGCATCGCTGACGCCGCCAGCGATCACACCCGGATAGTTCGTGCCACGCTCGCCACGATCGCCGCCCGGGCCGCCGCGGCCCAGTTGGCCCCGCCGGCCATCACAGTCATCGGGGCCGTGGCCGGACTCACCCTCCCGGAGGCCCCGTGAGTGAGGCAGCGGCTCCCCGCAGCGCTGTCGTCGCGATCGGGGCCACGCACCGTCAACTGACAGTGGGCCAGCTGAGGCAGCTACGCGCCGCCACAGCCGAGGTCAGCGCCAGAATCGCCGACCGCGACGAGTTCACCGGCTACGTGAACGTGAGCACCTGCAACCGCTTCGAGATCTACGTCGAATCCGTCGCCCCCGGACCAGCCATCCACCGGCTGCTTGCCCTCATCGGCGAGACCATCGACGATGACGACACCGATCTGCTGCGGCTGCTTGAGGTCTACGACGAGCGCGCCACCGTCGAGCATCTCTTCGCTGTAGCGAGCGGACTCAATTCGATGCTGGTCGGGGAAAATGAGGTCCTCGGGCAGGTCCGAGATGCGTTCCGCAACGCCAGCGACCACGCCGGGCCCGCGCTTTTCCGACTCTTCGAAGCTGCGCTGGC
>JBKEBG010000048.1:0-40906 GCA_047972985.1 Arachnia sp.
GCCACGATCCGGTCTCACTCATCGGCTCGCTAGCTGCCCGGCTGGGCGATCAGCGCCTCGACTGCTTCGCGGTGGCATTCGTGACTCCCGCCCAGCTGGACCTGGTGCGGGCCTGCGGGTCGGTGCGGATCTGGCAGATCCGAGCAGAGGCGATCGATGACTGGAGCGCTGGGCTTGCCGCCGAGGTGGGTGACTGTGCGGATTCGCCGCCCGCGCCGGTGATCAGTGTGCACGGCTCACACTCCCCCGCCCGCCAAGCAGAGGTCCTGCGCGATGAGCTCACCCGGGTTTTCCAGGATGACCCCACCTTGCAGCCACGTGATGTGGCAATCCTCACCCCGGATCCGACCCGATGGTGGCCCGTGCTCGAGGCAGTCTTCACCCCTGCTGCCTCACCCGATGCGCACCCCGGCCGCAGCCTGCGGCTACAGCCGGCTCCGCTGGCGGCCCAGGACAATCCTGTTGTGACGGCACTGATCCAGGCGCTGCGATTCAGCAGCGGCCGCGCCACCGCCTCACAAGTGGTCGAGTGGTTCACCAGCGATGCGCTGCGCCACCGCTGGGGGCTGCTGGATCATCAGGAGGTCATCGATCTCGTCTCGGCCGCCGACATCCGCTGGGGACTCGACGCCGCGACCCGAAGCACATTCCACCTGGCTCAGGTCACGCAGAACACCTGGACCAGAGGCATCGATCGGCTCCTCGCCGGGGTCACGCTGCCCCCGGCCAGCGATGCTTTGCCCATTTCGGGCGCCGATGCTGTCGCTAGCACCGATCTGACCCGGATCGGCATCCTCGCCGAGCTACTCTCCCGGCTGCGTCGCTTCGCCGCCGCTGCCCGCGGCAGCGCCACGCTCGAGAGCTGGGTCGAGTTGCTCCAGGGGCTCATGGTCGACGTGGTCGGTGTGCGCCACGAAGACCAGTGGCTCCAGACCAAGGCTGCAGAGCTACTGGCCGAGCTCGCGGCACGGGGCCGCGGCAACGATGTAGAGCTCAGCGCGGCGGAAATGGCCGACCTCCTCGCTGAGGAGGCGCCGCTGGCCAATCGGAGATCGGTGGCGGGCAATGGGTCGATGCAGGTGCTGGGCACCGGCGATTTGCTCCACGTCGGGTTCAAGGTCGTGTGCCTGCTCGGCCTAGCTGATCTCCCCCCGGACGCGCAGGCCGATCAGGTGGCGATGGCGGCGCCCCTGCCGGATTCGCGGTCGCAACGCCTCGGAGTGTTGCTGGCGCATCTCCACGCAGGCCAGCGGGGCATCATAGTGATCGGCTCGCACTCCGCGGAGACCAACGCCGCCCTGCCCGAGCCCACTGCCGTGTCGTGGCTGTTGGACAAACTGCCCGCACATGACCGGCACGAGCATCCGCTGACAGCGCACTCGCCTGCCAACTTCACCCACCGTCCCAGCTTCGACCGGTTGGCGCTTCGTACCGCTCAGCGCCTCGAAAGCGAGCCCGACCCGAGCGGCCTCGTGGCGGCCAGGCGCCGCGCGGCGCTCCACCTGCCGGTCCACGAACCACGGCGGTCATTCGCGCCACGTGAGATCACCGATGCCTTGCGGGACCCGGCCCGGGTATTTCTCCGGCACGCCTGGGGGATCCGGCTGTTTCGGCCTGCCGAACTGATCGACGAGTTCAGCCTCAGCGTGTCGGCGCTGGAGCGGTGGTCGCTGACCGATCGGTTGCTCACCGCGATCCGGGGTGGGCTAAGCCCCGACGAGGCAGCGGCGGCCGAGCAACGCCGCGAGTCGCTTCCTCCGGGAATCATCGGCGCCCACGTGCTTGCCCAGGAGCTCGAGCTGGCCCGCTCGCTTGCCGCGAGGGCGGAGATCTTCGCCGCAGCGGAACCGATCGATCACCCCATCCGAGTCGATCTGGAGACCATCTCGATTCGGGGCACCGTGCGCACCCTGGGCCAGACCGTTCTCGGCTGCTCCCCCAGCACCGACGATTCACGCTTGATCGTCCCCTGGATCGAGCTGCTCGTGCTGGCCGCCAGCGGGGTCCCCGCACAGGCCCAGGTGCTGGGGCTGCGCGGCTGGGGCGATAACCGCTCGGTCACCCAGGCCACGCTCACTCAGCCCGACCGCGAGAGCGCGCTGGGACATCTGAACTGGCTGGGCCGCCTGACCAGCCACGCCAGGCAACGTCTCATCCCCCTGCCCTTCGGCCCCGCCTGGAGCACACTCGGCGGGGAGGATCCGCGCACCTTCGCGCTGCCGCCGGGGGATCGCAAATCTGTCTGGCGGTTCCGGCGTGCCGAATGGCAGCTGTTCTATGACCAGGCCGCGACGGACTTGTTCGAGCCCGCGCCGCTGCCCGCCGGTCTCCCACCGTCGGATTTCGGCCCGTTGGGGTCCTGGGCCGAGGCTGTGTTGCGTCCGCTCTGGAACGCCAGGGGGCGATCCTGATGGATACCTTCGACCTGTCCGGCCCGTTGCCCGAGGCTCCTGTGCTGCTCGAGGCCAGCGCCGGGACGGGGAAGACCTTCACCATCGCCGCCCTCGCCGCCCGGCTGGTCGCCGAGCGCGGCCTGGGCATCGAGCAGTTGCTGCTGATCACGTTTTCTAATCGTGCCGCCGAAGAGCTACGCACGAAGGTGTTCCATCGCCTCGAGTCCACCCGCGATGACCTGTGCTCATCATTGGTCAGCGGGGTTCCCCCCGTCGACGAGACCTCCGCTGTGCTGTACCGGGTCAGCCCCGAGCTGCACCTCGAGCGCATTACCCGGGCTGTGGAAAACTTCGAGGCTGCCTCCATCACGACGGTCCACTCCTTCTGCCAATGGGCGCTGCGCTGGCTCGGGATTCTCGGGGACTGGGATGACACCGACACCATCAGCTCCACTACCCGTGAACTGGCCGAGCAGTGCGGCGTCGACGCCTACCTTGAACGCTATGGCGCGGCGTCGAGCCTGCCATTCGAGCCGAGGAACGCGATGGACCTCGCCCGAGCGGCCACCGAGTCCGCGCTGCCGCTGTTCCCGGCCGGTGAGGCCGCCAGCTACGCCGAAGATGTGCGCCGGCGATTCGCCGCGGGTAAACGCGGCCTCAGCATTGTCGGCTACGACGATCTCACCCTGCGGCTTCGAGACGCAGTGGTGGACCCGGCCACGGGGGGTGCGGCCGCCGAACAGCTGCGAGCCCGCTTCCACGCCGTCCTGGTCGACGAATTCCAAGACACCGACCCGCTCCAGTGGGACATCCTGCGACGGGTCTTCGTCGAAGCCAGGCACACCTGCATCCTCATCGGCGATCCTAAGCAGTCGATCTACGGCTTCCGTAACGCCGACGTGCTGGCCTACCTCCAGGCGGCCGAGACGATGCCGCGGCGCACGCTGCAGACGAACTTCCGCTCCGACCGGCCGCTGGTGGAAGGCATCGAGGAACTCTTCTCGGGGGTGATGCTCGGCCATCCCCTCATCCGCCTGACCCCGGTGGCCACCAGGCACGAAGCGCCCCGGCTGGTGGGCCCCGGCACCGATGCTCGGCTGTGGATCCGGATCGCCAGCCCCGACCCCCAGCGCATCCCCGAACAGGTCGTCGACGCCGATGTGAGCGTCCAAGTCACTCGGCTTCTCACCACCGCGAAGGTGCACGACGGGGGCCGGGACAGCGCGGCGAAACCGCTCACCGCGGCGGACATCGCCGTCCTGGTGCGCACCCGCGCCCGCGGCCAGCGCATCGTGGCCGCGCTCGACGAGGCCGGGGTGCCTAGCCAATTACTCAGCAGCGCAGAGGTGTTTGCCTCCAGCGCCGCGCGGGAATGGCTGGCGATCGCCGCGGCCGCGGCCGAACCGGATCGGACCACCCTCACCTTGGCCGGGATGACCTCGCTGATCGGAACCGATCCGGGCGGCCTGACCGCCGCCGCAGGAGCCGCGCTGGCTGAGGTCGCGCGCCAGTGTCAGCGGTTTGCGACCGACCTGGCAGCACGCGGCCCGGGTGTCGCGGCGGTCAACATGTTCAGCGACGCGACCCCCCGGCTCGGTTCGCTGCCCGACGGCGAGCGCCGATTGGCAGATCATCACCAACTCAGCGAGCTGATCGGCGTCAGCGGCGCCCGAGACGCTGATCAGCTGCGCCGGTGGCTCGAGGAGGAGATCAACAGCAGCACGGGCGAGGAGGACTCCCGATTGCGGGCGGCCTCCGAGCGCCCAGCGGTCAAGGTGCTCACACTGCATGCCTCGAAGGGCCTTGAGTTCCCGGTGGTGCTTCTTCCGGAGGTCAGCGGTCGCGACGTGATCACCTACCGGCCGTTCCCCCTGGTGACACAGGACCAACGCCGGGTCCTGTACTGCGACCCGGTCCCCCGCAGCAGTTCGATCGCACGGGAGTACCGCCGCCAGGAACGCGACGAGGAACTGAGGCTGCTCTACGTCGGGCTCACCCGGGCCCAGCACCTGGCCATCGCCTGGCATGACAACAACTTCGCCCGCACCAGCGCCACCGGCAGCGGCCCCCTGACCGCGCTGCTGGCCCGGGACCCCGACACCCAGGCGTTGCGCGAGACATATTCGCGGCTCCCGGAAACCTCCTGCACCGGTTGGAACCGCGTGTTCATTTCCGCCACCACGCAGGCAGTCCCGCTCCCGATCGCGCCCCCGGCACCGAGCAATGCGCCGCTGCAGGTGGCGCCCTGGACCCGCCAAGTTGACCAGGTGTGGCGGCGGACCTCCTACTCCGGTTTGACCGCCGGCGTGCACGACGCGCCACCTGGCGCTGCCGACGAATCCGTCGAGGTGCAACTGGTCACCCCGGCCACCGGCACACTCGCCTCGCCCATGGCGGACCTACCCGGCGGGACGGGCTTCGGCACCGTCGTTCATGCCGCCTTCGAATCCTTGGAGTGGGGCCGGGACACGCTGGCCGCCAGTGCCACCCACACCATTTCCTCGTTGGCCCCTCAACTGCCTCAAGGCACCTCGATACCAGCCCTCACCAACGCCGTGATCAAGGCATGCCAGACGCCACTGGGAGGCCTGGCCGAGGGTGCCAGTCTCAGCGATATCCCCACCACGCACCGCCTCCCCGAGCTCGACTTCGACCTTCCGCTGGGCGACCGGGCCCCGGCGGCCCAGCTGGCCGACCTCGCGCAGGTATTGGCCCGCCACCTCCCCGCCGACGACCCGCTGGCCGAGTATCCGCAGCGACTGGCAGCCTCGGCTGCCGCCGACGAGCACCTCCTCGGCTTCCTCACCGGATCGATCGATGCTGTGCTGCGTACCTCTTCCGGGCGCTATCTCGTGGTCGACTACAAGACCAACCGGTTCCCGCCCCCGTCGGGGGCGGATCTGATGGTGGAGCATTACGATGCCTCGGCCATGGCCGAGGCGATGATGCAGTCGCACTACCCGCTCCAGGCGCTGCTCTACAGTGCGGCGCTGCACCGCTACCTTTCGTGGCGCCACCCGGGATACGATCCGGATCGGCACCTCGGCGGCGTCGGCTACCTGTTCGTGCGTGGGATGGCAGGACCAGCCACGCCACGCGTCGGCGGCATGACGTGTGGTGTCTTCGAGTGGTACCCGCCCAGTCGCCTCGTCGTCGACACCTCAGACCTATTGGGGGGCGTGGATGAGTAACGATGAGATCCCCATCGCCGCCACCGGAGTGCTCCGGCAATGTGCCGAGGCGGATCTGATCGCCGCAGCGGACTTCCATCTGGCACGCCGGATGGCCGAGCTGGCGGCGAGACCCGGCCCGAGGTGATGCTGGCGTTTGCGCTGACCTCGCGGGAGCTGCGCTTGGGCTCAGTGTGCTTCGATCTGACCCAGGCCCAGGCGCTGCCGCCGCTGAGCGCCATCACCGACGGTGATGATCACAGGCCCGTCGAGGTGGAATGGCCAGCCGCCGAGGAATGGCTCAGCGCCGTGCGAGAGTCCCCGGCGGTCGCCTTTCCCGAGGGTGAAGCTCGGCCGTTCCGCCTCTCCGAGACCTGGCTCTACCTCGAGCGGTTCTGGTCCGAAGAGGCCATGGTGGCCCGGCACCTGGCTCGCCGGGCGAAGTTGGCTTCCCCACCCACCCTGACCCCCGCCATACCGGCCGGGGTGGGCCCCGCCCCCGACGCCGGGCAGTCGGCCGCGGTGGCCGCGGCGGTCCGGAACTGGACCACTGTGATCACCGGGGGCCCGGGCACCGGCAAGACGACCACGGTGGGCAGCCTCCTCACCCAGCTCAACGATCCGGAGAGGACGCTGCTCGTGGCGCTGGCAGCGCCCACCGGGAAGGCAGCGGCGCGGCTGGAGGCCTCCGTGGCCGAGCACGGCGTCGGCGACCTCAATCTGCAGATCTCCGGCGGTACCCTGCACGGGCTGCTGGGTGTGGTGCCAGGCCGCAGCAGCCGAGACTTTCACCGCGGCAATCCACTGCCCCAGGATCTAATCATCGTCGACGAGACCTCGATGGTCTCACTGTCGATGATGAGCTGGTTGCTGGACGCGGTCAGCGACACCACGCGCCTGATCCTCGTGGGCGATCCCCACCAGCTTGAGTCGGTGGAGGCCGGCTCGGTCCTGGCCGACATCGCCTCGGGGGTCCTGGGAGATCGCGGTCCGGCGGTGGCCGAGCTCACCCACAACTGGCGAAGCCAAGCCAATATCACTGCGCTGGCCGAGGCCATCCGAACCGGCCGGGCCGAGGACGCTGTGGATCTTGCCACCGGGGACCAGGACTGCACGCTGGAAAGCTTCGACGGCACCCAACCGCTCGCAGACTTCGCCTCGATGGTTGCGAGCGTGGTGGAGCAGGCCGAGCAGGTGCAGCAGGCCGCGCAGCAGGGCGACGGTTCCGGCGCGTTGCGGCTGTTGGAGCGTCATCGCCTCCTGTGCGCCCACCGCGAGGGCCCCTTCGGGCTGTCGAGATGGGCGGGAGCTGTGCGTTCTTTGCTGGGCACCGAACTCTCCGGCTTCGCCGGGGACCGCCGCAGTTATCCCGGACAGCCCCTGCTCATCACACGCAACTCGCACCTGGCTAACAACGGCGACACCGCGGTCGTGGTGCGACGAGGCGATGACCTGGTGGCGTGGGTAGACCGGCCCGACGGCCCGCTCGGGGTGGATCCGTCGGTGCTGGACCACACCAGCGAGTTATTCGCCATGACGATTCACAAGTCCCAGGGCAGCCAATTCGACGAGGTCAGTGTGGTGCTGCCCCCGATCGGGTCGCCGCTGCTGACCAGGGAACTGCTCTACACAGCGATCACCCGAGCCAAGCGCCGCGTGCGGATCATCGGATCCCCGGAGGCGTTGATCTCGGCAGTGCGCACCCCTACCCGCCGGGTCAGCGGGCTCGGCCGCGCCGCGGGAGCCTAGCGAACCGAGGCAATGCTGGAGGCGACGTATCCGATGTTGTCGGCGTTGAGCGCGGCGACGCACATCCGCCCGGCCCTGGTCCCGTAGATGCCGAACTCGTCACGCAGCTGTTCCATCTGTCCTGGATTCAGCCCGGAGTAGCTGAACATACCCTGCTGGTCGGCGATGAAGTCCATATCCGTGATCTGATGGCCTTGAAGCTCTCGGACCAGGGATACCCGGAGCCCCTTGATGCGATCACGCATCGAAGCCAACTCATCGTCCCACACGGGCCGCAGCTCCTGGCTGCCGAGGACCATCGACACCAGGGCAGCGCCATGCGTGGGCGGATTGGAGTAGTTGGTGCGGATCACGATCTTGACCTGACTCATGACTCGCGCCGCCGCATCAGCATCCGAGGTGACGATGTTGAGACTGCCGATGCGCTCGCCGTAAAGCCCGAAGGTCTTCGAGAACGACGTTGAACACAAAAACTCCAGGCCAGATTCTGCGAAGCGGCGTACCGCCCGACCGTCAGATTCCAAGCCGCGAGCAAATCCCTGATATGCCATGTCCAGGAACGCGACAAGGCCGCGCTGGCTGACGACCTCGATGGTCCGGTCCCACTGTTGGTCGTCGAGGTCATAGCCCGTGGGGTTGTGGCAGCAGGCGTGTAGCACGACGACAGTGCCGGGTTCGGCCGCCTGCAGATCGGCGATCAGCCCATCGAAATCTACCCCGCCCGGCGTGTAGTACCGGTAGGTGCCGACCTCGTAGCCGGCGCGGGTGAACAATGCGGCATGGTTCTCCCAGCTGGGATCCGAGACCAACACCTTGGAGCCAGGTGATCTAAGCCGCAGAAAATCGGCCCCCACCTTGAGCGCGCCAGTACCGCCCAGCGTTTGAGCGGTCACCACCCGGCCGTCGGCCACCGCCGCCGACTCCGCGCCGAAGACCAGGCGCTGGACTGCCTGCTGGTAGCTGGCGAGCCCGGGGATCGGAAGATAGCCGCGTGATGCACTCTCGGCGGCGAGCCGCTCCTCGGCCTCGGAAACCGCCTTCATCAGCGGCAGCCTGCCCTGCTCATCCAGGTAGACCCCGACCCCGAGGTTGACCTTGTTGGCTCGCCCATCGGCCTTGAACGCCTCGGTCAGGCCGAGGATCGGGTCGGCCGGAGCCAGTTGGATGGTGTCGAAGAGTCCCATGGTGCGCCTTTCTGCCGGTCTCAGCCTATCGCGGCTCAAGCCCTTTCCAGGTCTGGTGGGTTATGGTCAGGCCACCTGAAAGGAGTGAGCCCATGCGGATTGGTTTTGGGCACTCACGCGCCTCGACACTCGGCGTGGAGTGGGAGCTGGCGATCGTCGATGCCACCACCATGGAGCAGGTGCCGGGCGCCCACCTGGTCCTAGACCACGTGGCCGATTCCAAGGAAGGCCCGCTGCGCGGCGAGTTCCTCGACAGCATGATCGAGCTGGTGACGGGCGTGCATGACACTGTGGCCTCGATGACCCAGGAGATGAACTCGCTGCTGGATCAGGTCTATACCCACCTGGCACCCCACGGGCTGACTGTGGTGGGAGTGGGTGCGCACCCCACCGGGGACCCGACGAAGCAGCAGCCGGTTCCGCAGGCTCAGTACCGGCGCGTCGTGGATCGCAACGGGTGGTGGGGCCGCCAGATGGCCATCAACGGCCTGCACATCCACACCGGCGTGAACTCCCGCGATAAGGCGTTGCCCATGACCTATGGCATCGCTCGCTTCATCCCCTATTTCATTGCGCTGAGCGCATCCTCGCCGTACTGGTTGGGCGCCGACACGGCCTTCGCCTCGCAGCGCACGATGATCTTCCAGCAGCTACCGACCAATGGCCTGCCCTACCACATGCGTTCCTGGAGCGAGTATGAGAAGTACGCGACCGAACTCGAGGGAGTCGGCCTGATCCAGAACCCATCGGAGATCCGGTGGGACGTGCGGCCCTCCACATTCGGCACCGTCGAAAACCGCGCGATGGACTCGGTGCCGACGCTGTACGAGATCGGCGCTCTGGCGGCGTTCAGCCAATGCCTGGCCGAGTGGATGTCGCGCGAGCTTGATGCCGGGCGCGATATCGAGCGGTTGGCCTACTGGTTCATGCGGGAAAACAAGTGGCGGGCGGCCCGCTATGGACTGATGGCCGAGGTGATCACGCCACGGCCCCACGAGCACACGATGCAACTGCGCGAGGGGTTGCTGCGCTGGATTGCAGATCTCGGGCCCATCGCTGATCAGCTGGGCTGCGCCGGCGAGCTGGCCGACTGCGCTACGCTGGTTCGACGGGGCCCCAGCTACCTCAGACAGCGCCGGGCCCGGGCCGCAGCCAATGATGATCCAAGCGCCGTGATTCGCTGCTTGGTTGCCGAAATGCGCTCGGGGATGCCTAACTTCGAAGGGGTCCGATGAAACCGTTCTTGCTGCTGAGCACCCGCCCCGAGGATGCCGCGGCACACGGGGAGCACGCGGCGGTTGCCAGTTTTTCCGGGTTGTATCCGGCGCAGCTGGAGCAGATTCGGGTGGAGGCCGGTCCGTTGCCCAGCATCAATCTCGACCACTACTCGGCAGTGATCCTCGGCGGCGGACCGTTGAATGCCAGCGACCACGACAAGTCTGCGGTGCAGCTGCGGGTCGAGGCCGACCTACAGCAGATGCTGGCAGCAGTATTCGATCGCGGTATGGGATTCATGGGCCTGTGCTACGGGGTAGGCACAGTCACGTCGCTGTTCGGGGGCGTCGTCGACCGCACCTACGGCGAGGCGGTCGGGGCGGTGCCGGTGCGCCTGACCGAGGCCGGACGTGTCGATCCGCTGCTGGTCGATGTCCCCGATGAGTTTCGTGCCTACGTCGGGCACAAGGAAGCATGCACTGTGATGCCGGCAGACGCGATCCTGCTGGCCACCGGCACGGCCTGCCCGGTGCAGATGTTTCGCGTGCGCGAGCACGGCTACGTGACGCAATTCCATCCCGAGCTCGATGCTGCCGGGATCGTGAACCGGATCCAGATCTATAAGCACGCCGGCTACTTCGCGCCCGAGGAGACCGACGAGCTTGTGCAACGAGTGCGCCGCGCCGGGGTCAGCCCGGAGGTCCACTCGATTTTGCGACGCTTCGCGGCCCGCTACGCAACCCACTGAGCCACGCGTCAGGCCGAAGCAGAGCTCCAGTCACTGCCCGAGGCGTCGGCTTCGGCCCCCAAGAACCGCCCCGGAGTGTGCCGGATCCTCGGCTGGAGGGTCGCCACCACCATGTCGGCAGCCCGGTAGAGGCCTCGTTCATGGCCGACAAACTAGCATCCGGGCGCTGGGCCGACCCGACACATCTGGGGTCGAGACCACCCCGATGCCCAGTGATCAGTCGAGGTAGTCGCGCAAGACCTGCGAACGCGATGGGTGCCGCAGCTTACTCATCGTCTTCGACTCGATCTGACGGATTCGCTCCCGGGTGACCCCGTAGACCTTACCGATCTCGTCGAGAGTCTTCGGCTGCCCGTCGGTGAGCCCGAAGCGCATACTCACCACGCCCGCTTCGCGTTCGCTCAGGGTGTCGAGCACGTCGTTGAGTTGCTCCTGCAACAGTGTGAAGTTCACGGCATCGGCCGGCACGACAGCTTCGGAGTCCTCGATCAGGTCGCCGAATTCCGAGTCGCCGTCTTCACCCAGTGGGGTGTGCAGCGAGATCGGCTCGCGACCGTACTTTTGGACCTCGACCACCTTCTCGGGCGTCATGTCCAGCTCCACCGCCAGCTCCTCGGGGGTGGGCTCCCGTCCGAGATCTTGCAGCATCTGGCGTTGCACCCTGGCAAGTTTGTTGATCACCTCGACCATGTGGACCGGGATCCGGATGGTGCGGGCCTGATCGGCCATCGCCCGAGTGATCGCCTGCTTGATCCACCATGTGGCGTAGGTGGAGAACTTGTACCCCTTGGTGTAATCAAACTTCTCCACCGCGCGGATCAGGCCAAGGTTGCCCTCCTGGATCAGGTCCAAGAACAACATGCCGCGTCCGGTGTAACGCTTGGCCAGCGACACGACCAGACGCAGGTTCGCCTCAAGCAGGTGATTCTTAGCGCGGCGGCCGTCCGTGGCGATCCACTCGAAGTCCTCAAGATCCTGGGCGGGCACAGTGTGCTCGACGTCACTGAGGCGTTCCTCGGCGAACAAGCCGGCCTCGATGCGCTTGGCAAGCTCCACCTCCTCAACCGCGTTGAGCAGCGCGACCTTGCCGATCTGCTTTAGGTAGTCCTTGACCGGATCGGCCGTGGCACCCGCGGAGACCACCTGCTGTTCGGGCTCGTCCCCGTCGTCGGAGTCGGAGATCTGGAAGCCCTGATCTTCAACGAGTTCTTTCTCCAGCGGGGCCTCCTTGGCCTCCACGAACTGAGAGTCGTCGACATCATCCAGCGAGCGCTTCTTCCCGCCCACCTTCAACACGACGTCGTCGCCGTCGCGCTGGAACTCCACCTCGATCTCTCCTGTAGAAGCCTCGGCGATCGTCGGCTCAACCGGCTTCGCCGACGACTGTGACTTCTTAGCAGCCTTCTTGGCCTGCTCTCCGCCCACCTTGGGAGTCGACTTGCGGGCGGTCTGACGCTTGGTGGCCGCACCGGACGCCTTGGGCGAGGTACGGGTCCGTGATCGCGTGGACGTGGCGGGGGTACGCTCGTCGCGTGGGCTAGCAGTCACAACTCCCTCTTTCACTGTTGGACGGCGGTTGGGCGCGAAGTGGCCCGTGGCTGTCAAGGGCCGCTCTAGCTATCCTTCCACGGCGATCGCCATGGTTCAAACCTCGGGGGAAACCCTGATTTCTACGACTGGCCCAGTCTAGTTCGCCCACAACGAACCAGGGAATGGAACCAGCGAGCGTAGTTGTGCGTTGTACATCACGACACCGCGAGAAAGGTCCGACACACCATGGCTACAGCCCGAGTGCGTACCAACGAAGGGATTGACGGGAAGGATGCCGTCGGTCTCTATCTTGATGCCATCGCCAAGACCCCCCTGTTGAACGCCGAAGAGGAAGTCCAGCTGGCCCGCGAGATCGAGGCCGGACTGTTCGCCCGGCGCGTCCTCATCGGTGAGGAATCACATACGAGCGATGCCACCCCTTCCGAGCTTCAGGCGGTCGTGGAGCGCGGGGAACAAGCCATGAAGCGCTTCGTGCAGGCAAACCTGCGGCTCGTCGTCTCAGTGGCCCGCAAGTACGGCCGGGCACAAATGCCGCTGCTCGATCTGGTCCAGGAGGGCAATACCGGTCTCATCCGGGCCGTGGAGAAGTTCGACTACGCCAAGGGGTTCAAGTTCTCCACCTACGCCACGTGGTGGGTCCGGCAGGCGATCTCCCGCGGCATCGCGCAGCAGGGACGCATAGTGCGGCTACCTGTGCACGTCGCTGAGCAAGTCAACCAGGTCTCTGCGGTACGCCGCACTCTGGAACGTCAGCTGGGGCGCGAGCCGGAGGTCATTGAGATCGCCCAGGAGCTAGAGCTACCCGAGGAGAAGGTGGTCGATTTGATCCGCTATTCGCGCGATCACGTCTCGCTGGACGCCCCGGTTGAGGCGGACGGCGACACCGCCTTGGGTGACTTGATCGCCCGGGAGACCGCCCCGGGGCCAGACGAGATGGTACTTGACCTCGAAGACCGGGCCCGCCTCGACGGTATGCTCTCCGGCCTTGATGAGCGCTCGGCCGACGTGCTCCGTCGCCGCTACGGTCTCCTGGACGGACGGCAGGCGAAGCTGGCCGATATCGGGCTGCACTGGGGGATCACCGCGGAGCGGGTGCGCCAGATCGAACGCCTAGCGCTGGCAAAGATGCGCGAGGCTCAGGTGAGCGCGGCCTAACCATGCGCGGCGTGCGACGGCTGTGGCTGGATACAGCGTCCTGGCCTGACGCCGCCAGCAACAGGAGGCGCTGGCCTCGTTCGACACCGGTCGCAGCCGCGCCGCCCGACTGGGACTCCATCCCGTCCGAGGTCTTCGACCTGAGGTGGCGGCGCTCCCCTTCGGCGATCCTACAGCGACACAAGGGCGCTACCTAAGGACCCGGATCAGTCCCTCTTGGGCGCAGGATGCGACCGCGAGGCCGCCCTGGAACAGCCGTCCCTGACTGAAGCCCCGCCCACCGGAGGCCGACGGCGAGACCATGTCGTACAGCAGCCATTCATCGGCCCGCAGCGGGTGGTGGAACCACATCGCGTGGTCGATGGATGCGGCCTCCAGATCGGGCGAACCGAACTCCACCTCGTGAGTGACAGTCGACACCCCGAGCAGCGTGACGTCGGATAGGTACGCCGCCACCGCGGCGTGGAGCCCCGCGTCGTCGGGCAACGCCCCTTGGGTACGCACCCACGCCCGCACGCTTCCACCCGCGGCCGTCGCCTCTGGGCGGCTCGCCAGCCGCACGTCAAGCGCGTCCCATTCGGCCAAGAAGTCGATGGTGCCTGCGATGCGGCGCTGCAGCACCTCCCTCAGCGCCGGGGCCTGCGCGGGATCCGTGACATCGGCGGGTTGGACCGCAGAATGGGCCAACCCGACCTCGGGCCTCTGAAAGGAGGCCACCAGCTGGAACAGGACCCGCCCGGCCTGGCTGGTGACCACTCTCCGGGCGCTGAAAGTACGCCCATCACGCAGCACCTCCACAGCAAATGTGAGGGGCTGATCCGGGTTACCCGGCCGCAGAAAGTACGCGTTCAACGAGTGCGCCACCCGGTTCGAAGGCACCGTGTGCATCGCGGCGACCAGGGACTGGGCCAGCACCTGTCCCCCGAACAGGCGCTGCAGCTTCGTGTGCGGCTGTGGACCCTTGAAAGTCAACTCACTTTCTCGAGTCACCTCGAACAGGCTGATGAGTTCTTCGACCGTGGCTGGCACGGCGCCTATCCTGCCACCCGCTTCATCGCCTGGCGCACCCGCTTGACCGAAATCGGGATCGACGCCCGCACTGATTGCGCGAAGAGGCTGACCCGCAGCTCCTCGACGAGGAAGGCGATCTCTTCCACCTCAGGCAGCAGCTTGCCCGGCGGCTGTGCCGCGCACAGCGCGGCGTATTCGGCCTCAACGCGCTCAACGTCAACCCGTGCCCGATCCTCGCGCCCCGGATCTGAACGCGCCGCGCTGAGACGCACAACGATTGCGCGCAGGTAGCTGGGCAGCCGGTCGAACCATGGATCCGGTGTCGCGGAGATGAACCGGGGGAACAGCAAATTGCCCAGCTGCTCATCCACGTCGGTCCGGGTCGGCGATGCCGGGTCGAATGCCGATAGTTGCCGGTCGATGTCGGCCCGCAGCGCCAAGGTTCGCGCGGCAACCTGGACGATGGCGGCAGTGGTGGGCGCCTGATCCTGCCGGATGCGGCCGGCCAGCTGCTCGAATGTGACCTGATCCCGAACGCTCGAGGGTGCCTGCAGCTGTGCGGCGAGCCGTCCGCTGGCCTTCAGCCACGCGTCATCCAACAGTTCGGGGACACTCGAGTAGGGGCTTGAACCCAGCGCCAGCTTGTCGGTGTTGGTCAGGTGCGCCACCACCCAACGCACCGGCGACGGATTAACCAGGGTCAACAGCCGACGCAGGCCGGCCTCGTGGGAGGCGTTGGCGCGATCGGCGGACTCCGCCACCTGGACCCCCACCGTGGCTGCCTCGTCGACGAGACATGGATAGGCCTGAACACCCTCGAGTGTGGTGGTGCTCGCGATCGTCCCGAAGGTCCAGGACTTCTGTCCGGTACCTGTGACCCGCCGCGCCGAGGCAGTGAGCTTCTGACGCACCGCCGGTGCCAGGTCCACCGACAGCTGATTCACATCGGTGCCTCGGGCCCGTACCCGGCTGCCGTCGATCACGATGAAGGTGACCCTGAGGTGGCTGGGCAGCAGCTCCGGGCGCCAGACATCCACCGGGACCGTCTCCCCTGTCAGGAAGGTCAGCGCCCGCCCGAGGGCCTGTTCGAACGGCTCGTGGTGGTCGATGCCGGTGGCGGCGAGCCAGGCCAGGGCCCGGCGCGCGGTGTCGGGAGCGGGCACGAACTTGGTACGAAC
Source organism: Arachnia sp. (assembly GCA_047972985.1). Taxonomy (GTDB): domain Bacteria; phylum Actinomycetota; class Actinomycetes; order Propionibacteriales; family Propionibacteriaceae; genus Arachnia. The sequence goes on from JBKEBG010000048.1 coordinate 15,355, forward strand.
CGCCTTGGGCAGTGTGCGCACGAGTTCGGTGGCGAGTTCAGTGCGAAGTCCGGGCACCTGCCAGGTGAAGGGGGCAGCGTCGAGCTGGTGCAGCTGCTGCAGCTTGACCTCAACGCTCACCCCGTCGTGGCCGGCTCCCGGATCGTACTGGTAGGTGACGGGAAGCTCGATCCCGCTGACCTCCCACCGATCTGGGAAGTCGGATATGCGCACCGCGCCGGGATCGGTGACCAGGTCTGCTGCCGTCAGCCGGATGCCGGATGCGTTACCCGGTTCCCGCAGCCAGCGCTGGAATGCCGAGCCGGAGACCACCTCGGAGCCGAGCCGCGAGTCATAGAAGACGAATACATCCTCGTCGCTGCTGAGTAGATCGGGCCGGCGCATGCGCTCGGTCAGCCGCTCGGCTTCGGCCATGGCGAACCGGTTGTCACGCACCACATCGATATCGGGGTTCCAGTCCCCCTCGACCAGTGCCGCCCGGATGAAAATCTCGCGGGCCTCCTGGGGGTGATCGGCGGCGTAGCCGGTGCGCCGGCCCGCCACGATGGGCACACCGAACAGGGTGAGCCGCTCGGCGGCCACCACGCTCGACCTCGATGCTGACCAGTGCGGTTCCGAGAGGGTCCTGGTCAGAGCATGCTTGCCCACCGCCTCGATCCACTCGGCCCGCACGGCCGCCACAGTACGCGCCCACAACCGGCTGGTCTCCACGAGTTCATAGGCCACCACCAGCTCCGGCGGGTTGGCACCGGCCAGCGCCGAACCGGGTTGGATCGCGAACCGGGCCCCGCGGGCGCCCTGATACTCGCGCAGCGGTCGGCGCTGCCCAGATGCCGTACTCCGGCGCTCGGGTTCGGCAAGCCCCACGTGGGACAGCAACCCCGACAGCAGGCTCATCATCACTTCGGGCATCGCCCCATCGCCGCCCGCCGGAAGTTCGAGATCGCGGCAGACCTCACGCAGCTGCGAGACCAGGTCTTCCCACTCGCGGAACCGCACGAAGTGGAGATACTCATCGCGGCACATCCGCCGGAATGCGTTGCCCGATAGCTCACGCCGACGCCCTCTGAGGTACTCCCACACGTTGAGCAGTGCCTCGAAATCGCCTCCCTCGAGCCGGCGTGCCGATCTGTCCGGGCGGGTGCCAGTATGCGGGGTGTGGCGTGATAGGCCCTCGGCGGCGTCGGGTTCGGTGGCCGGTCGGGTGAAGCGTCGGTGCAACTCGTCCGCGGCGCTTTGCCGCTCCAACGGCCGCTCCCGCACATCGGGCACCGTCAGCCCTGCCACCAGGACCTGGACCTGACGCAGGCAGCCGCGGCGAGAAGCCTCGACGAGCATGCGTCCCAACCGCGGATCCACTGGCATCCTCGCCAGGAGCCTGCCGATCCGGGTCAACCGAACCTGATGGTGGCGCTGGCGCGGGGAGATGGCACCCAACTCGCTCAGCACCCGCAGCCCGTCATTGATCTGCGACATGACCGGGGGTTCGACGAACGGGAATGACTCGATGTCGCCCAGGCCCGCCTGGGCCATCAGCAGGATCACCGTGGCAAGGTTCGTCCGCAGGATCTCGGGCTCGGTGAACTCGGGCCGCGACTCGAAGGCCTCCTGGCTGTAGAGCCGGATCGCGACGCCGGGGCCGACCCGGCCACACCGCCCAGCCCGTTGATTGGCGCTGGCCTGGGATACCGCCTCGATGGGCAGACGCTGCACCTTGGTGCGGGCCGAGTACCGCGAGATCCTGGCGTTGCCGGCATCGATGACGTAGCGGATTCCGGGAACCGTGATGGAGGTTTCGGCAACGTTGGTCGCCAGCACGACTCGACGCGCTGAGTGGGCTTGGAAGACCCGTTGCTGATCGGCTGCCGCCAGCCTCGAATACAGCCCCAGCACCTCCCAGCCCGGTAGCTGGAGGGCCGTCACCGCGTCGGTGGCGTCACGTATCTCGCGTTCACCGGAGAGGAACACAAGGATGTCGCCGCCGCCGGGGGACGTGGCGATCTCCTCGACCGCGGCAGCCACCGCGTCTATCTCGTCGCTCCCCTCGGCGAGGGGTTCGTAGCGGATCTCGACCGGGTAGCTGCGTCCCGACACCTCGACGATCGGGGCCCCACCGAAGTGCTCGGAGAACCGCTGGGTGTCGATGGTCGCCGATGTCACTATGACCCGCAGCTCGGGGCGGCGTTGGATGAGCCGCTTGAGATAGCCCAGCAAAAAGTCGATGTTGAGGCTGCGCTCGTGTGCCTCGTCGATGATGATGGTGTCGTAGCGGCTCAGGTCGCGGTCTCGACCCAGTTCGCTGAGCAGGATGCCGTCGGTCATGACCTTCACTCGCGTCTCCCGGCTGGCTTTGCGGGTGAAGCGCACCTGATAGCCGACCTGATCGCCGAGCTCGACGCCGCACTCCGTCGCGATCCGCGCGGCCACCGTGCGCGCAGCAATCCGTCGCGGCTGGGTGTGGGCCACCCGCTCCCGGCCGACCGCGAGGCAGATCTTGGGCAGCTGCGTGGTCTTTCCGCTGCCAGTTTCACCGGCGACGATGATCACCTGGTGTCCGCTGAGCAGCTCTGCGATCTCCTCAGCGGCCGCGGCTATCGGCAGCTGCGGGGCGACGGTGAGGTCAAGTTCGTGAGCCATTCAGCGCACGATGAGCAGCGGGCACTCGGCGTGCGCCATGAGCCCCCGCAGCAGCCCGCCCAACCCGAACCCTGCGATATTGCCATCACCGACACCAAGCACCATGATGTCGTAGGCCGACGATCGCGTCACCAGCTCGTTGATAGGTGAGTCCGCCACCACCACGACCTCGTAGTCGGTCTCCGGGAAGTCGGCGGCTACATCCTTAGCGATGGCCTCGATGCCTCCCTGGGTGAAGCGGAGTTGTTCGTCAAGGTCACTGGGTGATAGCCGCGGCGCGAACAAACCGATGGGCGGCTGCAGCGCGTGCACTATCTCCACCCGCGCCTTCAGGATCTGCGCCTGCTGGAAGCCTGCCCGCAGAACCTCATGATTGCCCGGGCTGGTGGTCAGTCCGATGCCGACCAGGCCGTGGTCCCCCACATTCCCGGGGTGGGCGGCCGCCGAGATGACGAGGACCGGACACCTGGCACCGGCCACGACCGAGACGCTCGTCGAACCGACAAACATTCGCTCCAGGCCCGAGACCGAGCGGCGCCCGACCACCAACAGGTCCGCCACCTCGCTGAGCCGGCCCAGCACTCCCCCGGGCGATCCGAGAATCACCTCGGTGCGGATCTGCGCTTCAGGTAGCCCCAGTTCCAACGCGAGGCCCCTTGCCTGCTCGTTGGCCGTGACTCCCGCCTCCTGCAGCACCTCCGGGTCGTAAACCACACCCCAGGCCCCGGCAAGCATCGCATCGTCCACGGCATGCACCAGCAGGAGATCTCCGCCCAGCAGACGCGCCGAGTGGGCGCCGAAGCGCACCGCCCGCAGGCCGTCCTCACTCCCGTCGACACCCACCACCGTCAATCGGCTAGCTTGGTCATTCATGGCTTGGCTCCTTGCCTACCCGGAGACTGCTCGACCCTCGAGCCAGTCAACGCTGATTTCGATCCCCAGGGTGCGGCCGTGGGGCACCCACGAGTGGGGCGGGTGCGATGAGTCGGCCCGGGTTATCCCACGCACCAAGACGCTCCAGCCGAGCCGATGTTCGGCGTCGATGTCGTCGACTTGGAACGCCACGGCCGTGGGCTGGGTCAACGCGGCCAAGCCCGTTTCCGGCGCGGTGTGGAAGACGATGCTGTCATGCTCGTAGGCGAAATTCACCGGGAGGACCATCACTCCCTCGTCTGATTCCCAGGCCACCCGGCCGACCGGGGCCTGCTCCAGCAGGCGACGACATTCGGCCTCGTCCAGCTGTACGAAGTACTGGACCGGCTCGTCGTTGGCTGACATGGGTACCAATCTAGTGTCCGTTGCACCGGACTCGCTGCAGTTCTCACCCGGCCGGTGATGGCTGGGCTGAGACCTTACCTCGGGCGATGCGTCACGCATCGCTGGCGGGCTCAGCTCGGAAATGTCGTCCGACCACCCAGCCGGGATGCCAGCTCGTCATCGATGCCGTCGGCAACTGTCGAGATGCTCGACAGCGCCTGCTGGAGGTGCGCGGGGACGAAGGGTTGCGCGGGCACCGAAACCTGAACGAAGACCCGGTCCCGGTGCAGCGCGAACCGGCAATACCGGGACTCGGTGTTGAGATCGTTGAGAACCTCGCAGGCCCGGGACCGCCCCGAGACGTCGTGCACGATTGCGGCGAACAGAACCAGCTCCTGAAAGTCGGGCGTCGAGCGCAGGAAGATCACCGTTGACCCCACCCGGATCGCCACTTCCCCCCGTTCGTTGCGTAACGGCGGATGGCCCAGTGCGCGCCGCAGCTCCGCGTCAACGATGGCGTCCAGCTGCTCTTGACTCGCCGGCATCACTGCCCCGAATGTTCCCGGCGGCGGGGGTGCCGCCGAAGGGCGGGGGGCGTCGGGCCGCAGGATGTCCGCCAGCTGATCGGGCTCAAGGAACACGGGGTGGAGGACCCCGAGCACATCCCAGAATGTCCGGGTTGTGGCCTGGGCCAACGTGCCGGCGTGGTCCTGATGCGCCTGCATCCGGAAGCTGCCGTCGTGCCCGGCAAGCCAGCCCAGCTCGGCCAGCCTGGCGGCGGAACTGCCAGTGAGCTTCGCCTCCACCACTCCGGGAGCCACCGCCGACAGGCTCACCGCGGGACTCCCCAGGGTCGGGTCGGGCACCGCGATCGAGATCGTCAGGTCCGAGGTGGCGTCCATCACAGAAATCACATCGGCGAGCCGTTCGGTGAAGTCAGCCCACGCCTTGGTCGTCGTCTCATCGAAATCGAACCCCTCGATATCAGCCATACACCTTGCCTCCCAGGCTCAACCTAGCAAACCGGCTCAGGGCTGTGAGGGCCGCTTGGCGACTCGAAGTCGCAGTCGAGGGGCCGTAGACTCACCGCAGACCCGACGGAAGGACACCCATGGACCCCACCACCTGGCAAGCGCCGCTGGGGGTGGTCGTAGGTGCGTTGTTCGTGATCGTCATGGCGCGGGCAAATGGCACGTACTGGCTCGGCAGGGCCATGCTGGCCGGTACCCGGCGCACCCGTTGGCGGCGGCTGCTGGAGACCAGGGGTTACCAGGTGGGCGCAAAGTTCCTGAATCGTTGGGGCCCTGCGGCGGTCACCCTGAGCTTCCTGACCATCGGCATCCAGACCATGGTGAACCTGGCCGCTGGCATCTCACGCATGCCGTTGCGGCGCTACCTGCCGGCCGTGATCCTGGGCTGCGTGATCTGGGCATTCATGTACGGCACCGTCGGTTTCGTCGGCTTTTTGGCGATCAAGGAGTTGTGGGCCTGGAACCCGGCGCTGACCATCGCGCTGGGCGTGGTCGCGGTGGTGCTCGTGGCCGTCTCGTTGTTGTATCGGGGCCGCAGTAAGGCACAGACATAATGAGCAGAGATCAGTCCCCCAGCGTCGTCGACTGCGCCGTGTACCGTGACGGACGCCGAATCGCGAGCCCCGGCAGCCCCCGGGAAACCGCCGAGCTGCTGGACCAGGACCCGAGCTGCTTTGCCTGGCTGGGACTGTTTCGTCCTTCGCACGACGAGATCAAGGCCCTGGCTGGAGATTTCAACCTGCCTGCCCTCGCGGTCGAGGACACGATCGTGGCTCACCAGCGGCCCAAGGTCGAGCGTTACGGCGAAATCGGGTTCATGGTGCTGCGCTCCGCAACGTTCCACGCCGACACGATCCGGCTTGGCGAACTTCACGTGTTCGCGAGCAGCCGCTTCGTCATCACAGTGCGTCACGCCGAATCCCCCGATCTGGCGTTGGTTCGCCGCCGGCTGGAGCAGGCACCGGACCGGCTGGTCGATGGCCCCCAAGCCGTGCTCATGCAGGTCCTGGACGTCGTGGTCGACGGCTACGCCCCGGTGATCGACTCGGTCGGCGATGCCCTGGACGAGATCGAACTCCAGGTCTACTCCGGCAGCGAACGCGTATCCAAACGGATCTACCGGCTGTCTCGCCAGCTCCTGGATCTCCAACACGCGGTGCGCCCCCTCGGCACGATCATCTCCCAACTGCGCGGGGACGCATTGTTCGCCCCGTCGGAGACCAGCGACCGGCACGCGCTGCGCGATATCGAGGATCACGCGATCGTCATCAACGATCACGTCGAGCGGCTCCGAGAGGCGCTCAAGGGCAACCTCGATCTGACGATCACATTGACAAGCCAGCGACAAAACGAGGAGATGAAGGCCCTGACGGAGGCAAGCCTTCGCCAGGCCGAGGATTCCCGACGCATCGCCGCCTGGGCGGGCGTACTGTTCGTTCCGACGCTGGTAGCGGGGATCTACGGGATGAACTTCGAACGGATGCCCGAGTTGCACTGGGCATTCGGGTATCCGCTGGCGCTGCTGCTGATGGTGCTGGCCGCGACGGGGATGTACGCGGTGTTCAAGACCAATCGCTGGCTGTGACTAGGCGGCCCGCGGCCGTTAGAACTGCCGCGCCGCGCCCTTGTCGGCCGATAGCGCCATCGATGCGTAGACCCGCAACGCCCTGGAGACCTCACGCTCACGAGTGCGCGGCACCCAGCCCCGTGACTCGGCCCGCTCCCTCCGCTGGGCCAGTGTCTGATCGTCGACGTTGAGGTGGATGCTTCGTCCGGGGATGGAGATGGTGATCTGGTCGCCGTCCTCAACCAGGGCGATGGCGCCACCCGAGGCGGCCTCTGGCGAGACGTGCCCGATGGACAACCCCGATGATCCGCCCGAGAACCGGCCGTCGGTGATCAAGGCACACTGCGGGCCGAGCCCCAACGCCTTGAGATAGGCGGTCGGGTACAGCATCTCCTGCATCCCGGGCCCGCCCTTGGGGCCCTCGTAGCGGACAATGACGATGTCGCCCGGCTGGATCCGCTTGCCCAGGATCGCCTCGACCGCCTCTTCCTGCGATTCGGTGACCACGGCCCTGCCGGTAAAGTCCCACTGATGATCCGGGACGCCTGCCGTCTTGACGATGGCACCGTCCGGGGCAAGGTTGCCCGTGAGGACGGCCAAGCCGCCGTCGGCGGTGTAGGGATGGGCCACGGAGCGGATACAGCCGTCCTCGGCGTCCCGGTCGAGGCTGCTCCACCGGTTGGTCGATGAGAAGGCCTCGGTGGTACGTACCCCGCCCGGCGCCGCGTGGAACAACTCGGTGGCTTTGTCCAGGGGTGCGCCGCCACGGATGTCCCAGGCTGCAAGCCAGGATCCGAGGTCGGTGGAATGGACCGCCCGCACATCCTCATTGAGTTTCTTGCCCCGCCGAAGCTCTCCCAGGATCGCTGGGATGCCTCCGGCGCGATGGACATCCTCCATGTAGTAGCGGGTGGAGTTGGGGGCGACCTTGCATAGGCAGGGGGTGTCGCGGCTGATCCGGTCGATGTCGGCCTGGGTGAAATCGACGCCTGCCTCGTGCGCGGCGGCGAGCAGGTGCAGCACTGTGTTGGTGGAACCGCCCATGGCAACGTCTAGGCGCATCGCGTTTTCGAACGCCGCCTTGGTGGCGATGGACTTCGGCAGGATGGAGGCGTCGTCGCCGTCGTAGTATTCGCGGCATAGATCGACGATGAGCCGCCCAGCGGCTTGGAACAGACCGCGCCGCGCCTGCGCCGTGGCAAGCGTCGAGCCGTTGCCTGGCAGGGCGAGCCCGATTGCCTCCAGCAGGCAGTTCATGGAGTTGGCGGTGAACATGCCCGAACAGGATCCGCATGTGGGGCAGGCGTTGGCCTCGATCGCGGCGAGTTGCTCATCCGAGACTGCCGGGTCCACAGCGGCGACCATGGCATCGACGAGGTCCAGCGAGGTTTCCACTTCACCCTCGAGGATTGCCCGGCCGGCCTCCATCGGGCCGCCGGAGACGAAGACGGTGGGAATGTCCAGCCGCAACGCAGCCAGCAGCATGCCCGGCGTGATCTTGTCGCAATTGGAGATGCACACCAGGGCGTCGGCCTGGTGCGCGTTGACCATGTACTCGATCGAATCGGCGATGAGTTCCCGGCTGGGCAACGAATACAGCATGCCGCCGTGGCCCATCGCGATCCCGTCGTCTACCGCGATGGTGTTGAACTCCCGGCCGACTCCCCCGGCCTCGGCGATGGACTCGCTGACCAAAGCCCCCATGTCACGCAAGTGCACGTGCCCTGGGACGAATTGCGTGAAGGAGTTGGCCACCGCAACGATCGGCTTGCCGAAGTCGGACTCCCCCATGCCGGTAGCGCGCCACAAGGCGCGAGCACCGGCCATGTTGCGGCCGTGGGTGGTGGTACGAGAACGCAGGCTGGGCACGTGGAACTCCTCCGATGGTGGTACAACTCCCCAGCCTACCTATCGACGGCGGCCCGGCGAACCTCGTCATCACCGGCACATGCGTGCGGCCAGCCCCTCCGCTCAGGGGGGCTGACCGCATGTGCCGCGGTGGAGGCTAGCTGCAACCGCTGGTGGAGCCGCATCCCTCGCAGACGTAGCACGAACCGGACGGGCGCATCTTAGTGCCGCAGGTCATGCACAGCGGCGCGTCCACCTCGCGGCCGGTGATCGACTCCATCAGCTCGGCGGTGGTATGGGCCCGGGTGGGTGCCGGTTGGGTGGCCTCGACGTCGATCAGCGAGGGCTGCCTGGCGCCGTCGACGTTGAAGTTATCGAAATCGTCGTTGCGGAGGCTGTCGGCCTCGGGCAGGTTCGCCTCATCTTCCTCGGACAAGTAGGAGCCGGTCTCCACGTAGCGGGCTCGCTCGGCCGCGGTATAGATGCCGAGGTCGGAGCGGTCATCGAAGTGGAGGTAGTCCAGCGCCAGGCGGCGGAAGATGTAGTCCATGAACGACTGAGCGATCCGGATGTCGGGGTCGTCGGTCATGCCTGCCGGCTCGAACTTCAGGTTGGTGAACTTCTGCACGAAGCTCTCCAGCGGTACCCCGTACTGCAGGCCGATCGACACCGCAATGGAGAAGGCGTCCATGACACCGGAGAGCGTGGATCCCTGCTTGCCGAGTTTGAGGAACACCTCACCGAGGCGTCCGTCGTCGTAGGCACCTGAGGTCATGTATCCCTCGGCACCGCTGACGGCGAAGCTCGTGGTCCGACTGGCCCGTGATTTGGGCAGGCGGCGACGCTTCGGGCGGTACTCGATGCGAACCTCCGGCGCAGGCGCCTGGGCGGGGGCGGCAGATTCCGACTTCTTGCCGTCGGACAGCGGCTGGCCCACCTTGCAATTGTCGCGGTAGACCGCCAGCGCCTTGAGACCCAGCTTCCAGCCCTGCAGGTACACATCGGCGATGTCCTCGACGCTCGCCTCCTCAGGCAGGTTCACCGTCTTGGAGATCGCGCCCGAGAGGAACGGTTGTACGGCGGCCATCATGCGCACGTGGCCCATGGGCTCGATGGCCCGCTGCCCCATGGCGGTGTCGAAGACCTCGTAGTGCTCGGTCTTGAGACCCGGCGCGTCGACGACGTGACCGTTGGCGGCGATATAGCCGACGATCGCCTCGACCTGATCGGCCTCGTATCCCAGCCGGCGCAGGGCCCGCGGAATCGTCTGATTGACGATCTGCATCGAGCCACCGCCGACGAGTTTTTTGAACTTGACCAATGAGAAATCGGGTTCGATGCCGGTGGTGTCGCAGTCCATCATGAAGCCGATGGTCCCTGTGGGAGCCAGCACCGACGCCTGGGCGTTGCGGAACCCGTTCTTGGCCCCGAGGGTCACCACCTGGTCCCACTCGTGGCTGGCCGCAGCCTTGACTGCCTGATCGTCTGCCATGACCAGCAGCTCATCGTTGGCGGACCGATGTTTGCGCATCACTCGCTGATGAGGGCCAGCGTTGCGGGCGTAGCCACGGTAGGCACCAACCACGCCCGCCAGTTCGGCACTGCGCCGGTAAGACACTGCAGTCATCAGTGACGTGATCGCTGCTGCTGTCGAGCGTCCGCCGACGCTGTCATAGCCCTTCCCGGAGGCCATCAAGAGGGCGCCGAGGTTGGCATACCCGATGCCGAGCTGGCGATAGTCCCTGGTGGTGTCGCCGATGGCCTCGGTCGGGAAGTTGGCGAAGCAGATCGAGATCTCCATCGCCGTGATGATGAACTCGACGGCCTTGACGAATCGGGAAACGTCGAAGGTCTGGTCCTCCCGCAGGAACTTGAGCAGGTTGAGGCTGGCCAGGTTGCACGAGGAGTTGTCCAGGCTCATGTACTCCGAGCACGGGTTGGAGGCGGTGATGGGGCCGGTGTCCGGATTGGTGTGCCAGTCGTTGATGGTGTCGTTGTACTGGATTCCCGGGTCGGCGCATTCCCAGGCGGCCTTGGCGATCTTGCCGAACAGCTCTGCGGCGCTCACCTGCTCGATAACTCGGTGGTCCTCCCGGGCGCGCAGGCCGAACGGCCCGTCGGCCTCGACCGCCGCCATGAACTCGTTGGTCACCCGCACCGAGTTGTTGGCGTTTTGGTACTGGACGGAGGTGATGTCCTTGCCACCCAGATCCATGTCAAAGCCGGCGTCGCGCAGGGCGCGTATCTTGTCCTCTTCACGCGCCTTGGTCTCGATGAACTCCTCGATGTCTGGATGATCCACATCCAGCACCACCATCTTCGCCGCGCGGCGGGTTGCCCCACCCGATTTGATGGTCCCGGCCGAGGCGTCGGCTCCCCGCATGAAGGACACCGGGCCGGACGCGGTGCCGCCGGAGCTCAGCAGTTCCTTGGACGAGCGGATCCGGGACAGGTTGAGCCCGGCACCCGAGCCGCCCTTGAAGATGAAGCCCTCCTCCTTGTACCAGTTCAGGATCGATTCCATGGAGTCGTCCACGCTGAGGATGAAGCAGGCGCTGACCTGCTGCGGGGAAGAAGTTCCCACGTTGAACCACACCGGAGAGTTGAACGAGAAGTACTGGTGCAGCAGGAGCCAGGTCAGCTCGTGCTCAAAGATCTCGGCATCGGCGGGCGTTGCGAAGTAGCCATGCTCCAGGCCGGCCTTGGCGTACTGCTTGACCACCCGGTCGATGAGGGTCTTGAGGCTACGTTCCCTGGCCGCCGTCCCCAAGGCGCCGCGGAAGTACTTGGTGGTCACGATGGTGGAAGCGTTGAGGCTCCACGTTGTCGGGAACTCAACACCTTCTTGAGCGAAGACGGTTTCCCCCGTCTTCCAGTTGGTCTGCACCACATCGCGTGCCTCCCACGTCACCTCGTCGTAGGGGTGAACTCCCTGCGTGGTGAAGACGCGCTCGATGTGCAAGCCCTGCGGTCGGTCTGGGGCTTCGTCGACGGCGTGGTCGGAGACAATCGTGGTCATGATATTCCTCGCTCGGGTGGGTGGGGGACGTGAGTCGGCGGTCAGCCGATAAGTGGTTCTTGGGACGGTGGGGCGGTCACCTTGGAGGTGCCCGCCCGAGGGGCAGCCTCCGGTGGCCCCTCGGCTGCCGCAGCTGCTGCGGTCAGGCGCTCACGCATCGCGTGGATCTCAGATTCGAAATCCTCGACGGTTTCGTAGTTCTTATACACCGAGGCGAAACGCAGGTAGGCGACGGAGTCCAGCTCGGCCAGCGGTCCGAGGATTGCCACGCCAACGGCGTCCGAGGCAATCTCCGCCTTGCCTGCCGAGCGCAGCTCCTCCTCGACTCGCTGCCCGAGGCCTGCCAGTTGTGCCTCCGCGACCGGCCGTCCCTGGCATGCCTTGCGGACCCCTCGGATCACTTTTTCGCGGCTGAAGGCTTCCACGACACCGGATCGCTTGATGACTGTCAGCAACACTTGTTCGATCGTGGTGAACTTACGCTCGCACGCCGGGCACACCCGGCGCCGCCGGATGGCTGATCCGTCATCGACCGCGCGAGAATCCGACACCTTGGTGTCTTCATGTCGGCAGAACGGACAAATCACCTCCGGCCAGCTCCCTTCACACCGAGACACCTTCCAACACAATTTGTAGTGGAAGAACAACTCTGTAACTACTAGATGTAGGAACTGTAGCTAGCCATGTGCATGGGATCAACCATGACGTGGCGTGTGTCGCGGTGACGCCGCGCGAACCGCTCAAGGGTGCTGCACGTGTGCCCAGCCCGGATCCCCAGCCACGTAGTCCACGGCCGGATCCGGCTCGTGCCACTCGGCTAGCCCGGGGATCGCAGCCACGGCACCAGCCACCATGAGCCCGGCGGCGAGAGCGACCTTGACGCGGGACCAGATAGTCCCTGGCCGCTGCGCCGCGACGCAGGCGCAGGCCACTGGGCGAACCGAGGCGCCGGACCGACTGCCGCGGCGTGGATGGGCGATCGGCCCGCGAGCGTTGCGCTGCCGTGGGGAGCGGAACGATGTGGTGATGACCATGACACTCTCCTTTACCTTGAGGCCCGCCAGCGGCCAAACCTCCCGAACATGTGTTCTATTTGACGATAGGGCGCGAGGGAGAAAGAATCAAACACCCGTTCGAACCGCGTGTCGTTTCGACACCGCCGCGCCGAGACCCCACAGCACCAGGTGGCACTGACACCTTTCGCCCAGCGCCCAACACACCCTTCGGTCTCGAACTGGTGTTCGGATGGGGGCTAAGCTGGAGGCATGGTGGATCACCCAACTGATATCCCGGCGAAGGCCTCCAAGGCTGGTCGCCCCCGCGATTCGCAAGTCGAGCAGGATCTGTCGCAGGTGGCTGTCCTGCCAGATGGCCCCTCTGACGTCCACGGGCTCACCACCCGACAGCGCCGGATCCTCCAGGTCATCCGAGATTCGGTGGAAAGCGTCGGCTACCCGCCGAGCGTGCGGGAATTGGCCACGCAGGCCGGGCTCGCCTCCACCTCGAGCGTGTCGTATCAACTCAAAGTGCTCCAAGAACGGGGCTTCCTACGTCGGGATCCGAATCGGCCGCGCGCGCTCCAGGTGACGCTGCCCGAGGACGCGGTGGCGCGCGATTCGGGCATCGACTCGGCTCAGTCCTACGATGCGTCCCCGAAATCGGTGGAGGTCCCGTTGGTGGGGCGGATCGCCGCCGGCGGCCCCATCTTGGCTGAGGAGCAGGTGGAAGACGTCTTCGCACTGCCCACTCAGCTCGTCGGCGACGGCGAGGTCTTCCTGCTGTCGGTGCGCGGCGACTCGATGGTCGACGCCGCCATCTGCGACGGCGACTGGGTGGTGGTGCGAAAGCAGCCCACCGCCGTCAACGGGGACATAGTCGCCGCGCTGCTCGATGACGAGGCGACGGTCAAGACCTTCAAGCGTGACCGTGCCGGGCAGCTATGGCTGCTCCCGCACAACCAGGCCTACTCCCCCATCGACGGCACCCACGCCACCATCATGGGCAAGGTCGTCGCGGTGATGCGCCGGGTCTAATCCCCTAGGGTCCGCTCGGGGGTCACCTGGACGGTGATGTCATCCACCTGGATTCCCGAGAGCAGGCTCGGGGGTTCGCTGCCGTCGGCCGGGTCCCAGTTGGAGACCAGCTCCAATGCCACCAGGTGACTCGACGGGAATTCCCGCCCGGGAACGCTGAAGGTCACGTCGACGGTTGCTTGTTCCTCTGGAGAGTCCAGCACTTCGGTGACCACCGATGTGCCCATGAATGTGATCGCCAGCGGCCGCCTGGTGGGCGGCGGAAGGGTCTTGTATGGCCCATCAACGTAGGACTCCCACCAGCTGTCACTACGGGTGTCCAACGTGAGCCGCACCGTGAAGGTGATCCGGGTCGTGATGTTGGCCTGATAGCGAAATGCAATAGTGCAGCGCGGGGAGTTGATTCGTCCGAGGACTGCTTCACCCAACACGATGCCGTCGGTGAACAGCAGTGCGTCATCCAGCCCGGATTCAATCGACGTGCTGCCGCTGAGGATCTTCGAATGCTGATCAAAGCGGGTCTGCAATGGATAGGCGGGGACGGAGAAATCCTCCTCGGCCGAGACAAGTGCCAGCTCTTCAGCCAGGGGTCGCGAAGAATCGAAGCCGAGGAGCAACGGTTCGCGACGCTGCCACATGCGGCGGACCGCGGTCAGCGCGGCGTCGCAGTCAGCCTCCACGTTGTTCATGGCCAGCCGGACCAGGAAGTGCATCCGGTCGGCCTGGCCCATCTGCCACGGCGGCACGAGCATGCTTGCGACGTCGGCTCCGCCTCGATACAGCCACTGCCATATCCGGGCCCGCTCGACTTCCTGCGCTGAGAGCATCGATTCCCCGGCGAGAGCTCGGCCGATAGCCTCGGAGAGTTCCTGGAAGTAGCCCTCGCGCGAGGTGGGCAGGATGCTGAACCCGAGGTGGCTCCATTCGGACCATCCTGCCTGCAACGCCGGGATCCCGAAGGCCGGAAACTCGTTGCTGACCGAGCCGCGCACGGTGACCGCCAGATCCACCAGCGACCACAGCGCATTCTTTCGCAGGTCCATCGACGGCATGAATAGCATGTGCTCGTGGTCGGTGTTGTCATCGGCCAGGCTGGAGAAGAAGTCGGTCTGGTCATACCTGAATTGGGCCGGATGATCCAAGAACAGCCACGTCACCTCGGGATGTGCGGCCGCATACTCCGTGGTCGAGCGCAGCCAGTCAACAAAGTCGTCGAACAGCTCGACATTGGACCCCAGTGCATCGGACTGCGCGTGCGCGAAGACTCCGATGACGGGCTTGTCTGGGTCGATTCCCAGCCGCTGCGAGGTGAGCCGGCGCATGTCGGCGCGATCCTCTCGGGAGGACAGCGCCAGCGCGCCGCCGGCGCGCCACCACGACGGGCGCCCGGTATCGCGCTTGACCCGGCTGGTGGTCAGTTCGGCGGCGCGCCGCAGTACCTTGCGTTGTGGCCACAGCGTTTCGTCGAAGAACTTCGCGATGCTCGTGGTCATCTGCGCCCGGAATGATCCGGAGGTGGCGTTCTCGGGGAACCAGGCATACGCCTTGAGGCTGCCGGTGGACTGCACATGAACCACGGGGACGTCGTGCTTCATGGCGGTCTGTACCCCCAGGCCCCATGAGCTGTAGTCGACGTGGGTCACCACGAGCGCGGCCGGATTCAGCTGGGTGATCAGGCTGTAGTAGATGTCAGCCATGGCCGCAGCGCGGTCGAGGATTGGCTGGGTCTCCGGGAAGGATCGAAGTACGTGCCCGTCGCGCGGGATCCGCAGGATCCGCAGCGCGGTCGATATCGACTCGGCCTCGATGGCGGCCGGGTCAAGATCGGAGTGCCGGACCTCGATCCGCTCATCGTGAATGACAAGCGAGGCTTGGCGCCCGCTGGCGATCTCGTCGGCGAGCTCGCCCAGGTGCACGAAGTCACTCACGCCGTAGGCACGGGCGAGGTCCTCCACAGCCGCGAGATCGTGATAGTCCCAGACGGCGTACTCCCATTCCGGATCGGCCCCGAGGAAGCCGATGAGACGGCCGCCGTTGGCACGCTGGATTCCCGTGGCAACGGTCAGCGAACGTATGATGGCGCGCGTATCCTGCAGCATCAGGTCCACCAGGATCGGCGGCCCGTCGGAGTCACTCAGATTGGCCTGCCAGTAGTGCGTCGCCACCTTCAGCAGCGTCCTGAACTCCGGCCCAATCGTGGTAGGGATCGGATCGCGATAGACCGCAGACTCCCGGACGGGCCCGGCCTGGGTCGGTTCGTCCGCCTGTTCCGGGGCAACGGGCAGCGCGGACCGATCACCTCGTGTGGGCCTCCGCGAGGCGAGGCCCCGGAGCTCGCGCCACCCACGCCCGAGCAGCCGTCGTACCCGTCTGGCAAGTCCCTCTTGATCCATTACCACTCCGCCCTGCACCGTTCACGGTCACCTATCGCCGCCTAAGAGTATCCAACCCGATGTCACCCGCGCCCTCGACTCACCTGAAATCGCGAGGCGCTACGCGTGTCCAGGTTCGCTGCGAGCGGACGGGCTGGACACCGCGCTCGGCATCCGCGTACCGTCCACCCCAGCCGCGGCACTCGTCGCGCGCAGTTGGAGGAAGCAATGAAGGTGTCTCAATCGCGTACCGCGATTCCGGCCCTGTCCGCCGCGAGCCTGTCGGCCGCGACGATGCTGCGCGACCCCAACATCATGTGTCGCTGACGCACACCCCCTGACGGCTCGCGCCGTCCCCGAAGGCCCTGGCTTAGCCACCCGCATGCTTCGCACGCACCCGCTCGCTCGCGACGGTGCGCCGTAGCCATCGCTGCCTTCCATCGGTCTACCCACGCCGCAGCATCCTGCCGCGGCCATGGACTCCCGTCCGTAACCCCACCTAGGAGAGCTATGTCAACGCTGTTTCTTACCGAACTTGTCCCCGCCACTTTCGATGCCGAAGCCGCACAGCAGGTGGTGACAGATGTCGCCGCGGTCGCCGAGCTCATTGAGGCCCAGATCACCTCCGACCACAGCCGCGTGTTCGCCATCATCGAGGCCGACGACGCCGCACAGTTGGCCACAGCCTTGGCCCCGCTGGCCCGCGAGGTCACTGAGCCGGCCCGGGTCAGGCTCGTCGGGGCTGAGCTCGCCGATGTCAAGGCGGCGCGACCCGAGGGTGGATATCTCGTCGAATGGGACATCCCGAGCCACATCGACATGGACACATATCTCACCCGGAAAGCCGAGAAGACCCCACTCTACGCCGAAGTCCCCGAGGTATCATTCCTGCGCACATATGTGCGTGAGGACATGGCCAAGTGCCTGTGCTTCTACGATGCACCCGACGCCGATGCAGTGGTGCGGGCCCGCGAGGTCGTCGCCACCCCCGTGGACCGCCTGCACGCGCTGAAGCAGTGGCGCTCATGACCACCTCGACAGCCGATGACCTACTGCGTCAAGTCTCGGTCAACGCCACCGACGTCGACTCGGACGAGCTGCCGGCCACCTGGGCCCTGCCCGGGCTGGCAGAGCGTGGGTTGCTGGACCTCGGTATCGCCGAATTGCTCGCCGAAGGCACCCGCGACGACGTGCGCGACGAGGCCAGGCTCATCGCCGCAATTGCGCAAGAGTGCGTCGCCTCGGCGTTTTCCCTCTGGGCCCACCGCATGGTCCTGGACTACCTCGCCCGGGGCGAGCGTTCGGCTCGGACCGCCGAATTGCTGACCGATCTGCGTGCCGCCCGGCGCATCGGGTCGACGGCGATGGCCGCCGGGCTTAAGACGCTCGCCGGGATCGGCGAGGTGGAGCTACGCGCCCAACGCTGCGCCGACGGATGGTCATTGACCGGCCCCATCGCCTGGGCATCGAATCTGGTGCCAGGCAGCGTTTTCGTTGCTCCAGCCCGCACTGAAACCGGCCAGGTGATCGTGGCATGGATCCACACCGACACCGAAGGTGTCCACGTCTTCCCGGCCCGCGGACTCCTCGCGCTGGACGCCACTGCCTCTGGTGGGCTCAAGCTCGACCAGGTTCGGGTGGCCGATGATCAGGTTATCGCCAACGACCTGGTCAGCCTTGCCGCAGGATTCAAACCAGCGTTCTTGGTGCTGCAGAGCTCGTTTTGCGCCGGGCTCATCACCCGTTCGCTCCACGAGGCCGAAGCCTCACTGGATCGGGGCGACAACACTGTGCTGGCCTCGGATGTCGCCCACGCACGGGCCTCGGTCGAGGAGTTCCTGCAGCAGTGGCAGCGGCTGGCCGCCGACCTCGCCGCCGCGAGTCGCCGCGAGCTGCTCCAGCTGCGCCTCGACGCCTCGGCCTTGGCTATCCGGGTCACCCGGCTGGAGTCGACCCTGGCCGGCGGACGCGGCTATGCCACCAAGAGCCCTGCCTCGCGGCGCTTCCGCGAGGCAGCGTTTCTCCCGGTTCAATCACCCTCGGAAGGACACCTGCGGTGGGAACTCGCCTCCTTGCCACACTGACCCGGCTCAGCGCCGGATACCCCGGCCGGGTAGTGCTTCGCGATGTGGATCTCGAGGTTCACGCGGGACGCCAACTTGCCTTACTCGGGCCCTCGGGTGCCGGTAAGTCAACTCTGCTGAGGGTGCTGGCCGGGCAGCTGGCTCCGGCGACCGGTTCGATCCACTTCCCGCAGGGCCGCCCCCGGGCAGCCAGCGTGACTCAGGACCCATGGCTGTTCGGCTGGCTCACGGTCAGGCAGAACGCCGCGATGGGGCTGCGCTTCGGCGCCAACGCCGCGGCGCGCCCTGGCCGAGTGGATCACTTCCTCGACATCGTGGGGTTGAGAGATGTGGGGCATCGCTACCCCGATCAGCTCTCCGGTGGCCAGGCACAGCGGGCCGCGCTGGCCCGGGCACTTGTCGTGGAACCCGACTGGCTACTGCTCGACGAGCCCTTCAGCGCCCTCGACCCCGCCACCCGGGCGGATCTGCAGGCGTGGCTTCGTCGCGACGTCCTCACTGACACCGTCACCAGCGTCCTAGTGACCCACGACATCGACGAGGCACTCATCCTCGCCGACGACATAGTGGTGTTGAGCGCCGATGGGCGCCTCGCCTACACCTTCCGCAACGACGCTGACTCCTACCGCGATTCGCCACAGCTGAACCCGCTGCGCAGCCAGATCAGGTCGGCCTATGCCAGGGCTCCCGAGCCCGACGATGAAGAGTTCTCCGGCTCCCTCGCGGCGGTGGCCCATGGCTAGCCGCCGAGATGTGCTGCGCCTGGGCGCTCGCGTTGCGGCGGCCGGGGTCGTGGGGGGCCTGGCCACGCGCGGGGCCTGGCTCAGTGTTGCCGACGGCGCACCCTCAGCTGCCGACCAGGCTCTGCTGGCGCGTCCGTTGCGCTCGGGCCATCTGCCCATCACCGACGCATCCGCGTTGCTCGTCGCCCACGAACGCGGTCTATGGCAGGCCGCCGGACTCCCCTCACAGGCCCCGGCCCTGTTTCGTGGCTGGGACGCCCTGGCCCAGGCATTCGCCGTGGGCGAGCTGGACGTGGTCCACCTGCTGTTGCCGCTGGCGGTCCAGCTCCGGCTCGCCTCCAAAGCTCCGATGCGGGTCATCGGGTGGGGACACACAAATGGCTCGGCTCTCACGGTGCGCCCCGCTATCACCGACACCGCCCAATTGGCGGGGGCCACCATCGCTGTGCCTTCGTGGTGGAGTGTTCACTCGGTGCTGACCCAGCGGTTGTTGACCGGCGCCGGGCTGCGTGCTGTCATCGGGCAGCGTCCCCGAGCGGCCGCCGGAACCGTCGAGCTGGTGGTCCTGCCGCCCGCCGAAATGGTCTCAGCCCTCGCCCAGGGCGGCATTGCCGGCTTCGCTGTGGCCGACCCGTTCAATGCGGTCGCCGAGGTCCAAGGTATCGGGCGGATCCACCGCTTCCTCGGTGATGTGTGGCGCGATCACGCCTGCTGCGCCATCGCGGTGCGCGAGGATCTGATCGCCGAGCATCCGGCCGCAGTGCAGGCCATCGCGCACGGGCTGGTCGCGGCCCAGTCATGGCTGTCCGGCCACCCGCATGAGGCGCCCGCCCTCCTCAGCGACGGCGGCTACCTCCCCCAGCCGCTGCCCGCGTTGTCGAAGGTCTTCGAACGCACGGCGGCTGAGTACTCGTCGTCGATTTCTCACCCTGATTGGCATGGCGAACGGCTCGCCTTCGAGGCCTATCCGCACCGCAGCTACACCGAGGCATTGGTCACGCTGATGCAGACCAGCCAGATCGACGGGGACACCACGTTCCTCGACGGCCTCGACCCGGCCTCGGTGCACGATCTGCTCGTGGACGATCGCTTCGTTTCGGCTGCCCTTGCCGAGGCGGATCAGGCCATCGGCTCCCGAGAGGAAGTGCTGGAAGCATGAGCGCCCTTGCCATCCCCCTGCCCCGCCACCGCGAGAGCGGGCGCCGCCCGATCGGTGCTCCGCTGGCGCTGATCGGTGTCGCCGCCGCGATCGGTGTGTGGTGGCTGATCACTTTGCTCTTCGCCGACCGGCCGCTGGTCGGCGAGTTCACCCCGGCCCGCACCTTCACGGGCCTCACCGAGCTTGCTGCCTCGGGCACCCTGGTGGATGCCAGCGCCGTCAGCATCTTTCGGTTGTTGGTGGGGATCGGGCTCGCTGCTGCCGTGGGAGTCGTGATCGGCTTCGCCGTGGGGAGCATCGACTGGCTGGAGCGAGCAAGTTCCCCCGTGCTGTTGTTCCTGCGGATGGTCTCCCCCCTGTCCTGGGCTCCGATCGCCATCCTCGCCTTCGGTATCGGTGCTCCCCCGGTCGTGGCACTGGTGATGGCCGCCGCGGTGTGGCCGGTGCAGGTGGCCACGGCCGAGGGGGTACGTCGCATCGAACCCGGCCACCGTCTGGTTGCCCACGCGCTCGGCGCCACGGGCTGGGAGGTGGCCCGCCACGTCGTCATCCCGGCGCTTCGCCCCTCGGTGCTCGTCGGGCTCCGGCAGGCGATCGGCATCGGCTGGGTGGTCCTGGTCCCCGCCGAGATGCTCGGAGTTACCTCGGGCCTGGGGTACCAGATCATGAACGCCAAGGATCAGCTCGCCTACCACCACATCACGGCGCTCATCATCGTGATCGGCGCCCTCGGCTTCGCCCTCGATGTCCTGGCGCGATGGGCGTTCGCCTCCCGGCGGGAACGCGCTGCGGATCGGCAGCCCGCATGAGGCCGAGCATCGTCGTGGTCAGCGCCGGGCATGCGCCGGCGTCATCGACGGCCCGACTGGGCACCTTGCTGGGTCAGGAGTGTCAGCTGGCCGTCCGGCAGCGCGGTGCACCCGGGCACCTGCATCACATCGAGCTGCGGGCGTTCGCCGTGGCGGTCACCACTGCCTTGGTCACGGGCGAGCAGACAGCCGAGGTGGCCGCTGCAGTGGCGGCGGTGCAGCAGGCCGATGTGTTGATCCTCGTGACGCCGACGATCAATGCCTCGTTTTCAAGTCTGTTGAAGTCATTTCTCGACGTCCTGCCGCCTGACGCGCTGCGTGGACTGCCCACTCTGATCGGGGCCACCGGGGGGACCCAGCGCCACACCCTGATGCTTGATTCGGTGGTGCGGCCCATGTTGGGCTACCTGCGGGCGATGGTGATTCCATCATGCCTGTTCGTGACCGCCGATCAGTGGCAGGGGCTGGCGCCCAGCGACGAGCTGGCGGCCAGGGTTAGGTCATGCGCACAGGAACTGAGCCGCTTCGCCCCGATGCCCGCGGGCGCGGCCTAGCCGCGCGCTTCTGCTCCGGCCCGCTGGCCCAGCGAGGGCTCATCGGTGGCGCCCCGCAGGCGCCGTAGCGCCTGGACCGCCACCTCGGGATCCGTGGTTGGCCACAGCCCCGGCAGCGAGGCCGCCAGAAATGATCCGTACCGGGCGGTGACGATGCGCGGGTCCAGGATGGCCACCACCCCGCGGTCAGTGTCGCGCCGAATGAGCCGTCCGGCCCCTTGGGCCAATAGCAGCGCGGCGTGGGCAGCGGCCACGCTCATGAATCCGTTGCCTCCTGCCTCGTCCACCGCCTGTTTGCGGGCCTGCATGAGCGGATCGTCCGGCCGGGGGAATGGAATCTTGTCGATGATCACCAGTTGACAGGTCTCTCCCGGTACATCGATGCCCTGCCACAGCGACAGCGTGCCGAACAGGCTCGTGGCGGGGTCGTCCTGGAAGCGGCGCTGCAGCTCGGGAAGCTGGGCGTCACCCTGGCACAAGATAGTTTGCTTCGGCAGCTCACCGCGGCAGTATTGGGCGGCGGCCTCAGCGTTGCGCCGTGAGGCGAACAGCCCCAGGGTGCGTCCGCCCGCCGCCCACAGCAGCTGTGCGATCTCGCCGAGCACCTCGGGTGCAAGACCCTCGCGCCCCGGGGCCGGCAGGTGCCGTGCCGCGTAGGCGATCCCCTGCCTGCGATAGTCGAACGGTGACCCGACGTCGAGTCCGCGCCAGGCCGCCCCCACTGACTGATCATCGACGTCGGCCTCAGCGCCCTCTTCAAGCCGGGCCGCAGGCATCAGTCCGAGGGCACGGGCAGTGGTGTCGAAGGACCCACCCACGGTGAGCGTGGCCGACGTGCACACGGTGGTTGCCTCCCCGAAGACCCTCTCGCTCATCAGCCCGGCGACGCTCAGCGGTGCCGCCACGACGCTGCGGGGTTGGGAAGGCGGATCGGAGATCCACACCACGTCGGCGTCAGCCAGCCCGGCGATACGTTGCGCGATGTCGAATACCTCGCGCACTGCCGCCGCGGCCTGGGTGCGTTCGGGATCGTTGTCCCCGGCCAGCGCCGTGATGGCCCGGCGGGCGACGTCGCGGACCTGCGCGGCGGCATAGATCACTGCCGCAGAGGCGTCGACGACGCGGCCGGGAGGCCCATCGGCAAGTGCCTCGGCGAGGTTGTCGGCGGTCTCCAGAAACTCCGCTCCCAGCCCGTCCTCAAGCCAGGTCAGCGACCGATGCGCGGTCCGCTCGACCAGCCCTGCGGTGAGTTCGTCAGTGGCGGCAGTTGTCACCCGCGCCGTCAATTCGTGGGCCTCGTCGATGATGACGGCGTCGTGTTCGGGCAACACCGTGTTGCCGTGCATCGCATCGATCGCGAGCATCGCGTGGTTGGTGATGATCAGGTCGGCGCCACGGGCCCGGTCTCGTGAGGCTTCTACAAAGCACTCGGCCCCGAAGGGACAGCGGGCCACCCCGAGACATTCCCGGACCGGGATCGAGACCTGCGCCCAGCCCGCGGCTGTGTGCGGCGGAGCGTCGTCGCGGTCGGCACTCTCGGCTCCTTCGGCCTGCTTCTCCACCCATTCCCGTAAGGCGAGCACTTCGGCTCCGAGCCGGCTGGGCTCGGCGGTGGTCTGCGCGACCTCGGCCGCACCGATCAGCGCCCCTTGGTCGAGGTTGCCACCCCCGGAACGAGACCGGTACAGACAGGCGTAGTTGCTGCGGCCCTTGAGCACTGCCGCGCTTGGCGCGCGACCCGTCACCTGCTGCGCGGCGGCTTGAATCGTGGGCACGTCCTTGGCCGCCAGCTGGGCCTGCAACGCCAGCGTGGCCGTGGCGAGGACCACCCGTTGCCCGGCCTCGAGTAGGTGCGCCACGGCGGGGGCGAGGTAGCCAAGGGATTTCCCGGTGCCGGTGCCGGCTTGGACGAGAAGATGCGATCCGTCGCGCAGTGACTGGGCGACGGCATCGGCCATCTCCAGCTGCCCGGGCCGCTCGACGCCCCCGATCCCTGACACTGCCGCAGCCAGCAGCCGGTGATACTCCTCATCCACGGGCAAAGGCCGCCAGCTCGTCGGCGAGTCCCGGCTGCACCCAGGCATGCACCAGGCTCCCGTCGGCGCCATGCTCAAGGGACTCGATCTTGCCGGCGCGATGGATCCGGTCCAGCAGATCTCCCCGCTCGTAGGGCACCAGCACGTCCACTTCGACCTGCGGATTGGGCAGCCGGGTCTCGATGAGCTGCAACAGCTCTGTCACGCCGCTGCCGGTGCGCGCCGAGACGATCAGTGCATCCGGATGTGCCCCGCGAAGCGCGAGCAGCTGATCCGGTCCTGCCAGATCCGCCTTATTCAGCACCAGGATCTCGGGCACCCGTGCCGCGCCGATCTCCTCCAGAACCTGCCTGACCGCCGTGATCTGGCCTTCCGGGTCGCGATCCGCCGCGTCCACCACGTGCAGCAGCAGATCGGCCTGCGCGGATTCCTCCAGCGTCGAGCGAAATGCCTCCACCAGGTCGTGCGGCAGGTGCCGTACGAAACCGACGGTATCGGTGAGCGTGTATTCGCGTCCGTCGCTGGTGTGGCTGCGGCGGGTGGTGGGGTCGAGGGTCGCGAACAGCGCGTCCTCCACCAGGACCCCGGCGCCCGTGATCCGGTTCAGCAGGGAGGATTTGCCGGCGTTTGTATAACCGACGATCGCCACGGATGGCACCTCGTGGCGCCGCCGCTCGGCGCGTTTGGTCGCTCTGGTGGCATCGAGTTCTCGCAGCTTGCGCCGCAGCTGGGTGATGCGCTGCCCGATGCGACGCCGATCGGTCTCGATCTTCGTCTCGCCCGGGCCTCGTCCGCCGATGCCTGCGCCGCCTGCGGCCTGCCCTCCTGCCTGCCTGGACAAGTTCCCGCCCCAGCCCCGCAGCCGCTGCTTCAGGTACTGGAGTTGGGCGAGCTCCACCTGCGCCTTACCCTCGGCGCTCTTGGCGTGTGCTGCGAAGATATCGAGGATCAGCGCGGTGCGGTCTACCACCTTGACGCCGATCCGGTCCTCAAGGTTGCGCAGCTGAGCCGGTTGCAGCTCGCCATCACAGATGACCGTGTCTGCACCTGTTTCGTGGACTACCTCCCGGACCTCGTCGACCTTGCCCCGCCCGATGAAGGTGGCCGGGTCGGGCTGCCTGCGTCGCTGCACCAGGCCTGCTAGCACATCCGAGCCTGCCGTCTCGGCGAGTAGCTGGAGCTCGGCCATGGCGTTATCGGCGTCGGCGGCTGAGCCGCTGGTCCACACGCTGACCAACACGACTCGCTCGAGGCGCAGCTGTCGATATTCGACCTCAGTGATGTCGGCGAGTTCCGTGCGGATTCCCTGGACTCGTCTCAATGAGCGGCGTTCGGCGCGTTCGGATTGATCGCCGTCGAGATTCGACTGGCCATCCTCGGCGATGGGTCCCGGATCGGGAAGGGTGTGTGTCATGGGAGAACCATTGTCTCAGCCACGGGGATGGTATCCAAGCACGTCTGGCTGGTTGTGGATGGCGGGCCGGGGCGCCGCCGGGATCACGCGGTTTCGGCTCACCCCCAGTATTCACCGTGCGCAGTCAATACGGCAGGTCCCAGCAACCAGGACGCGTCCGGCTCGAAGGTGACCTCGAGCTTTCCTCCCGGCACATGCACTTCGACCGGGTCACTCCAGCCACTGTCCCGGGCATAGGCGGCAGCCGCCGCCACGACACCAGTGCCACAACTTTGGGTCTCGCCGACGCCTCGTTCGTGGACCCGCATGTCGATGATGCCGGGCCCCAGGACGGCGCAGAACTCGACGTTGACCCCCTCGGGAAATGCCGAATGCGGCTCCCAGACCGGCGGCTCGCAGAGGTTCAGGTCAGCAATTTCCTGGCCCTGCACGAACACCACAGCATGGGGGTTGCCCACGTCGACCTTACGCGCCGACCAGCGCTGCGGGCCTAGGGCGATTTCGACATCGCTGTCGTGCACCTGGGCCGGTCCAAGATCTACGCTGACCATGCCCGCGCGATCAAGCCGGACCCGTTTCGCGCCGGCTCTGGTGCCCACAGTGAATGCGCCGCCAGGCACGAGCTGTTCGGTGAGAAGATACAGGGCGAACAGCCGCAGCCCGTTGCCGCACATCTCGGCGATGGACCCATCTGCGTTTCGGTAGTCCATGAACCATAGGTCGGCATCGCCGCGCCATTCGGGCTCGTGCTGGGCCCGCACCACCCGCAGCACACCGTCCGCGCCGATCCCCGAGTGCCGGTCGCAAATCCGGGCCACGTCGGCGGGAGCCAGATCCAGCATTCCGTGGGAATCGTCGATGATGACGAAATCGTTGCGGGTGGCGTGCCCCTTGTGAAATGTGAGCCTGCGCATCTGGACCTCCCCCTATGCCGGCAAGCCTACTCGGCGGAGGATCGTGGCTGTGTTACTGGAATCATCGGCGCTGAG
>JBKEBG010000076.1:0-1599 GCA_047972985.1 Arachnia sp.
GAAGTGCATCCGGCCGCTCAACGTGTGCCACGGCTTGAGGCGCTCGGTGTTGATGGTGAACGCCGCGTACCTGCGCCCGCCGGTCTCCGAGCCAGACCACTCCGGCGACGTGATGACCGGCTGGGGTGAGGCCTGAGTCTGGGCGAAGGTGATGATCTTCTCCTCCGAGCCCTCGGCCAGGTCAACAAGTTTCCGACCCGTCTTGGCCTCGAGGTCCCGGAAGCCATGGGTAGCCAGCTCGCCATTGGTGGTCCCCGAACACGTGAGGATTGCCTCCGCGAGGCGGGCGTCGGTGTCGATGGCTGGTCGGCCAGCGCCGGCACCGTGGGACATGACACCGTGCAGCTTGCCCAGACGTTCGACGGGGCCGCTCATGTCATAGGTGATGTTCTTGACGGTGAATCCCAACCGGTCAGCGAGTGGGCCAACCGTCGCCAACTTGTCGGCGATCGCTGTGTAGTCCCGCTCGACAACCATCAGGGCCGGAGCGTTCTTACCAGGAACGCAATCAACGTCGGTGCCGCGCCAGTCGGGGACATGCCCACCGGGTTGCGCGATCTGACCCGGGGTGTCGTGCTGCAGCGGGACGGCGACGATGTCGCTGCGGGTGCCCAGGTGATCCTTGGCCAGCGCCGAAATTCCCCGGGCCAGCGCGTGGAACAGATCGAAGTCGGTCTTGGCTTCCCACGGAGGCTCGATGGCGGGGCTGAAAGCGTGGACAAACGGGTGCATGTCGGTGGAACTGATGTCGTGCTTCTCGTACCACGTGGCCGCCGGGAAGACGATGTCTGACAGCAGGGTTGTCGACGTCATGCGGAAGTCGGCCGACAGCAACAGATCGAGTTTTCCTTCGGGTGCCTCGTCACGCCAACCGACAACCTCGGGGTGCTGATCGGCGCCGTACTCGTTGGGCATGAGGTTGTTGTGGGTGCCCAGCAAGTGCTTGAGGAAGTACTCGTTGCCCTTGGCAGAGGAGCCCAGCAGATTCGAGCGCCACAAGATCATCGTGCGTGGCCAGTTCGCCTCGGCGTCGATATCTTCGAGAGCCGACCTCAGGGTGCCAGCCTTCAGTTGGGCGGCGATCCACGCCTGGGGCGTCTCAGCCTCCCCGGCGGCCACGGCGGCGGCAGCTTCGTCGGCCAGGTCGAGCGGGTTGCGGTCGAACTGAGGGTAGAACGGCATCCAGCCGAGCCGGTGACTCAAGGCCATCGCATCGGCGGTGTGGAGCCCGTCCAGGGAGCCGGTGGACAGCGGAGACTTCAGCAGATCAGCCGAGTAGCCGTCGGTGCGCCACTGATCTGTGTGCATGTACCAATAGCCGGTGCCGATCATGGTCCGCGGCGGGCGGGACCAGTCGAGAGCGTTGGCCAAGTTGAACCAGCCCGTCATCGGGCGGCACTTCTCTTGGCCGACGTAGTGTGCCCAACCGCCGCCGTTGCGGCCGATGCAGCCCGTCAGCATGAGCAGTGCCATGATCGCCCGGTAGGTGACGTCGGCATGGAACCAGTGGCAGATGCCCGCGCCGATGAGGATCATCGTGCGACCCTCAGACACCTCGGAGTTGTGCGCGAACTCACGGGCGATGCGGATACACGCCTC
>JBKEBG010000099.1:0-30318 GCA_047972985.1 Arachnia sp.
CGAGAACCAGGCCGAGCCCGGCCGCCACGGCGACCACCGAAACCACCAACAGGCTCAGCCGGAGCGGAGACCCGGAAGCGCCCAGCACATCGGCAGGCGGCCAGTAGGTGTGCTCTGCAGGCCCGGTGTCTGCGGGCGGCCGGCTGGCGTGCGTCGTCGAGCTTGGAGTCGTTGCTGCCTCATCGGGCGGGTCCGTCGGTGCGACGGGCTCGGCGAGCGTCACACGAATCGCCAGATCCAGCGGTAGCGCCATCGATCGTGACGTCGACGCTGCTTCGAATCGCACGCGGACATCCACGGGCAGACTGCCACCGCTAGAGATCCGAGTTGAGGCGGGTTGGGTGGTGTCGCCGACGGTGGTGGAGTACCACGGTTGGTCGGCGATTCGCACCTCGATCGACAAGTCGCCCGTGTCGAGCAGGTCATTAACCATCGTGGTCAGGATGTCGACCTGCGCCTGCGCACCTGCCGCGGTGTCATTGCGAATGTAGAATCGAGAGGTCCGCACGTCGCCCGGCACCCACCGGATTGCCGCGTCGAACAATGGCCCCCCGAGCGATTCGGCCCACGTGACACCGTCACGACTCAGGGAAATACCCGAGGTGGCTTGCGCATGCGGGACTGCGCTACTGGCGAACCAGATGAACGAAGTCGCCAGAATAGCTATCGCCCGCGACCACACGCTTCGCTTCATACTCCCCCCCTTCCGCATCTCTGACGTCATCTTTGTGGTTTCGCAGCGAGGTCCTTTTCATCGACCCCGCGATTACCCTTGGGCGCTGGCCTTCCTCCTTTGCGCCGTTCCCGCCAGGTACCCACAAACATCCACACCGCGTAGCCGATGAGGCCGGCGGCTAAGGCGGTGACCAACCAGGAACGCTGTTGCCCCGAAAGAGCAGTGCTCACGTACCCGAGGTAGGGCACCGAATACCACAGCTGTCCCCGAATCTGGACGGCCATTCGTACGTCCGCGTCCGGGATGTCGTTGGCGTCGCCTTTGGTCACAAATTGGAGCTCTCCATCGGCCCGATGCTGGATCTCGACCACGCGATGGGTGACCACCGCTTCCTTGCCAGAGTCCAGTTGAACCGTCACTACATCGCCGACGGAGATATCGGCAGGGTCCACCGGGCGCACCACCACGAGGGTGCCTGCCGGGTACTGCGGCGCCATTGACCCTGAGATCAGCGTGTACGGCGCCGCCCCGCCCAGACGGGGTATCAGGACGGCCACAGTGACGGCGGCCCCGGCGGCGAGGATCACTATCCACGCGAGCGTACGTCCAGTGAACTTCAACGCTGATCTCATCGCCGGCTTCCTCGTCGGATTACGGGTTGGGATCCAGCTGGGTCAGGGACACCGTGATGGCGTCGAAGTCGGCCTCCCAGCCCTGGGTATCGTTGGCATTCACCGCGGTGGCATCACCATAGGGGAAGGTGACCTGGAAGGTGACCTTCAGCGTCCGGTCCGCGGAGGCCTCCGAGATCTGCATCCCCGCGATGTTTGTATCTGCATCCACCAGAGCCGCGTTGTTCAGGGTGTAGGACGCCGTCGCGGTGGCGCTCTCGGTGGAGGCAGCCCCGGCACTCGTCGAGGTCAAGGCAACGCTCGTCGGCGTCACCAGAGTTGCCAGCAAATTGTCTCCGGTGGCGGTGACAGTGTAGGTGCAGGACTTGGTGACGACATCTCCTGGGACCCACAAAGTGACGGCGCTGCCCGCACTTGCCTGGCCTGTGGCGTAGACCCAGTTGGTGTCACACGCGTCAGCGGTGAGCTTCAGTTCACCGGCCGTAATTGCGCCACCGTCGACATCGGCGCTGGCGGTCCAGTAAGCCAGCGAAGTTCCGCCACCGAGGAGGAGAACGGCTGCAGCTGCTGCTGCAATCGAACCCTTCGTTGATTTGTTCATGCTTCCCCCTTGATCTCAGCCTGCGACCCACATATTCCTGCGGTCGAGCTCCACTTGAAGCCATTGCTTACTATACGCCTGAATTCACCGCCGTCATCACATTGCTCACCAATTGCGACGTACATTAAGCTTGCACAATTATTCGAGCATGATTGTTCGTTTCTAATGTTCTTACGATTGACCGCCTACGCGAAGCTGGCCGGATGGGCATGTACCGAGGTTCGCTGTCGGATCTCGCGGGGCGCTCAGAACCGCCCGGTGCGGGTCTAGGTGGGAGAAGTAAAACTTGGGTGCGCAGTTGGACTGAAAACCACACAATGTCGCACTGACTAGGGGTGGAGCTAAGGGGATTCGAACCCCTGACCTCTTCCATGCCATGGAAGCGCGCTACCAACTGCGCCATAGCCCCGGGCCGCTTGCGGCGGCTCGCCCTACGATACCCGATACCCTCCCATGGGTTGCAACTCGGGGCGCAACGGCCGCCCGACCCGCACTCGAAAGCCCCGGTTGAGGGGTCCGCCACTCCGCGGACCGACGGGCGTGGGCAGCCACGCCACTAACGCGCCACCGTGTTGCTACGAAGAAACTACCGAGACATCGGCGCGGCGCCGCTCCCAGCCCCACCGTTGGCGCCTGGGAAGCCATGTGAGCGCACCGGCGTGCCGGGGTGCGCGGAAGGATCAATCCCGGAGTTGCGAGGTCGTAGAACGGGCGTCAGCGGCCCGAGGGGCGGGTGGTGGCAGTGCGTGTCAGCCGACGGTGACCCCCACAGCCTGGGCGAGCGCCTGGACGCCCGCCACGTCCTTGCTCGGCGCAACTGCGGCCACCCTCACGCCAGCGTCCCGCAGCACATCGGCGGTCGCCTCGTCCCAGGCCAGCGTCGCGACGTCGTCACGGGCGCCCAACACCCGGAGGAACGATTCCGCCACGGAAGGCGAGCTCAGCAAGACGTAGGAGAACTCGCCGGAATCCCAATCGGTCCGTAGCTCCGGATCCGCCTGCTCTACGTCCACCATCTGGTACACCTCGAGACGCTCCACCTCATAGCCCTTGTCCCGAAGTCCGTCCTCAAGCCGCGTGCTCAAGTCGCTGGCGCACGGGATTACCACCCGCTCCCCCTGGGAAGGCGCAAACTCGTCCAGGACTCGGGTGCTGGAGGCAGTGCCTTCCGGGCCGATGTCTACCTGGACTCCTGCGGCTTCGAGGATGGCGCGGGTGGTGTCACCCATGGCGGCTACCTTGCCCCCCTCCGGGGCTTGCCAGCCGCGCTCGCGCAGCGCCCACACCGTGTAGGCGCTGGGCACGACGATCCAATCCGCGCGGTCCAGGATGTTGTCGGCCGGGACGAGCTTGGCGCGCTGCAGGGTGATGGCGTCCACGGCGAATCCGGCGTCGCGCAACGTGGCGGCCAAGCGGCCGTCCTGGCGGGGCAGGAACAGCCGTGCTGCCCCGGGGACAACGTGGGGTTCCCAGGCGTCCTCATCGTGCTGCTCGATGATGCCAGCGGCCTCCACCTCGGCCCGGTTGCAGAACTCGTGGGCGCCGCGCTTGCGCAGCGCGTCGGCCAGGGTGCGGCCGGTGCGTTCGGCATGGAGCATTGATGTGGGCATTCCCACCTGTACGTTGATCATCTTCTCGCCCGTGACCGAGAAGGCCGCTGCCTGCAGCGACAGCACCACCTGACGATCAGCCAAGGTGCCGATCGGGGCGCTGTAGTCAACATCGAGCGCGGTCAGCACCGAGCGCTCCGCAGTGGTGCAAATCCGGGTCTCCTCGTCATCGATCCCGGTGAGCGCCTGGATCGAGTCGAGGTCGTCCGAGCGGCACTCGACCACGAGTGTTCCTTGGGCGGCGGCCGGTAGGAACGGCAGCACTTCGCTGACGCGGTCGGCCAGGCCTAGCATGTCCAGGCCTGCCATCGAGACGATGAGCGCATCGAGGTCCCCCGGTTCGACCCGGCGCAGCCGCTCCGCGAACGTTCCCTTCACGTCCACGATCACCAGGTCCGGGCGGAGGCGTTTGAGTTGCGCGATCCGCCGCAGGCTTGAGGTTCCGATGCGCGACTGCTGCGGCAGGGCCGCCAGTCCAACACCGTCCCAAGTCACCAGGGCGTCACGCGGGTTGCCCCGCTGTGGCACTGCCGCCTTCGTGATGCCCTCGGCTGTGTCGGCATCCAACGGAATGTCCTTGTAGGCGTGCACCACAGCGTCGCACTCCCCCGCCAACAGCGAGGCCCGCACCGTTGCCGCGAAGTCGCCGCTGGGCGAAGGTTCGCCCGGCATGTCGCTGGCGTCCCCCGCTGTGTCGCTGATCATGACCAATTCGACGTCGTGCCCCTGGTCACGCAGCCGCTGCGCGACCGCCTCACCGCGGGCGACCCCTAGTGCCGACTCCCGTGTTCCCAGCCGCAGCCGCATCGGACCACCCTTCTGCTCGTCGATGTCCAGGACAACCGTACCGGGCAGCAGCACAGTTATCGGTGGAAGCTGGCTGCTGGGTCCAGCCGGTGCGGCGCGATGTTGTGCGTGACCAGCCAGGCAGCGCCGTCGAAGGTTCCCACCTCCGAATAGCAGGCGTTACCCAACGAACCAAGCACGCGTGAGGCGGGGGCCATTCCGAGCAGCGTCTGGATCAGCTGAACGCCGAGAAGTCCGTGGAGGGCGATCACCACGCTCTGACCGGCGTGACGCCGGATGATCTCGGTGACGGCGGGCATCGCCCTGGCCACCATCTCGGCAATGGTCTCTCCGGTCGCGGATCGCCGGAAGTCGATGCCGGCCAGGTACAGCTGCACGAAGTCCGGTTTCTCGCGCAGCACGTCGCTGATGTGACGCCCCTCCCAGTCGCCAACGTTCATCTCCCGCAACCGGGGGTCGGTCACCACGGGCAATCCGTGCACCGCGGCGACGATCTCGCCGGTCTGGCTGGCGCGGCTCAGGTCACTGGCGTAGATGGAGGCAAGGTCCCGGTCAGCCAGCCAGTCCGCGGCCTGCGACGCCTGCTCTCGTCCCACGGCGTTGAGGGGCACGTCGTGATGGCCCTGCATCCGCTGAGCGAGGTTGGCATCGGTTTGGCCGTGCCTCAGAAAGATCAGGTGGGTCGGCCTCACTGAGGAACCTCGTCGAGGGCCAGCGGCACCTCAGGGCAGTCCTTCCACAGCCGCTCGAGGCTGTATAGAGTGCGTTCCTCGTCGTGCTGCACGTGAACCACAAGATCGATGTAGTCGAGCAGGACCCAACGGTTCTCCCGGTCGCCTTCGCGGCGCACCGGCTTGTGGCCGGCCTTGATAAGGGTCTCCTCCACCCCGTCGACGATGGCTCCCACCTGCCGTTCATTCCCCGCGCTGGCGATGAGGAAAATGTCGGTGATGCTCAGCTGCTCGCTGACATCGAACGCAACGATGTTGCGTGCCTGCTTGTCTGCGGCGGCTTGAGCCGCGATGCGGGTGATCTCGAGTGCTTCGGGGGTGGCGCTCACAGCGGTGGCCTTTCTGGGGCTGGGTAGAGACCTCGTTTGGCGATGTATTGCACGATGCCGTCGGGTACGAGGTACCAGATCGGTTCACCGCGCTGTACCCGCGCCCGGCAGTCGGTCGAGGAGATGGCCAGGGCTGGAACCTCCAGCAGCGTGACCCGGTCCTTGGGAAGGTGTTTGAGGTCGTCGGCTGTCATCGGGACCCCTGGCCGGGACACCCCAACGAATTGGGCGAGATCGAATAGTTCCTCGGCACCGTGCCAGGTAAGGATCTGGCGTACCGCATCCGCCCCCGTGATGAAGAACAGGTCGGTGTCGGGGCCGCGTTCGGCGCGTAAGTCCTTGAGCGTGTCGACAGTGTAGGTGTTGCCCTGCCGGTCGATGTCGACGCGCGAGACCGAAAAGCGCGGGTTGGATGCCGTGGCGATCACTGTCATGAGGTAGCGATCCTCTGCCAGCGATACCTCGCGATCGGACTTTTGCCACGGCACCCCGGTGGGCACGAAAACCACCTCATCGAAGCCGAACTCGGCAGCCACCTCGCTGGCGGCCACCAAGTGCCCATGATGGATGGGGTCGAAGGTGCCGCCCATCACCCCCAGGCGATAGCGGCGTCCAGTGGCCCGCAGGGCCAGGCCCTGCTTAGGCGCGCTCACTTGGAGTGCGGCCGCCCTGCCCCCATGGCGAGCACCGATGCCAGGGCCCCGATCATCACTACCCAGGCCAGGGCCGCATACACCACGGTGGGCACCAGGGGCTCGCCGGCCGTTTCCAGGATCGTCATCAGCATGGGCACGATGCTAGCAATTCGGCGCGGCTACTCACGCACCTGCCCATCGCCTTCGACCACGTACTTCGTCGATGTCATCTCCGGCAGGCCCATCGGGCCGCGGCTGTGTAGCTTCTGCGTCGAGATACCGATCTCGGCGCCGAACCCGAACTCGCCGCCGTCGACGAAGCGGCTGGAGGCGTTGACCAGCACCGCCGCCGCGTCCACCTCGGCGACGAAACGATCGGCGCAGCGCTTGTCTGAGGTGATGATCGTCTCGGAATGCCCCGACGAGTGGTCGCGGATGTGCTCCAGTGCGTCGTCGAGGCCGTGGACGACGCGGGCGGCGAGATCGAGGGAGAGATACTCCTGGTCATATTCGGTCGCTGTGGCGGGGACGACCTCGGCCGAAAACCGCTGGGTGGCGTCGTCTCCGTGCACTCTCACCCCGGCCCCGGCCAGGGCCTCGAGGGCACGCGGCAAGAAGCTGTCGGCGATCTCGGAATGCACCAGGAGTGTCTCCAGCGCGTTACACACGCTGGGTCGTTGGGTTTTGGCATTGAGCATGATCTCGACCGCCATGTCGAGATCGGCGGAAGCGTCGACGAAAAGGTGACAGTTCCCGGTACCGGTCTCGATCACTGGCACCGATGAACCATCGACGACCGCGTTGATGAGCCCGGCACCCCCGCGC
Source organism: Arachnia sp. (assembly GCA_047972985.1). Taxonomy (GTDB): domain Bacteria; phylum Actinomycetota; class Actinomycetes; order Propionibacteriales; family Propionibacteriaceae; genus Arachnia. Next base: position 6,847 of record JBKEBG010000099.1, read on the forward strand.
GGGATGAGTACATCCACCAAGCCCCTGGCGCGCATCATCTCGGTGGTGACCTCGCGTCCGCCTTCCACGAGGTGGACAGCATCAGGGGTGAGCCCGGCGGCGACCAGTCCCGCGCGCAGCGCCTGGATGCTCGCCCGATTGCTGTGGAGGGCCGAACGGGAACCTCGCAGCAACGCTGCGTTACCGGACTTGAGCGCAATCCCGGCGGCGTCGGCGGTGACATTGGGCCGGGCCTCATAGATGATGCCCACCACGCCCAAGGGAACCCGGACCTGCGATACCCAGGCACCATTGGGAAGGCGCCAACCGCGCACCACATCACCCACGGGATCGGGTAGCGCGGCAACATCGCGCAAACCTGCCGCCATCCCAGCCACGCGGGCCGGGCTCAGCGCGAGCCGGTCCAGCAGTGCCTGGGAGGTGCCGGCATCGCTGGCATTGTCGAGATCGATCTGGTTGGCGGCCAGCAGTTGGCCCTCGGCATCACACAGTGCATCGGCCATGAGATGCAATGCGCGATCCTTCGCCGCCCGGGTGAGCGTGGCCAGCTCGAAGCTGGCACGGCGTGCGGCGATGGCCTGGTCATGGAAGCTCATGGGGCCACAGCTTACGCTGAGGACACCTCGATCAGCAGGTCGCGATGTACCACCGGCGGGTAGGCCACCCCCTCGGGGAGTTCCGCGCTGGAATGTCCCAGCAGCGGCGCCAGCTCGTCATCGGCGTAGGCGACGAAGCCCCTGGCGAAGACCTGCTCGTCGGGTCCGGCGATATCGACGGGGTCCCCCTCGGTGAAGGACCCGGAGATGCGCACCACGCCAGCGGGAAGCAACGAGGCCTTGCGGTCAGTCACAGCACGCTGCGCGCCGGCATCCACGGTGATGGTGCCGCGTGTCTCGGCCGCGTGTGCCAGCCACAGCAGGCGGCGAGGCCGCCGTTTACCCACCGGAAGAAAGTGCGTGCCGACGTCCGCGCCGCGCAACGCATCGGTCAACCGGTCGGCGTGGGCGAGCACGACGTGCACGCCCGCCTCGCTCGCGATGCGTGCCGCCTCGACCTTGGTACGCATCCCTCCGGTACCGACCTTGGACCCGACCCGGGATGTGTCTGCGGTGAGGCTGGTGACATCCGCGACGGTGCGGATCAGCTCGCTGCCGGGGGTGGCCGGGTGCGATGTGTAGAGACCGTCGACATCGCTGAGGATCAGCAACGCATCGGCGCGCATCAGGTGGGCCACCAGGGCCGCTAGCCGGTCATTGTCGCCAAAGCGGATCTCGTGTGTGGCAACTGTGTCGTTCTCGTTGACGATGGGCACCACACCGAGCCGGAACAGCCGGGAAATCGTGTTCAGCGCGTTGCGATACGTGGTCTTGCGCAGCACGTCTTCGACAGTCAGCAGCAGTTGAGCGACCAAGACGTCGTGCCGGGCGAAGGCCTCGGTGTAGTGCCGGATCAGCAGCCCCTGTCCCACTGCCGCGGCGGCCTGTTGGGTTTCAAGGTCCAGCGGGCGGCGCGCCAAACCGAGTGGGGCCAAGGCTGCCGCGATGGCACCGCTGGTGACCAGCACGATGCGGGTGCCCTGCGCGTGGCGAGCCGATAGTTCGGCGGCCAGCGCCTCCACTCGTGCGTGGTCGAACCTACCGTCGGGTGTGGTGAGCGAGGACGATCCCACTTTCACCACGAGCCGCTTCGCGGCGGCCAGCTCAGAGCTCATCGTCGTCGCGGGCCTGGTGGTACTCGGCGTCGCGCTGGCGGCGCCTGGTGACCGCGGGACGCGCGGTTTCCAGCCGCTGGTCCTCGCCGCGCCGGGACAACAGTTCGGCCCCGATGTCCACCTGTGGGGCGAAGTCGAACACGACGGCGTCCTCACCGCCGATGGCCACCGCATCGCCGGGTTCGGCCCCCAGCCGGAGCAATTCATCCTCCACACCCAACCGGTTGAGCCGGTCGGCCAGGTAGCCTACGGCCTCGGGATTGTTGAAGTCGGTCTGGCGGATCCAGCGTTCGGGCTTGCCACCTTTGACCCGCCACAGGTGGCCACCTTCCCCGTCGCCTTTGCGGGCGATGGTGAACTCGGGCCCGGAAGCTGCTCGTACCGGTGCGGGGCGAACCACCCGACGAGCCGGGGTTTCCGCGTCGAGTGCTGTGCGGCGCTGGGCCACCAGCTCGGCCATGGCAAAGGTGAGCGCCTGTAGGCCGGTGCCGGTTTTGGTAGAGATGACAAAGCTGCGGTGGCCAGCTGCCGCGAGGTCGGGCATCACTATGTCTGCGACGTCATTGGCCTCGGGCAGATCGGCCTTGTTGAGCGCCACGAGGCGGGGCCGATCTTCCAGCCCGCCGTGCGCGGCCAGTTCGGCCTCGATGGTTTCCAGGTCGCCCAGGGGATCTCGCCCTGGTTCGTAGGTGGCAAGGTCGATGACGTGCACGATGGCTTGGCAGCGTTCGATGTGGCGCAGGAAGTCGAATCCGAGGCCGCGGCCCTGTGAGGCCCCCTCGATGAGGCCGGGCACATCGGCGACGGTGAATGTGAGGTCCCCGGCGACGACCACGCCAAGGTTGGGCACCAGGGTGGTGAAGGGGTAGTCGGCGATCTTGGGACGGGCCCGGGAGATCGCCGCAATCAGCGATGACTTGCCCGCCGATGGGAAGCCCACCAGACCGACGTCAGCCACCACCTTGAGTTCGAGGGTGAGGTGTCGCCGTTGGCCCTCTTCACCCAGCAGTGCGAAGCCGGGGGCCTTGCGTGAGGCAGTGGCGAGCGCGGCGTTGCCGAGACCGCCTTTTCCGCCCTGGGCGGCGACGAGTTCAACTCCCAGGCCGGTGAGATCGGCCAGAGTCTCCCCAGTGTCGGTATCCACCACGATGGTTCCGGTGGGGACGGCCAGGACTATGTCGGTTCCTGTCGCGCCATGCTGGTGATCCCCACGTCCGGGTTCGCCGTTGCGGGCCTTTGCCACGGATTGCCGGTGGTACTCCACCAGCGTCGTGGCCTGATCATCGACCCGGAAGATCACCGAGCCGCCGTCACCGCCGTTGCCCCCGTCGGGTCCACCGAGCGGCTTGAACTTCTCACGGTGCACGGAGGCGCAGCCGTTGCCTCCGTTGCCTGCCTGCACGGTCAACGACACACGATCAACAAAGGAAGGAATAGCCATGGCGGGCACAGTCTACCGACGCACACCCACCCTTCCCGATTTCGCACGACTCAGGCCCGTCGATTCTTGGGCCAGGAACGCGACAAGGGCAGCCCCGAGGGGCTGCCCTTGTAAGTGAGTCGTGTGGATCAGACCTCGACGGCGGCGACGTTGACCACGCGGCGACCGCGCTTGACACCGAACTCCACCTGACCGGGGGCCAAGGCGAATAGAGTGTCGTCCTTGCCGCGGCCGACGTTATCGCCCGGGTGGAAGTGGGTCCCCCGCTGGCGCAGGATGATCTCACCCGCGCCGACAAGTTCGCCGCCGAAACGCTTGACGCCGAGGCGCTGCGCGTTGGAATCGCGACCGTTGCGCGTGCTGGACGCGCCCTTCTTATGTGCCATGTCTGTCCCTCAGCTCTCGATGCCGGTGATCTTGACCTGGGTGTAGCGCTGGCGATGCCCCTGACGCTTCTTATACCCGGTCTTGTTCTTGTACTTGATGATCCGGATCGTGGGACCCTTGGTTTCACCGAGGACCTCGGCGGTCACCACGACCTTGCCCAGGGCCTTGGCCTCAGAGGTGACGGCATCGCCGTCGACCAGCAGCACCGGCTGCAGGGTGACCTTGTCGCCAACCTCGTCAGACACCAGGTCGATGTCCAGGATGTCGCCAACAGCCACCTTGTGCTGGCGTCCGCCGTTGCGCACAATCGCGTACACGCCTGACCTACCTTCTAAATTCTACCGATGGATGCGCACCCGACGGGTCCGCTGCGGAGCCTGCCGCGCGCATCCGCGGAGCCAAAGGCACCGATGGACTACTTTACGCGGGGCTCACGGCGGGGTCAAACCCGCCGCGGCCCCATCTGCTACTGGTCGGACTTGCCCGATCCCTTGCCGCCACGGCGGCGTTTGGAGCGCCGCTCGCCACCGTCGGAGGGTGCCTGGGACTCCACCGGTTCATCGAATCGGGTGTATCCCGAGCCGTGGCAGTGCTCACACTCCTCGGTGAAGGCCTCTTGGAGCCCGGTGCCGATGCGCTTGCGCGTCAATTGGACCAGGCCAAGGCTGGTTACCTCCGCTACCTGGTGACGGGTACGGTCCCGGCCGAGGCATTCCACGAGGCGACGCATCAGCAGTTCCCGGTTGCTGGGCAGCACCATGTCGATGAAGTCGATCACGATGATGCCGCCAAGGTCACGCAGCCGCAGTTGCCGCACGATTTCCTCGGCCGCTTCCAGGTTGTTGCTGGCGACGGTGGCTTCGAGGTTCCCACCGGCCCCCGTGAAGCGGCCGGTGTTGACGTCGACGACGGTCATGGCCTCGGTCCGGTCGATGACCAGGGAACCACCGGAGGGCAGATAGACCTTGCGGTCGAGCGCCTTGGCGACCTGCTCGTCGATGCGGTACTTGGCGAAGGCATCCGGCTCCCCCTCGCCCACCGTGAACCTCTCGATCCGGTCGGCAAGGTGGGGCGCGACGTGCCCCACATAGGCGGAGATGGCGTCGTAGGCGTCGCTGGAACCCTCGTCGCCCTGCACCACCAGCCGCCGGAAATCCTCGGTGAACAAGTCACGCACGATTCGCAGCGTGGCGTCCGGCTCCGAGTAGAGCATTGCCGGAGCCTTGCCCTGCTTGACCTTCTTCTCAATGACCTCCCATTGGGCCTTGAGCCGATTGACATCGCGCACCAATTCCTCGGAGCTGACCCCCTCAGCCGCGGTGCGAACTATCACTGACTCCTCATCGGTGATCAGCCCGCCAAGGATCCCCTTGAGCCGGGAGCGCTCGGTGTCGGGCAACTTGCGTGACACACCAGAGAGATGACCGCCGGGCGAGTACACGATGTAGCGCCCGGGCAGCGAGATGTGCCCCGTGAGCCGGGCTCCCTTCTGCCCCACCGGGTCCTTGGTGACCTGCACCAGAACGCTCTGCCCTGACTTGAAGACCTTTTCGACCTTGCGATCCTCAGCCGAGACGCCGAACCCGTCCCAGTCCACCTCACCGGAATAGAGAACAGCATTGCGCCCCCGTCCGATGTCGATGAAGGCGGCCTCCATGCTCGGCCGCACGTTCTGGATCCGGCCCAGGTAAATGTTGCCGATCAGCGACGTAGCAGAGGCCCGATCGACGTAGTGCTCCACCAAGATGTCGTCTTCGATGACGGCGAGCTGGGTGTAATCTTCACGCTGCCGGATGACCATTTCGCGCTTGACCGATTCCCGACGGGCCAGGAACTCCGCCTCGCTCAGGATCGGCGCGCGACGACGGCCCGCAGCCCTGGACTCCTTGCGACGCTGGCGCTTGGCGGCCATGCGGGTGGAACCCTCGATGCCGGTGACCTCGCTCGAGGACTCCTCGGAGTCGGATTCACCGCGACGACGGCGCCGACGCCGCCGACGGGTGGTGGCCTCACCTTCCGCGGCATCGCCATCATCGGAGGAATCGCTGTCATCGGATGCTTCATCGGCCTCGGAGGCCTCGGTGGACTCCTCCGCGTCATCGCCGGAATCGTCGTCGGACCCCTCGGCGCGCCCGCGACGACGACGCCTCCCGCCGCGGCGGCGACGGCGGCGGTTGGGTTTGGATTCTTCGGATTCCTCGCCCTCCTCGGCCCCGTCGGGCTCCCCGGAAGGCTGACTGGGCGTGTCCTCAGCGGCGTCGTCGGCAGCGGATTCCGCAGCCGCATCGTCGACCTCGGAACCGTCGGAGGCGATGGCACCGGCCAGCGCCACCAACTCGGCGCTCTGCCCATCGGCGGTCACGGCAAATGGATCGGCCAGCGGGCGGCGGCGCGCCAGAGCTTCTCGCTCGGCGGCGGCGAGGGCCGCAGCGATGCCGTCCAGCTCATCGGCGTCGGCAGCTGCGTCGGCCTCGGCTTCGACCGGCTCGGGTTCGGCGGGTGCGGCATCGGCGCCGGTCTCCGTAGCCGCCGGTGCCTCGTCGGCGACGGCCTGGCTAGGTTCGGCCTTCTCGGGCGCGGCCTCGGCGGCCTTCTTCGTGGTGCGGCGCTTGCGGGCCGGTTTACTGGGCGCCGTTTCCTCCGGCGTCGGGGTTGCTGGCGCCTCCTCGGCGGCCACCTCAGGCAGCAGCGCCTCGGGCGCGGGGGCCGATTCCTCCGGTGTTGGGGCACTCGCTGCCTCGGCGGCGGGCTCGGTCGGCTTGCTGGCACGGGTGGCGCGGCGGCGCTTGGGCGGTGCCTTCTCGGCGGGGGCCGCGGCCGCGGCCGCTGGGTCGGTCGATGGCTCAGCCGGGGCGGTGAGAGCCTCGGGTGCGGGGCTCGGCGCCTCGACGGGGGGCCCGGCGGGGCGGGAAGCTGCCCGCCTGCGTTTACGCGGTGCCGCCTCGGGCTGGGTGGGGTCGGTCTGCTCGGACACGGGCATCTCTCCTCATGCGCGCGATGCGCAGTGATGGGCGTAGCGGGGCTACGTCACAAGCCTGTAGGTCGATGGGTGTGTCCGGCGGATCCGCCGCGGTCGACTCGTGAGTCGTCGCGGTGCAGTCCCGGCCACCCCTAGCACCGGCGGTGCGTGACCTTGGGCCCAAGTCTCTCACACACTTCAACTAAACCGCGTCTTGCGCTATCCGCAGCGGGTCACCCAGCGCCCCATCGGCCAGACGCCCCTGGTGGCGGCGGGTCAGCAACGGCGCGGATGCCGGGGTCCAGGTGGGATCGATCCGCCGCAGCGCCGAGACCACGTCGTCGGGGCGCACCAGCGGCGTGAGGTGGCGGATCCGCATCTCCAGCGATCCATCCCCCGGCACCACAGACACCACAGCCCCCCGGACGTCGAAGGCTCGCATGCCGTTCTTGGTCATGCGTTCCACCACGCACTCCCCCAGGCTCATCAGCTCCGCCACGGCGGCCTTGAGCGAGGCTGCATCGATTCCGTCCAGCCGCGCCTCCCAGTCCGATGCCTGCAACAGTTCGGCCATGGGCTCCGGGAGTGCTGTGGCAGCGTCGAGGATGGTCAGCCCGGGCGGCAGGCTCTGGTTGAGCGCTTGGGACAACTTGGCCGGATCCACCACCTGCCGCAGCCCCAACTCGACGTACTCCGCTTCGGAAGCCGCCCCCGTGGGTGAGGCCCCAGCGTAGGAGATCCGCGGATGCGGCGAGAATCCCGATGAGTAGGCCATGGGAATCTCCGCCCGGCGCAACGCCCGCTCCAGTGCGCGCCCGACATCCCGGTGCGAGGTGAAGCGCATCGGGCCACGTTTGGCGTAGCGCAACCGCACCTTGTGCGCCGGGGGGGCCTGCTGAACCGGCGGTTGTCGTCGTCCCATTCGTCGCAGTGTAGGAGACGCTGCGGCCGCCTCACACGTCGCGTGCGCGATAGTGTGTGGCTTCTGCCCGTTAGTCAGGAGCCGGATGTCTCGCCGTCAGTCGTGGTTGCCGCTTGCCGCCATCCTCGTCCTGGCGTTCAATCTTCGACCGGTGGCGATCTCGGTGGGGCCGGTCTTGGAAGAGATCTCGCGTGATGTCGGACTGTCTGCGGTGGGGGCTGGCCTCTTGACGTCCCTGCCGACGCTGGCCTTCGCAGTGTTCGGGGCGCTGGCGCCGGGGCTGGCCCGCCGCCTCGGAGCCCACGTCGTCATCGGGATCGCGCTGGTGGGGCTACTGGTGGGGCAGATCGCGCGGGCCCTGGTCGATTCAGCGGTGGGCTTCCTGCTGCTGTCGATCCTGGCGTTGGGCGGTATGGCGCTGGCGAATGTGCTGTTACCCAGCCTGGTCCGGCTGCATTTCCCGCACCGGGTGGGCCTCGCGACGGCCCTGTACTCCCTGGTCATGACGATGGGCGTCACCGCCGCCAGCGCCGGGACGGTCCCCCTGGCTCAAGCACTGGGTGGCTGGCAAGCCGCGTTCATCGCCGCCGCGGCGCTCGCCGTGGCCGCGCTGGTGTGTTGGATCCCGTTGCTCATCGTGTCACGCCGGCAACCATCGGCGCCGCCCGAGGCCGGTCACACGATGGCCGCCGTGGCCAGGACCCGACTGGGGTGGGCCATGGCCCTGTTCTTCGGCATCCAATCCGCCCAGGCCTATTCGATTTTTGGCTGGCTGCCGAGCGTGTTTCGTTCGGCCGGCCTCAGTGATGTCGATGCTGGATTCATGCTCGGCATCGCCACCGGGGTCGGGATCATTCCATCGTTCCTGATCCCGGCCTATGTCGCCCGGGCTCAGCACCCGCAGCGCCTCTTCCTGGTCCTCGTGGCATCGCTGGTGATCGGCTTCGTCGGCCTGCTCGTAGCCCCCGCGGCGTCGCCGGCAGTGTGGTCATTTTGTCTGGCGATCGGCACCGCCTCGTTCCCGCTGATCCTGGCGCTGTTCGGCCTCCGGGCCCGCACCGCCTCCGCCACCGCCGCCCTGTCGGGTTTCACCCAGGCGATCGGCTACCTGATCGCCACCGCCGGCCCGCTGCTGTTCGGCACGCTCTACGCCTGGACCGGGGGCTGGACGGCCTCGATCGGCCTGCAGCTCGCGCTGGTGATCCCGATGGTGATCGTCGGGTTGTACTCGCTGCGGCCGCAGTACATCGAGGACCAGCTCCCTTGAGGTGTACCTCGGCTCGGCGGCCCTTCCCGTAGCTCAGCTCAGATCTGGTGGGACGACGCTCAGCGGCAGCAGTGTTTTGCCCGTGGGGCCGATTTGGATTTCGGTGTCCAGCTGTGGGCACACCCCGCAGTCGAAACACGGGGTCCACCGGCAGTCCTCCACCTCGACCTCATCGATGGCGTCCCGCCAGTCCTCCCACAGCCAGTCCCGGTCGAGACCGGCGTCGAGATGGTCCCACGGCAGGACCTCCTCGTAGTCCCGCTCCCGCGTGGTGTACCAGTCAAGATCGACACCGAAGTTCGCCAGTTCTTCCTGTGCGGCCTGGGTCCAGCGTTCATAGCTGAAATACTCGCTCCAGCCATCGAATTTTCCGCCCTCGCGCCAGACCCGCTCGATGACCCGACCCACTCGACGGTCACCCCGGCTCAGCAGTCCCTCGATGATCCCGGGTTTGCCGTCGTGGTAGCGCAGGCCGATCGCCTTGCCGTAGTTGCGGTCGGCCCGGATGGCGTCCTTGAGCGCCATGAGCCGGCGGTCGATGGTTTCGGCGCTGGCCTGCCCCGCCCATTGGAACGGGGTGTGTGGTTTGGGCACGAACCCGCCGATCGAGACGGTGCAGCGGATATCGCGGCGCCCGGAGGCCTCCCTCCCTGTCTTGATCACGCGGCTAGCCAGATCGGCGATGGCCAGCACATCCTCGTCGGCCTCAGTCGGCAGCCCACACATGAAATAGAGTTTGACCTGGCGCCACCCGTTACTGAAGGCGGCGGCGACGGTGTCGATCAGATCCTGTTCGCTGACCATCTTGTTGATGACCTTGCGCATCCGCTCCGAACCGCCCTCCGGCGCGAACGTGAGGCCGGAGCGGCGGCCGTTGCGGGACAGCTCGTTGGCCAGGTCGATGTTGAAGGCGTCAACGCGCGTACTCGGAAGCGACAAAGACACGTTGGTGCCCTCGTATCGGTCCCCCAACTGCTTGGTGACATCGGCGATCTCGGAGTGGTCGGCTGAGGAGAGGCTGAGCAGACCGATCTCCTCAAGTCCGGTGGCCTTGAGACCTCCGGCAACCATCTGCCCGATCGTGGTGATGCTGCGCTCCCGGACGGGCCTGGTGATCATGCCTGCCTGGCAAAAACGGCAGCCCCGGGTGCATCCCCGGAAGATCTCCACCGAGTAGCGTTCGTGCACGGTCTCGGCCATAGGAACCAGCGGCTTGGCCGGGTAGGGCCAGGCATCGAGGTCCATCAATGTGTGCTTGCGGATCTGGAACGGAACGTCGTCGCGGTTGGGGGCCACCCGCTGAATGCGCCCGTCGGGCAAGTAGGCAACGTCATAGAACTGGGGCACATAGAAAGCACCCGTCACCGCAAGCCGACGCAGGATCTCCCGGCGCCCCCCAGGGCGCCCCTGCTGCTTCCACTCCCGCACGATGTCGGAGACGATCAGCGTCGCCTCCTCGCCATCGCCCAACACGGCAACATCGATGAAGTCCGCGATCGGCTCGGGATTGAAAGCAGCGTGCCCTCCGGCGACAACAATCGGCGCGTCGTCGCCGCGCTGTGCGGCGTGAAGCTCGATCCCGGCGAGGTCGAGGATTCCCAGCAGATTCGTGTAGCCCAACTCGGTGGCGAAGCTGACGCCCAGCAGATCGAAATCACGCACCGGCCGGTGGGCGTCGAGGGTGAACTGCGGGATGCCTGCCTGCCGCATTGCCTGCTCCATGTCCGGCCAGACAGCGTAGGTCCGCTCGGCGAGGATCCAGTCGCGTTCATTGAGGATCTCGTACAAGATCGCGACGCCCTGGTTGGGTTGGCCAACCTCATAGGCGTCTGGGTAGGACAGGCACCAGCGCACCGCGACGTCGTCCCAGTCCTTCACGAGGCTGTTGTGCTCCCCACCCACGTATTGGATGGGCTTGGCAACGCTCGATAGGAGTGGTTCGAGCCGAGCGAACAACGATTCGGTCATAGGCCGATCAGGATAGCTCGCCCCGCCCGGATATTCAGCCCTCGACGATCGTGACACCCCCCGCCGTGGTCTGAGCCGCGGCCACGGGCGCCGTCGTAGCCACCCCACGGCGACGGGCAACCACCTCGATGATCACGGCCGCGACGCCGATGAACGTCAGTTGGATCAGCACCGTCCAATCCGCCGCCCCGCTTTGCCGGGCGAATACCTGGTCGAGGTCCTGGAACGGAACGAATACGAAGCTCAGCATGTTGTTGACAGTGTGCAGCGCCACCGCCGCCTCCAGCCCGCCGGTGCGCCACGTCACATGGCACAACACCAGACCCATCAAGAAATAGACCAGGTTGAGCCACACATCGCCGGCGTTGTGCAGCGCTGTGAACATCAGGCTCGACACGACGGCCCCGACGATGAGGCCGCCCCGACGCCACGGGACCCAGGTGGCGATGGCACGGTTGATCACACCGCGCGTCAGGTACTCCTCGCCCGCGGCTTGGAAGGGGGTCACGAGCATCAGGGCCACCAGGAGCATCCACGAGTAGCTCGCAACACGCAGTTCCGGGATGCCGTCGATCAGGAGTCCAGCGATGAACCAGGCACCAAGCACCAGCCCCACGACGCCGCTGGCTCGCCACAACAGTGACCAGCGGAAACGCCCCGTCACCGAGTGCAGGTACCGGGCGGGGCGTCCCACGAGCTTTGCGGCCGCTAGCGCGCAGGGGATCAGCAGCCCGAGACCGACGCTGTTGGCCACCAAGAGGACGGGAGTCATGCCTCCCGTCGGGATCCCTGACGGCCGGATGCCCAATGCACTCTCCGCCACGACCGCACCCAGAGTTGCCAGCACGCTGGTGGCGAGCAAGAGCACGCACGTCAGTACGACCGCCACCAAAGGCCGCCACCATGCGACCCCCCGCCACAGGCGAGGATAGGGTTCGGCCACCAGGACCGGCGGTGGCTTTTCTGACGGTGTCTCCCCGGGTTCGGCAGCTGGCTGCACGACGGGCGGCGGCCAGTGGCTCTCAGGTTCGGATGTCATGCGAATCCGGGGAACCACAGGCCGATTTCGCCGGCTGCGGTGGTGGTGGAATCGGATCCATGAACGCAGTTCTCTCGCACCGAGGCAGCAAAATCCGCGCGGATGGTTCCTGGCTCGGCGGCGGCCGGATCGGTTGCGCCGTTGATCGCGCGGACGGTGGCGACTGCGTCGGGGCCCTGGAGCACCCCGGCGATGAGCGGGCCGGAGGTCATGAACTCGCGCAGCGGCGGATAGAAATCCTTGTGAATGTGTTCGGCGTAATGGCTGTCGGCGAAGGCTGCATCAATTGTTCGTTCCTCGAGACGAACCAGGCGCAACCCTGCTTGTTCGTATCGGCTCACGATGGCACCGACCAGCCCTGCGGCGACAGCGTCGGGCTTGACGATGATGAACGTATTTTCGGTCATTGCCCGTCCTAGGGTTGACTCGACCTGGCTTCCAGCCGTTTGCCGAGTACAAACGACATCGTCCAGATCATCGCGAAAACGATACCCATGGCATACATCCATGGGGTCAGAATGCCGAGGGCTATGGCAGCCACCTGCGTCAGCCAGCCGATCCAATAGCCCCAGCCGCGTCGCAACCCGCCAGCAGCCGCGATGGCCAGCACCGAGGCCGCTGAGACCCCTCCGATGGCGGTGAGAATCCCCACATCCTCCACTTGGATCATGCCGAACAAGGCAAGCCAGAATACGACTACTTCGAAGATCAGCACCGACATCAGGGCGGTGCGCAGCGGGTTGTCCGGACGCAGCGTCACGATTCTTCCCGGGGCTGATTCAGCAGGTCACGCGCCTCTCCGGCCGCAATGACCGAACCCGCTACGAGGATGCCCGCACCCTGGCCAGCGGCGTCGGCCAGCGCGACTGCACGTTCCAAGGCCTCGGCCATTGTCGGGCACTGGTGCACCCGCCCGGGCAACCAGACCTCATCGGCCACGGCGGCCAAGTCGTCGGTCGGGAGCGCGCGGGGCGAGTTCGAGGTCTTGGTGATCACCACCTCGTCCATCTGCTCGGCGAAAATGCTGAGGACTTCCGGGGCGTCCTTGTCCCGCATCATCGCCACCACCCCGATCAGTGGTGAGAAGGCGAACGCCTCCGCGGCGGCGTCGATCGTCACGCGCGCCGCCTGTGGATTGTGGGCGGTGTCAAGCACTATCGACGGCGAAGTGCGCACCAATTCAAGCCGCGCGGGGGCCTTGACCTCGGCCAGCCCCTCTGCGATGACGTCTGGGGCGAGGGCTTGACCGCCGAGGAATGCCTCCACCGCTGCGACAGCAAGGGCCGCGTTACGCGCCATGTGCTCGCCATACAGGGGCAGGAAAAGATCTCCCAGCGGCCCGCCGCTGGTTTCGAGCCGTAGCACTTGCCCGCCGACGGCGACCTGACGATCAAGCAGGCCAAAATCTGGACCTTCCGCTTTGACGGGGGCTCCCACGTCCAGGGCCCTGGCCAGCAGCACTTCTGCCGCAGGCGGGGCCTGACCGGCCAGGACCGCCGTGGCTCCCTTGGCGATGATGCCCGCCTTCTCTCGGGCCACCTGTGCCAGCGTCGAGCCAAGAATGTGGGTGTGGTCGAGTCCGATCGGGGCGATGACCGAAACGTCCGGGCGGCACACGCTGGTCGCGTCCCATCGTCCGCCCAACCCCACCTCCACGACTGCCACGTCCACGGGGGCATCGGCGAAGGCGGCATAGGCCATGCCGGTGATGACCTCGAAGAAGGTCATGGCCACGCCATCGATGCCTCGCTGGTCGACCATGGCGACAAACGGTTCCACCTCGGCCCAGAGGGCGGCGAATCGTTCCTGGCTGATGGGCTCCCCATCGATCACGATGCGCTCTCTGACATCGCTGAGGTGAGGGCTGGCGAAGCGCCCCACCCGCAGCCCAGCCGCCCGCAGCAGCGCATCGATCATGATCGCGGTGCTGCCCTTTCCGTTGGTTCCCGCGATCTGAATCACTGGCATCGCCAGTTGCGGATCGCCCAGCAGATCAACCAAGGCCGAGATGCGGTGGAGGCTGGGGGCGACCCTGTGTTCGGGCCAACGGCTCGTCAGTGACGCTGAAAGCTCTTGATGGGTGCTCATGGTGCGCCCAGCGTATCCGGATTCTGGCCGAGTCTTTCCCCGCGCGGTACCCTTGTCGCCGTGAGCGAGTCAACTGTTCCGAGCCTGCGATATTGGCCTGATTGGGTTGGTCTGGCCGCCCGGCTCACCTTCGGCATCGTGCTGATAGTCGCGGCGGTACCCAAGCTGGCAAACATCCCCTGGTTCATCCGCAGCATCTATGCCTACCAGCTGCTGCCGGTCGAGGTGGCCAATGTCATGGGCTATGCGCTGCCCGTGGTCGAGCTCGTCGTCGGCATTTTGTTGGTGCTGGGCCTCCTGACCCGGCCCGCCGCGGCGGTGGGTTTCGTGTTGATGGGAATGTTCATGGTGGGAATCATCTGGGCCTGGAGCCAGGGGCTGTCCATCGACTGTGGCTGTTTCGGCACCGGCGGTGTTATCCCGCCCGAGGAGACCAGGTATCCGCAGGAATTGGCACGTGATCTGGGCCTGGCCGCGCTCACGGCCTGGCTGGTGGTCCGCCCGCGGTCGTTGTTCAGCCTGGATCAGGTGCTGTTCCCAGAGATTTCCCTCGCCGACGAAGCCGTTGACGACGAGGTCGCCGAGGCGGCCACTGCTCACGTGTGATTCCCCCCGATCAAGGAGCGCTGTGATGGCCAACAGCTCGGGCCTCAGCCGCCGCGCCGCACTGCGCCAGCAGCAGGAACTGGAAGCCCGGCGCAAGCGCAACAGCCGCATCATCGTCGCCAGCCTCCTCGCGCTCGCCGCCATCGTCATCGCGATAGTGGTGATCGTCATCGCCGACAACGCTGGCCAAGACCAGCAGCAGGCCGCGGGCGCACAACAGACACCCCCGAACGCCACCACCTCGAACGGCATCGAAGTTGTCTCAACCGGCACCGAGGCCGCCCCCGACGCGCCGCACGTGGTGGTGTACGAGGATTATCAGTGCTCGGGCTGCGCGGCATACGAGGCCACCTACGGACCGGCTCTCATGGAACTGGTAGACAACGGCGAGATCACCATCGAGTTCATCACCGCCAGCTTCATGCAAGACCGGCTCCAAAACGACTCGTCAGCCCGCCCTGCTGCCGCCGCGGCTGCGGCCGACGCCGTAGGCTACTACCGGCAGTACCACGCGGTGGTTTTCGCGAATCAGCCGACCACGGCTCAGGGATACACCGACGACCAGTTGCTCGAGGATTTCCCTGCCGAAGCTGGCATCACCGGCGAGGACCTCGGCCGGTTCCAGGAGCTGTACCGCGACGGTGTCTTCACCGATTTCGTGGCCGCCCAGGATCAGCAGTTCATCGACAGCAGCTTCACCAGCACCCCGACGTATGCTGTCGGCGGCGTCGCACTAGAGTTCTTCGATGAGAACGAGGCGCTGCAGATTCAGCCGACCGTCGACGACATGCGTCGCGCCATCCTTGAGGCCGCAGACCAATAGCACAGGCCCTCCGACGAGGCGCTGGCACACTGCCAGCCGCGGTGCGGGATACCTGCAGCTGGCCAGCTAGGATTGGTCCGATTTCAACCACCAAGGAGCACATCGATGGCCAACAGCTCGGGACTTAGCCGCCGCGCCGCACTGCGCCAGCAGCAGGAACTGGAAGCCCGGCGCAAGCGCAACAACCGCATCATCGCCACGAGCCTCGTCGTGATCGCCGTGGTCGTCATCACGGTGGTGGCCATCGTGATCATCCAGACCCTGGGCAAGCAGCAGGAGGTGGCGGCAAATCAGCAGACCCCGCCCAATGCCACGGCCACCGACGGGATCGCCGCCAAGTCCGCCGGGGAGGTGGCACCCGAGGACGCCCCCCACGTGGTGGTCTACCAGGATTATCAGTGCCCCGGCTGCGCCGCCTACGAGCAGACCTTCGGATCGGCCCTCATGGAATTGGTGGACAACGGCGATATCAGCGTCGAATTCGTGACCGCGCACTTCTTGGACGATGCGTTGAAGAATGACTCCTCGGAGCGGGCAGCGATGGCCGCGGCCGCCGCCGATGAGCTCGGCTACTACCGTGAGTTCCACTCGACAGTGTTCGCCAATCAGCCCCCCGAGGGTGTCGGCTACACCGATCAGCAGCTACGCGAGGACTTGCCGGCCGAGGCCGGAATCACCGGGGATGACCTGACTGCCTTCCAGGAGCTCTACGACTCGCGAGTGTTCGCCGATTTCGTGGCGGCCCAGGACAGTGCCTTCACCAGCAGTGGCGTCACCTCGACCCCGACGTACACGGTTGACGGAACTGTGCTGAAGTTCTTCGACGACCAGTCTCAGCCCGTGATCGACCCGACCGCCGAGGATCTGCTGCGCGCGATCAAGGAAACAGCTCAGGAGTCGTGAGAACCGATTGGGGTCGTGGCTGCCGATCTCACTAAGATCGGCATCATGACTTCACCCCTGACCGGCTCCGGCCTGCCCGATAAGCCCGCCCTCGAAGGACTTGAGGCCAAATGGGGCGGGGTATGGGCGCAGGAGAAGACATATGCCTTCCGTCGTCCGGAGTCCCGCGAGGAAGTCTTCAGCATTGACACGCCTCCCCCGACAGTGTCGGGATCGCTGCACGTGGGCCATGTGTTCAGCTACACCCACACCGACGTCGTGGCCCGCTACCAACGGATGCGCGGCAAGCAGGTGTTCTACCCCATGGGGTGGGACGACAACGGCTTGCCGACCGAGCGCCGGGTGCAGAACTACTACGGGGTGCGCTGCGACCCGTCGATCCCCTACGAGCAGGCCTTCGAGCCCCCGGCCAAGCCGGACCCCAAGCGGCCCCAGCCGATCAGCCGCCGGAACTTCATCGAGCTGTGCGAAAAGCTGACCGCGGTTGACGAGCAGGTCTTCGAGGATCTATGGCGCCATCTGGGGCTCTCGGTAGACTGGGACACGCTGTACACAACCATCTCCGCGGACACGCAGAGCGTCGCACAGCGGGCGTTCCTGCGCAACCTCTCCCGTGGCGAGGCATACCTGAGCTATGCCCCGACGATGTGGGACATCACGTATCACACGGCGGTGGCTCAGGCCGAGCTGGAAGCCCGTGAGTACCCCGGCCACTACTACCGTGTGGCGTTCCACCGCACCGGGGCCGAGCCGGTCTACATCGAGACCACCCGACCCGAGCTGCTGGTCAGCGTCTGTGCCCTGATCGCCCATCCCGACGACGAGCGCTACCAGGACCTGTTCGGCACGACAGTCACCTCCCCGATCTTCGGTGTCGAGATCCCGGTACTGGCCCATCCACTGGCGGAACCGGACAAGGGCGCTGGCATCGCGATGTGCTGTACCTTCGGCGACCTGACCGACGTGATCTGGTGGCGCGAGCTGAACCTGCCTACCCGTACCGTCCTCGGCCGGGACGGCAGGCTCACCCGAGAGATCCCCGAGTGGCTCAGCAACTCCGCCCCTTACGCCGAGTTGGCGGGCAAGACCACCTTCAGCGCTCGTGAGGCCACCGTCAACATGCTGCGGGAAGCCGGGGACCTTGACGGGGATCCGAAGCCGACGATGCGCACCGCCAACTTCTATGAGCGGGGAGACAAGCCGCTGGAAATCCTCGCGACCCGTCAGTGGTACATCACCAACGGCGGGCGTGACGAGGTCCTCAAGGACGAGCTTGTGGCCCGTGGCGACGAATTGATGTGGGTGCCCGATCACATGCGTCACCGCTATGACAATTGGGTCCGGGGCCTCAGCGGTGACTGGTTGATCAGCCGCCAGCGGTTCTTCGGGGTGCCGTTCCCCGTGTGGTACCGACTTGACGCCGACGGCGATCCGGATTACGACGCACCCATCGTGGCCTCGGAGGCCTCGCTGCCGATCGATCCGGTCCAGGCATGCCCGCCGGGCTACGACGAGTCACAACGCGGCGTCCCCGGCGGGTTCATGGCAGATCCCGATGTCATGGACACCTGGGCCACGTCGTCGCTGACCCCGCAGATCGCCTGTGGGTGGGAGCGGGACCCGGAACTGTTCGGATTGACCTTCCCGATGGATATGGCGCCGCAGGCGCACGACATCATTCGCACCTGGCTGTTCAGCCGGGTGGTGCGGGCACACTTCGAGAACAACAGCGTGCCGTGGCGCCTTGCGGCCATCTCGGGCTTCGTGGTGGATCCGGACCGCAAGAAGATGAGCAAGTCCAAGGGCAACACTGTGGTGCCTACCGACATCCTGCAGCGCTTCGGCGCCGATGCTGTGCGGTGGCGTGCGGCGATGGCCCGCCCCGGGATGGATTCCCCGTTTGATGAGACCCAGATGAAGGTCGGCCGCCGCCTGGCGATGAAGGTGCTCAACGCTAGCAAGTTCGTGTTGGCAATGGCCCCCGATCCCGGGGTGCTGGAGCAGGTCACGAATCCGGTGGACGCTGGGATGCTGGCGGGGTTGGCGCAGGTGGTGGAGGCTGCCACTGCCTCGTTCGACAGCTTCGATTACACGGCAGCGCTGGAGTCCGTCGAGGGCTTCTTCTGGGCCTTTTGTGATGATTACCTCGAGCTGGTCAAGGAGCGGGCATACAGCCGTGATCCATCCGCGCAGAACGCGCTCGCTCTTGCCTTGGATGTGCAGCTGCGGCTGTTTGCGCCATTCCTACCGTTCGTGACCGAGGAGACGTGGCGCTGGACACATGACAGCTCGATTCACACAGCCCAGTGGCCCACGCCGCAGGAACTGGCGACCGGAGGGGATCAGGTCATCCTCGCCGACGTTGCCGCGGCCCTCATCGCCATCCGCGGGGCGAAATCCACCGCGAAGGTCTCGATGAAGACCCCGGTTCTCCGGGCTGTGTTCTCCGGGCCGGAGGAGTCGCTGGATCGGCTGCGCAGCATCGAGAGCGATCTGCGCGCCGTTGGTCGGCTGGTTGACCACATCGCTTGGCAGCCGGGGCCAGCCCCCTTGTCCGTCGAGGTGTCACTGGAGCAACCGGCAGGGTAGCCCGGAATCGGCGGAGCTCAGCCGGTGCGCCTGCGATGGCGCGAGCTTCAGCCCCGGCGTGGGCCTGGGCCGACTACCGTTGGTCGCATGGGGCAGAAGCCTGACCACATCCACTGCCAGCCCCCGCGCCCGCAGCACGGCCCTGCCGGATCCTGGCCCTGGAACCCGGACCATCGCCGGGCCGACACCTGGAACTCAGCGGCGCGCGCCCACCGACGCCGCAACCGCTCCAGGTCGGCCTTGGGCCCCGCGTGACCCGGCGCAAGCAGGTACCGCTACAGCGTTCGCGGTTCTACGGACCAGCCCCAGACCTGGCGCGGCGGCTGCTCGGCTGCTTTCTCACCACGCCATCGGTGAGGATTCGGATCACTGAGGTGGAGGCCTACCTCGGGGCCGAGGACCCCGGTTCACATGCCTATCGTGGCCGCACCCGGCGTAACCGGACAATGTTCGGCCCGGGCGGGCACCTCTACGTGTACCGTCACCTGGGGCTGCACACCTGCTGCAATGTCGTGGCTGGTCCGGCGGGTCAGGCCAACGGCTGCCTCATCCGGGCCGGTGAGGTGGTGCATGGCGTCGATGTGGCACGGCAGCGACGCGCAACCGCCGGTGTCACCCGAAGCGATACCGACCTCGCGCAGGGGCCCGGGCGGTTGTGCGTTGCGCTGGGGATCCTGATCGGTCACGACGGCTTAGACCTGTGCGCAGCCGACTCGCCGGTCTGGCTCACCGAGCGGACCCAGCCACCGGCGGTCACCGTCGGGCCCCGCGTGGGGCTGCGGCCCGAGGCCACGTCCCCGCTCCGGCTGCAGCTACGCTTTAGCATCACCGGCGACCCGACGGTCTCCCGCGCTCGTTGAGCGCGTGCCTGAGCACGCCAGGTCTCGATTCGTTCCAAGCCTGGTCAAGATGACTAGAAGTGAAAGTTCGGCGCAGGATCCATATCGCCGCGCAGCGCACGGGACAGTTCAAGGGCCGCGAAGCCGCGGCTCTGGTCGATCTGGCCTGCAGCGTGCAACGAACTCAGCGTCACACCGCCGAGGTATGCACCCGATAGCTGCTGGATCGTCAGGGCAATGTCAGGCTCGACGCCGGCCACCCGTTCGAAGGTGCCCCGGCAGCCTGCTGTGGCCTCCAGACGCCAGAGCCCCCCGTTGACGCTCAGCAAGTCATCGGTGAGCGCCAACGTCAACGCTACATCCGCCCCATACGTGCGGGCCTCCATGCATGCTTTGACGTCGATCAGCCGGGCCCAGATTCCGTCCATGACGTGCTTGACCACGCCGCGGTGCGCTCCGATGAGGCGAAGCAGCGGGTGATCCGGGGTGACGAGGTCGGCCTCGATGGTGGCGGTCAGATCCAGATCTGTGAGCACCGACCACGACCTGCGCTCGGCCGCCGGGGTGAGGGCGCCGTGGAAACCCACGCGCACCACCGAACCGGGGACGCCTCCGTCCAGCTTCGCCTCGCGAGTAAAGGTGGCGGCGGCCACCGCATCGGCGCCGTCGCGCACCAGAACCACCCTTCGCGGTTCGCGGTCGCCGTGCGCGTGCGCCTTGTCGAGGGTGAACCATCGCAGCACCTCATCGCCCATCAGTGCGTTGCCGGGGCGGGTCATCTTGCTGGCGACCTCGGCCAGCACTGGGCCGTGGCGCTCGGGTACCAGGGTCTCGACTTCTACCTGCAGCGCATCCGATCCAGCCACGGGAGCGAGCTCAACGCCGCGGCCCACCACCACCTCACTGATCTCCCCCGCCATGGCATACCCAAATCGGCCGTAAATGCCCGGCTCGGCCGCGAACAGCGTGGACATGATGGCGCCATGTTCCTGGGCCGCGCGGAAGTGATCGGCAATCATGTGCCGTAACATGCCGCGACGCCGATGTCCGGGGTGCACGGCGACCATCGTCAGGCCGAGGTTAGCCACCCGCGCGCCCCCCGGAACGATGGTGGGTTGATCGAAAGCCGCATAAGTGCCTCGATACCCCCCGGTGGCGACTTCTTCCACGACGCGAAGAAACCGCCGTGGTACCCGCGCGGCCGAGGCCGCCTCATCGCCGATCGCGACTCCTCGGATGAAGGCAAAGCCGTGTATCTGCTCGACATCGCGGCCGCGATCGTCGGCGGGTGTGACGATGCGATAGGTGTCCCCGAAGCTCATGGCTTCAATTCAATCAGCCACCAGTTTTCAACACGAAGCAGAGCTGGCGCGCGGCGGATCCAGATCCGGGGCTGAGACCGCTGGGGAGTCGTCGAGTTGCTGCAGCGCCTCGGCGATGGCCGCATCTAGCTGGATGTCAGCATCGGACTCCCAATCGGCGGGCCCCATCGGCACTTCAATGTCGGGTTCGGTGCCGTAGTTTTCGACCCCCCAGCCCTGCTCCAGGAACGAGAATCCGTAGCGGGGTTGGGTGACCACGGTGCCGTCGACGAGGGCGAATCGCCCGTCGATGCCTACCACGCCACCCCAGCTGCGTTCCCCCACCACGGGGCCTAGGCGAAGATTCTGCGCGGCGGCCGTGACGATGTCGCCATCCGAGCCCGCCCAGGAATTGGTGACAAACACTAGCGGGCCCCGCAGGCCCTGCGTCGGGTAGGCGATGGGATCGTCGAAGTGACGCGCCCTCGACCAGCCCACCACCTGCCTGGACAGGCGCTCGATCACCAGTTCCGAGGTATGCCCCCCGGCGTTGAAGCGAACATCGGCGATGACCGCCTCACAGCGAGTGGCCTGGTCGATCATGCGCTGGAATTGAGCCCAGCCATGGGCCATCATGTCAGGGACGTGGATGTAGCCGACGCGGCCCTGGGACTTCTCCTTGGTGTAGGCGACGCGGCCGCGCACCCACTCCTGGTACCGCAGCGACGACTCGCTCGCGATCGGCACCACCGCCACACGTCGCTTCATTCGACGACGGGCGATGGTCAGTTCCAAGACCTTGTTGGCGGCACCCTCCAGAAGCACACCGATATCGGCGACCTCCATCGTCGGGCGCCCATCCACGGCAGCAATCACATCTCCCGGCCGTGCCGCTACCCCCGCAGCCCGTAGTGGAGACCTGGCTGAGGGATCCGATGATTCACCCTCCAGGATGCGGTCGATGACGATTTCTCCCTTGACGTTGCGGGAGAACTCAGCGCCCAGCCGTCCCAGCCCTGACGCCTCGGCAGGCAGTGTCGCGGGCACGACGTAGGCGTGGGAGGTATTGAGTTCGGCGCCAACCTCCCAAAGCAGGTCAACCAGGTCGTCGTGCGTGGCGAGACGCTCGATGATCGGGCGGTAACCCGCGGTCACCTCCGCCCAGTCGACCCCGTCCAGGTCCTCGCGCCAGAAGTGGTCACGCATCAGCCGCGCGTTCTCGTCAAACATTTGACGCCACTCATCGCGCGGAAGGATCTGCCGGCGGAGCCGGCTCAGATCGACGTTGACCTTGGCATCGTCATCCTCATCGGGCTTTGCCTCGGCCGATTGCACCCACACGTCCTCACCGCTGCGCACCACAAGTTGCCTGCCGTCACCGCTGACCCAGGCTTCGTCGCAGGCTTCGACCACCACTGAGAGTTTACGCTTGGCGATGTCGTAGAAGTTCACCGATTCCTTTGGCTCCTCGCCGGGCGCCCGCCCGGTGCCGAGCTCCCCGGTGTTGCCGATCTGGCTGCGCCACAACACGCCCCCGCTGGTGGTGGCCAAGGCCTGATATCTACCCGCCGCCACCGGCAACGGCGTCATCCGGGCTTCCGCCCCCTCGACCACCAGCACTGCCGGTCCGTCGGATTTGTCACTCGACTCGGACTTTGCCGAGCCACCGGAGGATTTCGCATCGTCGTCGGAGATTGACCAACCATCGACAGTGGGGCCGAAGGGTGCCGCGTCCTCGGCCCGCAGTGGGATGACCCATGGCCGCACCGTGCTGGTGAACGACAGATCGAAGCCGAGTTCATCATAGGTGGGATCGATCGTGCGGCTCGACAGGAAGTACAGGTACTTTCCGTCGTGGCTGAAGGCGGGGCTGAAGTCGTTGAAGTGTCCGCTGGTGAGGGTGAATGCTGCATCGTCGACAAGGTCGACGCCGACCAACCTGCCTACGGCGCCCTCCCCGGCGACGGCCTCGCGCCACACCAGGTACCGGCCATCCGGGGAAAACACAAGACCGGTGACCTCACCATTGCCGGAACGGCCAAGCTTGCGGATACTTGCCCGGGCCACGTCCACCAGGAACACGGTGCCGTCGTGGCTGGCCACGGCGATCTTCGTGCCTTCCGCGTTGGCAACCAGGTCCAGCACCCGGCCCAGACGCCCCTGGCCGAGCCGCCGAGGATCGCCGTCACCGTCGATCGGCATGATCTCCAGGCAGTCCTCACCCTCGGCGTCGCTGGCCCAGACGGCCTTACCTGTGGCGCCCAGCAGGCGCGGCTCCCGGATCCTCACGCCGGGTAGGTCGCTGAGCGCCCGGGCTGGCCCGCCCCGGTGCGTGAGGTACCAGGCAGACCCGCGCCAGTCGATGACCGAACCGTCACCGCCGTGATCGGGGGCCAGCGCTTCCAGCCGCTCGGTGGGGCTGAGACTCACCGGTTCCGGGTCCCCGAGAGCGATGTCGACGTCGATCCGATAGACCTGACCGCGCGCCAGGCTCGGCACCGCGTAGAGCCGGCCTCGAGAGTGGTAGACGACCGTGGTCTCGTCAGTGGTGGCGTCGCGGACGTACCCATCGGCCATCGTGTGTTGGGTGTGCTGCTGCAGGTCCGATCCATCAGCCTTGACCGACCAC
>JBKEBG010000169.1:0-9511 GCA_047972985.1 Arachnia sp.
AGCGGGGCCGTGCCGAAGCCGGCAAGTACGGCGTCGAATTCGCCGAGGGGGAGATCACCGGCACCGAGCAGCACGCGGATGGCCTGCTGATCACCACCGCCGACGGCCACGCCCGCCACACGCGGGCCCTGCTCGTAGCTACCGGGGTGAGCGACGAACTCCCCGACATCCCGGGCCTTGCCCAGCGGTGGGGCACGAGCGTGCTGCACTGCCCCTACTGCCACGGCTGGGAGGTCCGCGATCAGCGCCTCGGCGTGCTGACCACCTCGCCGCTGGGAATGCACCAGGCCGAGCTCATCCGGCAGTGGAGCCAGGCCGTGACAGTGTTCTCCGCCGGGCTCGGCCCCATCGAGCCGCAGGTCGAACAGCGGCTGCGCTCCCGCGGCCTCGAACTCGAACCGGCCCCGGTGGTGGCGATCATTGGTGAGGGCACCGCCATCGAGGCAGTGCGCCTCGACGACGGACGAGACGTGCCGCTGGCGGCGCTATTCACGATGGGCGAGCCCCGTCCACGCGACGGCTTCCTCGCCGGCCTGGACCTCGCCCGCACGCAGACCCCGTTCGGGTCATTCATCGCCGTGGATCCGACGGGGCTCACCAGCCACGAGCGGATCTGGGCGGTGGGCAATGTGGTCAATCCGGCAGCCAATGTGGCCATGTCGGCCGGGGCCGGGTCGGCAGCAGGGGCCGCGGTCAACGCAGCACTGGTCACCTGGGACTTCGATGCCGCCGCCCAGCCGGGGGCCTGGCCCGAGGTCGCGCCAGCCGACTTCTGGGAGGATCGCTACGCCGGGTCCGAGCGCGTCTGGTCCGGCAAGGCCAACCCGGTGCTGGCCGACGTCGCCGGCACCCTCGCGGCCGCCCGCGCCCTCGATCTGGGCTGCGGTGAGGGCGCCGATGCCATCTGGCTGGCCCAGAACGGCTGGCAGGCCACCGGCATCGACATCTCCCCCACCGCGATCGGCCGCGCCACCCAGGCGGCCGAGGCGGTGGGTCTCGAACCCGGCCAGGCCCGATTCCTCGCCGCCGACCTCGCCATGCTCCCCCCGGGCGCCTACGAGCTGATCTCCGCGAGCTTCCTCCACTCCCCGGTGGAACTCCCCCGCGCCGACATCCTCCGCCGGGCCACCGAGCGCATCACTCCCGGCGGGCACCTGCTGATCACCTCACACGCCAGCTTCCCGCCCTGGCACACCGGGCCCCACCCCGAGCACAGGTTCCTCAGCGCGGACGAGGAACTCGAGCAGCTGCGGCTCGACCCGCAGATCTGGGACGTCGTGGTGGCCGAGGCTCGCCCCCGGCAGGCCGTCGGCCCCAACGGTGAGTCAGCCACCATCGACGACATCGTGGTGCTGGTGCGGCGCCGCTGAGCAGGTTAGGGGCCGGAAAGCCCCCGGACCGGGTTGGGTGCCGCAGTGGAGTCCCGCGCGATGAGCGCGGGGCTCACCCGCCGGTCGGCTGGGCCTGGGGCGCCGGAGATGAGGGAGTCGAGCAGGTCGAATGAGAGCCTGCCCTGGGTCTGGAAGTCTTGGTGCACAGTGGTCAGGGGCGGCGATGCGTAGGCGGCAAGCGGGTGGTCGTCGAAGCCCACGACGGAGATGTCCTCGGGGACCCGCAGCCCACGGTCGATGATGGCACGGATGGCGCCGATGGCGACCTGATCGTTGGCGCAGGCGATTGCCGTGACCTTCTGGTCGTAGTCGTCCAGCAGCCACTGCACCCCCTCATAGCCCGAGGTGGGCCCCCAATCGGCGCAACGGATCACCGGATAGTGCGGCAGCCGCGCCTCGGTGAGACCGTCGAAGATGCCTTGTGAGCGACGTTCGAGGGGTTGGGTCTCCTGGGGGGCCAGGATGAAGATCGCCGTATGCCCCAGGCCGATCAGGTGCTGGGCGACGAGTCGGCCCCCCTCATAGTCGTCCATGTAGATATAGGGCCGGGCGCTGCCGCGCCCGTCGGAGGGTGAGGTGGCGAAGACCACCGGCAGG
Organism: Arachnia sp.; assembly: GCA_047972985.1. Taxonomy (GTDB): domain Bacteria; phylum Actinomycetota; class Actinomycetes; order Propionibacteriales; family Propionibacteriaceae; genus Arachnia. The sequence continues at coordinate 1,989 of JBKEBG010000169.1, forward strand.
TAGGCGGGCAGCGCGGGCAGCACCGCGTGCCCGCTCTCGTCGAAGTCGATGACGATGACCCCGGCGACGGCGTGGGAGGCCACAGCCCGCACCGACTTCTGCACACTGGCCGCGTCAATGCCCTCGATCACGGAGATGAGCACCGGCAGGTCCATCGCCCTGGCGCGTTGCTCGACGCCCTGGATGGTGGCGGCGTATCCGTATTCGGCTGTGTTGGAGGTGACGATACCGATGGCTCCGCCGCGTCCCGAGACCAGGTGGCTGGCCGAGGCATTGCCGTAGTATCCGATGGACTCCATCGCCGAGATCACACGCTCGCGGGTGGCGGCGGCCACCTTTGCCGAGCCTTCGACGACCCGCGAGACTGTGACAGGGGAAACTCCCGCGGCGACGGCCACGTCGGCGAGCGTCGGGCGTGGAGGAAACCCGTTCATGCCCTCATCTTAGTGAGGGCCTCGGGGGCAGGGAGGCCTGCGGGGGGTGCGTGCCACCGATGCGGGGGACCGGTGCTGTGTGTAGCATCCCGGTGTGAACGACGATGGCATGGCTGGTGGAGCCCTGGCTGTGGTGCCTCAGCGGGACACCCCGCCGCCACCGGCACCCTGATCGCAGCCGGGGACGAGCACTCGAACCTCGGTGGCGTGAAGGGCTGGATGCTGGCGCGGGCGAAGCGGCTGCGGGAGCACGGCGTCATGGTGGATCCGGGTTTTCGCAGCGACCTGTGAGGACCGGCCTCACTACTGCATGGCGTCACCACCGGGCCTCATCCCTTGACCGCACCGCTCATCAGGCCGGAGATGAAGTAGCGCTGCAGGAACAAGAAGATCAACGCCACCGGCAGGACAGCGATGACCGACCCGGCCATCAGGCCACCCCAGTCGATCGAGTTGGCTCCCTTGAACAGCATCACCGCCGGGGTGACTGTGCGCAGCGACTCGCTGGAGATGAATATGTAGCCGAACATGAACTCGTTCCAGGCGGTGATGAATGAGTACAACCCCACCGAGACGATCGAGGGTGTCATCACCGGCAGCACGACGCTGATCAGTGTGCGTAGCCTGCCCGCGCCGTCGATCTCGGCGGATTCCTCCAGCGAGATCGGGATGCTGTCGTAGGCGCTGGACAGCATGAAGGTCGAGAGCGGGATCACGAATGTTGTGTAGGCAAGGATCAGCGAGCCATAGGTGTCGAGCAGGTTCAGGTTGCGCATGGTGATGTACAGCGGCACCAGCAGCAGCACACCCGGGATCATCTGCGAGACCAGCATCACGAAGTTCGTGTTCTTGACCATCCGCATCCTGAAGTGACGGCTGAACACGTAGCCCGCCAGGAGCGATATCGCCAGGGATAGCACGCACGCCGCGAGCGCGACGATCAGCGAGTTCCTCACATAGATCAGGAAGTGGTGGTCCACCAGCACCCGGGCGAAATTGTCGAGTGTGGGATTCTCGATGAGCAGCGACGGGGTGCGGACCCGGATCTCCTCGCGCGGCTTGAGCGCCGATATCACCATCCACACGAATGGGAACAGCGTGTAGAGGGCCAGCAGCGCGAGGAGCACATAGGTGACGACGTCGGCCAGGCCACGTCGGGTGGTGTTTGTCATCGGGGTTCCTATCCGAGGATCTCGGCGCTGAGGCGGTTGCGCACCCGGTAGTACACGACGAAGATCAGGCTGGTGGCGGCGAACATCATCGTGGACAGGGCCGAGGCGGCACCGACGTCGTACTGCTGCAAGGAGTAGCGGTAGATGAGGATGGGCAGCGTGTCGGTGGCGTAATTGGGGCCGCCTTGGGTCAGGACCCAGATGAAGTCGAAGTTCACCGCGGTCCAGATCAGGTGGATGAAAACTATGATGAGCATGACGCTGCGTAGCCCGGGCAGTGTGACGTTGCGGAAGCGCTGCCAGGCGTTGGCCCCGTCGAGTGCCGCGGCCTCGTAGAGTTCGTCGGGGATAGCCTGCATCGCCGCGAGGAACGAGATGGCGTAGTAGGGGAAGCTGCGCCAGATGTTGACGAAGATCACTGTCGCCATCACCCACTGCTTGTCGCCGAGGAAGTTGATCGGGGTCTCGATGACTCCCCACGAGGTGAGGCTGCTATTGACGATTCCGAAATCGGGATGCAGCATCCATTCCCAGGTCATCCCGGCCACGACTATCGGCACCAGCCAGGGGATGAATGTTGCCACGCGCCAGATGCCCTGGCCGCGGATTTTCCGGTTGAGCAGGACGGCGGCGGCCAGGCCGACGAGTAGCTCACCGGCCACGGAGCCCACTGTCCATACGAGTGTGTGCTGGACAGCAGGGATGAAATGCGGGTCGGAGAGCACCTTGTCGAAGTTCGCCAGGCCGGCGAACCCCCCGACGCTGCGGTTCACCAGGTGCGCGTTGCGGAACGCGTCGATCAGGACTGTGACCAGCGGGTAGCCGATGAGGACCACAAGGAAGATCCACGCGGGCAACAGCGCCAGGACTGTGAATCTCCTGGCCGCGCCTTGTCTGGTGGGTGCTGCTCCGACTCGCATCGTGGTCACATCACTGCCCGGGGGCGTCGCCGGAGTTTTCCAGCGCCTGGTTGACCGCGTCGCTGAGCCATAGCGCGGCGTCCTCGGCGCTTTGATCCTCCTGCAGCACCAGTGCCAGGGAGTCGATCATCGCTTGGGTCACCTCGCCCAGCGAGACCGGCGGGTAGGTGATGCCGGTATCCAGCAGCGCGGAGAAGTCCTGGCTCCACTTGCTGTCGGTGGTCACCGATGTCAGGGGTGAGCGAGCGGCAAAGCCTGCCTCTTGCCATTCCGGGCTGGCGAACTGCTGCGCGAGTTCGATGGATGCTTCGAGGCTGTCGGAGTTCGCCATGACGAACATGGGCTTGGACTCGAGGTAGGTGGCGGGGACGCCATCTGCCGGGTAGGGGATCGGATGAATGCTGACATCGCCCATGGTCTCCGGGTTGGTCGCTTCCCGCTCGGCCATCCAGTTGCCGGTGACGAATGACGCCGACAGGCCGGTGGCGAAGTTCTCGTCGGTGTCCTCCCAGCCGTAGGTGGCCGAGTTCGGGTTGACCGCGCCGCTGGCCATGAGGTCCTTGTAGAACTGGAACACCTCGGTGGCCTTGGCGAGTTCTTCCGGGTTCTCGGCCCAGGTGTTGTGGTAGCCGCCGCCGTCGACGGGTGAGGCGATCGTCAGGCCCTTTTGCGCCAGGTAGACCAGCAATTCCTGGGGCATCCTGACCCCGGCGCCGGTGAGCCCGTAGAACGAGCTGCCGGTGGCGGCGTCGACGGTGTCCCCGACTGCCAGCACGTCGTCCCAGGTGGTGGGAACCTCGACGCCCGCCTCGTCGACGATGTCGTCGTGGACGAGGTAGGCACGCACAGTGGCCTCGTAGGGGAAGCCGATGATCTGGTCGTCGATGGTCATCGCGTTCTTGATCGAGTCGCTGACGTCATCGGCCTGGTCCCAGCTGTCCCAGGCATCGGTCATATCGGCCAGGATCCCCAGTTTGGCGAACTCGCCGACGTATTCGGGCAGGCCCCAGATGACATCGGGCAGGTTCCCGCCGGCCGCCGAGGCGATGATCTTCTCGTGGATCTGGTCGTAGGTGAAGTTGGATTGGTTGACCGTGTAGCCGTTCTCCTCGGCCCAGGCCTCGAGCAGCGGCTCGATGGCTTCGGCGGTGGACTCCCCCTCGGTCCAGGAGGTCCAGATGTCGATGGTGGTGCTCGCGTCCTCGCCGGAGTTTCCGGAGCATCCGGAGAGTACGAGCGCGATTGCTGCGAGTGTGGCACTGACTGCCAAGCGTCGCTTCATGGTGTGTCTCCTCAGAGTTCCTCGTTGAATGCCGCGGCGCTGTTGCCCGGCTGTTTGAGACCAAATGATGAACCTTTGTCATAGTAAGCACGCAGCCGGGCCTCGTCAAGACCCTCCCCCCGCCGAGTATTTAAGGCCTCCAGCGGGGACCCTTCTGCTCAGCCGCCCACGGGTATCACTTGACTCCGGCATCGACGTGCCGCAATGATAAGCGTCAATCATTTTGGTGAGGCGCTGCCGCCGCACGCCCAACCACACCACGCGGAAGGACTGGGCATGTTCGAGATCACCTGGGGCAGTGCGGAGTTCCCGCTGTGGCTGACCGACGAGCTGGGGCCGGTCACGTTGTCGGTGGCGCCCGCGGCAGGCGTAGAGCCCGCCCGCCCCGAGTACCGGGCCCGCCCGGCCGCCGTCGAGGTGCTCGCGGTCGGCCACGGGCGGGGCCTGAACAGCCTGCGCGCTTCCCGCACCAGCATCGGCGACCGGCTGCGATATCTCGACCACTCGGCCCAGACCATCGAGACCACGCACCGGCTGATAGTGCGGCAAAGCGACCCGGTCACCGGCCTGGTGGCCGCGCTGGTCGTGGAACGCCACGACGGCTGCGCCGCGTACCGGTCCTGGGTCGAGCTGACCAACCTGGGCGCGCAGGACATCCTGATCCAGCAAGTCACCTCGGCGTCGCTATCCGGCCTGACCTCGCATCTGGGTGGCCGTAGCAGCCTCGACCTGTGGAGCGCCCGCAGCGAGTGGTGCGCCGAGAGCCGGTGGCATGCCACTGACCTCGGTGGCCCCGGCGGGCTGGCCGACATCAACACAGCCCTGCACGGCCACTTCTCCCGGGGCAGCATCGCGCAGGTGGGGCACTCCACCTGGTCCTCGGGTGAACAGTTGCCCGTCGCCGGGATCGAGAACCGAGACAACGGCAGCGCCCTCGCCTGGCAGATCGAGCACAACGGGCCCTGGCGCTGGGAGATCGCCACACTCTTCGACCCCGCCGACGCGCTCGGCCTTGCCCTGCTCGGCCCCACCGACCTCGATCACTCCTGGTCGATCACCCTGGGACCGAAGCAGAAGTTCACCACAGTTCCGGCGACGATAGCCCTCTCCGATGGGGGGCTGACCGGGGCCATCCGTGAGCTGACGCGGCACCGTCGTGCCTCGCACCTGGTGCGGCACGCCGACGCCGAGCGCCCCCTCGTGTTCAACGACTACATGAACGCCCTCATGGGCGACCCCACCACCGAAAAGCTCCTCCCACTGATCGACGCAGCAGCAGACGCCGGGGCGAGGTACTTCTGCATCGACGCCGGCTGGTACGACGATGGCGGCAACTGGTGGCCCAGCGTCGGGGCCTGGGAACCCTCCACCGTGAGGTTCGGGGAGCCGGGCCTTGCCGGGGTGCTGGACTACATCCGCCGGGCGGGCATGACGCCAGGGCTGTGGGTGGAGCCGGAGGTGATCGGAGTGAACTCGCCCGTGGCGAGCCAGCTGCCCGAGGAGGCCTTCATGCGCCGCGGCGGCCGGCGCATCGTCGAACACGACAGGTACTTCCTCGATTTCCGCAGCCGGGCCGCCCGCGCCTACCTCGACGAGGTCTTCGCCCGGCTGGTGCAGGGCTATGGCGCGCGCTACTTCAAGTGGGACCACAACGTCACCCCGGGCACCGGCCCGGATGCCGAGGCCGACAGCCCCGGCGCCGGGCTGCTGGATCACGCGCGCGCCCACCTGACCTGGGTACGGCAGTTGCGCGAGCGCTACCCCGAGGTCATCCTCGAAGCGTGCTCCTCCGGCGCGCAACGCATGGATCCAGCGATCCTGGCCCACTACGATCTGCAGTCCACCAGCGACCAGCAGGACTACCGGCTCCACGCCACCATCGCGGCCGCCGCCCCCATGTCGATGCCGCCAGAGCAGGCGGGTAACTGGGCCTACCCCCAGCCGGGCTGGACCAACGAACAGGTGGCATTCACCCTGGTCAACGGCCTGTCCGGTCGGCTATACCTGTCCGGACACCTCAACCAGCTCGCACCCGAACAGCTGGCGCTGGTCCGCGAGGCCACGGCGGTCTATCCCGAGCTGATCCGGCACCACGCGCGGGCCTACCCATCGTGGCCGCTCGGCCTGCCCGCCTGGGACGACCCCCAGGTGGCCCTGGCCACCTCCACCCAAGAGGAGACAGTGCTGTTCGTGTGGAACCGGTCCGAGGACGCCGGCCGCATCGCTCTCGACCTTCCCCAGTTCGCAGGCGGCGAGGTCACTATCGAGCCGGTCTTCCCGGCCGGGCTTGCTGCGTGGCCGGTCCACTGGGATGCCGCTACCCATCGGCTCTGGATCGATCTCAGCGGATCGGGTGAGTCGGCCCGCGTGCTGCGGCTGCGCCGAGCCTGAGGCCCCGGGGGGCGACCCCACCCTCAGAAGGACTCCCTGCCACGCCCGCAGGGGTCTCAACCCACCGGAGGGTTACGCCGATGGTGGTACCGGGTTACTCCAGCGGCCAGATTCGGATCGCCTCGCCGGATGCGAGCCTGGAAGCATGACAATCGCCTCACCGACGACCCACGCATCCTCACGGGCAGCCCGGCCGCCGAGTTCGGTGGCCTTGCGGCCCTCGAACCGGCGGCAGTGGTTCTTCCCCGGCCCCTTCCTCACTGTCGGTGGAGCCGTCGCCATCGCCGTGGTGTGGCTGACATTGCTGCCGGCGGCCCCCTTGCCCGACAGGATCGGGGAGACCCTAGGTGTGGAGGCCATCTGGTTGATGTCGTGCTCGATCCTGGCGATGAGCAACCGGCCTGGCCTGGCCCGCTGGTTCGGCGGCGTGTCCGGGCAGCTGTGGTGGCACCGGATCACCGGCGCGATCGGCATCAGCGTCGGCATCATCCATCCCAGGGTGATGGCGACCCATGGCGATCCGACGTTCGCGGTGGGCGCGATGTCGATTCTTGAGAAGTTGTCGATCCTGCTGGTGTTGTCGGCATTCCTCGCCCCGGCGGGACGGGCTGGAGGCTGGCGGGGTCCGCTGGGCTGGATCGCGCGGGCCAGCTACGACACCTGGCGGATCCTGCATGGCGTGCTGGCCGTCTACGTCGGCTTCGCTCTCTACCACGGCTTCGTCACGGGCCAGATCACCCAGGAGTCCCCCCTTCTCGTCGCGTTGTATCTGGCAGTGTGCGCCTTCGCTGCCTGGATCTTGCTGGACCAGATGGTGGTCCGCCGGCTGCGCAACCACCGCCGCAACGGCACAGTCACGGGGCTCTCACGCGCCGAGCACGAAGTGGTGATCACCCTGCGCCCGGACCGCGACGAGCACACCCGGCCCGGTGATGTTGTCTACCTCGGCGCCCGGGGCACGCGGGAGCGCCCGATTCCGCTGACCGTGATCGGCCGCACCCCCGACGCCCAGCTGCAGGTGGTGATCGCTGCCAGCGGCCGGGGATCCACCCGGCTGGTGGGCTCGCTGGCCGTGGGGGATCGGGTCTCGGTGAGCCCACCGCAGGCAACACCGCCGGCCGACCGGGCCCCGGAGCCGCAGGTGTGGCTGGCCGGTGGCAGCGGTATCGCCCCGGTGCTCGGCTGGCTCGAGGCCGCCGATGCCGGCAGCCGGGTGGTGCTGCTGTGGTCGCACCGCGGCGAGCCCCCGCAGCAGATCCTTGACCAGCTCAACCAGCTCCGCGACCGGCACCCCGAGCTGAGCCTCACCCGCCTCGACACCACC
>JBKEBG010000161.1:0-15502 GCA_047972985.1 Arachnia sp.
GGACGTCCACCGCGACGGCCGCCCGGATCAGCGCATCCCGGCCATTCCGCGGCGCAACGTCTTGCTCTACGTCCTCCTCGCGCTCACCGGCGAGGACTGGCTGCACTGGCGGATGCACTCCTCGCGGCCCGATGCCGCCCAGGCGGTCAGCCGGGTGCTGGGGCCTGCGTCCCGGCCGGGGAGCCTGCCCTGGGACGTGCGGGCAGAGTGAAGCCCGCGGGTTCGGCGCGATAGCCGATCCGCACTGGACAAGGGTGCGGACCGCGGGTTCAGGTGACTGCGTGGATTCGCCGATCGCCGGCGAAGCAGCACAGATGCGTCCGTGTTGTTCTAGGGGCGACTAGCGGACAGCCACCTCACGAGTCCTAAGATTTTTCACGTCTCAGACCACCTCCTCTCCCGTGTGATTCCAATCTACGACGGCGCGCGGGCCCGGGCAAGGGTCCGCGGGCAGGCTGTTCTAGGTCCCCACCACCAGGCCGCCGTCGACGCGCAGCACTGTTCCCGAGATGAACGATGCTTCGTCGCTGGCCAGGAACAGGTAGGCGTTGGCGATATCGCGGGGCTGGCCGAGCCGGCCGAGCGGGGTGCGCGAGCGCATCGAGTCCTGCACCTTCTCCGGCATCGCCGCCACCATGTCGGTGGCGGTGAAACCGGGGGCGACGGCGTTGACACGGATGCCGAACTTGCCCAGCTCGCGGGACCACACCTTCGTCATGCCGATGACTCCGCTCTTGGTGGCGACGTAGTTGGTCTGGCCGAAGTTGCCGTCGAAGGCGACCACCGAGCTGGCGTTGATGATGGTGCCCGATGCCTGCCGGGCCATGACCGGCGCCACCGCCTGCGCGCACACGAACACGCCCTTGAGGTTGATGTCGATCACACGATCGAAGTCGGCCTCCAATAGCTGGCTGACCACCTCACCGTCCTTGATCTTGGCCAGCTGCGAATCGCGGGTGATGCCGGCGTTGTTGATCAGCACGTCGATCCGGCCGTGCTCGGCCGCCACTGAATCGATCCAGGGCTGCACGCTGCCGCGGTCGGTGACGTCGACGCGGGTGAAGCTGGCCCGCTCACCCAGGGATGCTGCCGCCTCGGCTCCGGCGGCGGCGTTGATATCGCAGATCGCCACTATCGCCGCCTCCTCGGCGAAGCGTTGCGCGGTGGCCAGCCCGATCCCGGCGGCACCGCCGGTGACCAGAACTACCTTGTCCTGCATTCGGTTTCCCATGTCCCTCCACTCTCATCGCGGGCCCGGGCACCACCATGTGAAGTGACGCCCATGTCACTCCGCGATGATAGGCCGCTCCCGCGGGGCAATGTCAACGATGCCGGGATGGGCCCCGGTGGGATGGGCCCATCGATGGTTGAAATCGAGCGAATCTGCGCGTAAAACGATTCCATTGGGTGTGTGGCCGGGCCTCCCCCGGGGCGGTTGCGATTATGACGAGGGTGTCATAGTCTGCGAGGCACGCCCAGCGCGATCTGCCGAATCCAGCCTCGCTGGAAGCACCCACGGCATATGTCACGGGTGTCAGAGATGAACTCCAACGAAGGAGGCGCCAGTGGAGTTGCTGCAGCCCCTGCTGCGCAGCCTGGAGACGGGCAGCGTCTACGCCCTCGCGGCACTCGGCATCATCCTGGTGTGGCGCACCAGCCTCGTCATGCACTTCGCGCAGGGCTCGATGGGAATGTTCAGCGGCACCGCCGTCGCGTTCATCTACCAACGCTACGGAGCCCCGCTGTGGCTGAGCGTCATCATCGGCGCCGCCGTCGCGGTCTTCATGGGCTTCGCGGTGGATTTCGCCGTGATCCGTCGGCTCAGGCGCGCGACGCTCGTCGGCAAAGAGATCGTCACCCTGGGCCTGATCATGGTCTTCCTCGGGCTGGCCCCCATCATCTTCGGCACCGACCCGCTGCTGCTGCCCAAGGCCATCCCCACCGGGGAGATCGACCTCGGCGGCGCCTACCTGTCCTATAACGCTGTGCTCAACATCGCCATCGGCGTGGCCATCACCGCGGGACTGTTCTTGGTGCTGCAGAAGACGAAGGTGGGGCTCGCGATCCGGGCCACCGCCTCCAACGAGAGCACTGCCCGCCTGATGGGGGTCCCCACCACCACGGTGACACTCTTCGCATGGGCAGCCGCCGGTGTGCTGGGGATGCTCGCCGCCGTCATGATCGCCCCCACCACCACGGTCACTCCCACATTCATGAACACTGTGCAGGTCACGGCGCTGTTCGCGTGCGTGCTGGGCGGCCTGCAAACCTTCTACGGGCCCGTCATCGCGGCCTACCTCATCGCCATCGCCAGCAATTTCCTCAAGCTCTACGCCAGCTCGGTGTGGGGAGATCAGATCCTCTACGTGCTGATCTTGCTGTTCCTGCTGGTGCGGCCCAACGGGCTGGTGGGCACGACCTACCTGAAGAAGGTGTGAGCCGATGAGTATCCGCAGCCGCTTCGCCTCGATCCTCAGCAACCCCCACGTCCACTACCTCGCCTTCGGCGCCCTGGCCGCCACCGTCCCGATGCTCGCCGCAGGCGGATGGATGAAGACGAGCACAATGTCGACGCTGGGCTTCGTGCTGATCTACGCCATCGTCGCGATGGGCCTGAACCTGCTGCTGGGGTTCTCCGGGCTTATCTCACTGGGCACCGCGGGATTCATGGGCCTGGGTGCCTACCTGGCCGCCTACGTACAAGACGACCTGAGCCTGGGATTCTGGGTGGCGCTGCTGCTGGCGCTGGTCATCCCCACATTCATCGGGATCCTGGTGGGCGTGGTGAGCCTGCGGATTCGCAGCATCTACCTGGCAATCGCGACGCTGTTCATCTCCGAGATCATGCTCAAGACCTTCGAGCAGGCCGAGTGGTTCACCCGCGGCACCGCCGGGAAACAGTCGAGCTATCCGAGCATCTTCGGCGTCCAACTCGACCGGGAAGGGGTCTTCCTGCTGATCGTCGCCGCGCTGGTGCTGGTGATGATGCTCACTCACAACATAGTCAACGGCCACCTCGGGCGGGCCCTGCACGCAATGCGCTCCAGCGAGGTCGCGGCGCAGGCGATGGGGGTCAACGTGCTGAAGTACAAACTATTCGCCTTCGCCGTGGCCACCATGTACGCCGGCCTGGGCGGCGCGCTGTACCTGTTCTTCCTGCGCAGTTCCTACCCGTCGAGCTGGAACCTGTTCCTCAGCCTCAACGTGGTCGCGATGGTGGTCGTGGGCGGGCTGCGTTCCATCTTCGGCACCGTCGCCGGGGCATTCATCATCTTCGCGGTACCGGAACTGGTCCTCAAGGAACTGCCGGTGGTGGGGGAGATCCCCGGTCTGCCCTATGTCTTCTCCGGGGTGCTGATCATCGTCGTGATCATGTTCTTCCCCCACGGGCTCAAGGGAATCCTCGACCTGATCGGGAGCCGACGCCGCGCCACCGCCCCGACGCCCGAGCAGGAGAGCCTCGCATGAGCCCGGTACTGCAGGTAGCTGACCTGTCGATCAGCTTCGGCGGGCTCACGGCGGTCGATCAGCTGAGCTTCGAGGTCGCCGCAGGCGAGATCTTCGGGCTCATCGGTCCCAACGGGGCGGGCAAAACCACTGTGTTCAACTGCATCACCCAGTTCTACCGGCCCGACTCCGGGGCAGTCTGGTTCACGCCCACCCCCTCGGCCGCGGCGCCCACCCGCCCCAGCACCCCGATCAACCTGACCGGGGTCCCGGTGCACAAGGTCATCGGCTACGGCCTGGTGCGGACCTTCCAAAACGTCGAGATCATCCCCGAGCTGAGCCTGCTCGACAACGTCCTGATCGGCGGGCACGTCAGCTTCGGCTCCTCGATGCTCTCGCAGGTGCTGCGGCTGCCCCGGGCCCGGCGGGAGGAGCGGGCATTTCGGGCCACCGCCATGGACGCCCTAGGGTTCCTGTCGATCGATCACCTGGCCGATCAGCTGGCCGGGAGCCAGCCCTACGGTGTGCGCAAGCGCCTCGAAATCGCGCGGACGCTGCTGGCCCATCCCAGCCTGATCATCCTCGACGAACCCGCCGCCGGGCTCAACGAGGCAGAGACCGATGCCCTCGCGCAGACCCTGCGCGATATCCGCGACGAGTACCAGACGGCGATCCTGCTCGTCGAACACGACATGGGCCTGGTGATGAACGTGTGCGACAGGATCTGCGCCATCTCCTTCGGGCAGTTCCTGGCCGAAGGCACTCCCGCCCAGATCCAATCCGACCCGGCCGTCCACGAGGCCTACCTGGGGGAGCGCGAGGATGCCTGAGCCCGCCCTGAAGATCCGCAACCTCGTCGTCAGCTACGGCGCCATCGACGCCGTCAAGGGAATCGATCTCGACGTCGGACGGGGGCAGGTGGTGGCGCTGCTGGGCGCCAACGGCGCGGGGAAAACCTCGACGCTGCGGGCCATCTCCGGCCTGGTTGCCCCCGCCGAAGGCTCCATCGAGGCCTTCGGGGTCGGGATCGGCGGGCTCAGCGCCGAACGCGTCACGCGGCTGGGACTCACCCAGTCACCCGAGGGACGCCAGATCTTCCGGGACCTCACCGTCGAGGAGAACCTGCGGGTCGGCGCGTTCACTGTGCGGCAGAAGAAACACATCGCGGCGAACTTCGAACGCTGCTACGGCTACTTTCCCCGGCTCGCCGAGCGCTCGGGCCAGCTCGCCTACACCCTCTCCGGCGGGGAACTCCAGATGCTGGCCATCGCCCGGGCGCTGATGGGCAGCCCCGCCGTGTTGCTGCTCGACGAGCCATCGCTGGGCCTGGCGCCGCTGGTGGTCAAGGACATTTTCCGGATCATCGCCGAAATCAAGGCCGAGGGCACCACAGTTCTGATAGTCGAGCAAAACGCCCTGCAAACCCTCAAGATCGCCGACTACGGCTACGTGCTGGCCACGGGCCGGATCACCATCCACGGACCGGCTCGCGAGCTGGTCCATGACACCTCGCTCGTCGAGGCATATCTCGGCGCGGCCCCCGACCACGACGGTCCGGGGCCGGGCACCACCTGAACAAAGGAGACATCGAAGTGAAACCACGCGGCATGCTCATCACCGCCGTCGCAGCCGCGGCGGCCCTCGCCCTCGGATCCTGCTCGGGCGGCGGCAGCAACGCCTCGGGTGATCCCGACGACGAGAGCTCATTCGTGCAGGGAGTCACCGACGACACGATCGTGGTCGCCAACAGCGCCGCCACCTCCGGCGCCTACGCCCCGGTCGGGGTCCCGTTCCTGGCCGGGCTCGAGGGCTACTTCGACATGATCAACGCCCAGGGCGGCGTCGACGGCCGCCAGATCGAGTTCCTGCACGTCGACGACGAGTTCGACCCGGCCAAGGGCTCCGCGGCGCTGACCAAGTTCATCGAGGACGACGAGGTATTTGCCATCGTCGGTCACTTCGGCACCCCGGTGGTGGCCGCCACCGTCGAGACGCTCAAGGAATCAGGTATCCCGTCGGTGTACTTCGCCACCGGCATCGGCCAGCTATACGCCGAGGGGGCCACCAGCAACGCCGAGGGCGCCAACCTGTTCCCGGTGCAGCCGCTGTACCTCAGCGAGGGCGCCATCATGGCCGCCTACGCCGCCGGGGCCTTCGACGCGAAGAAGATCGGCATCATCTACACCAACGACGACGCCGGCATGGACTTGGAGAAGGGCGCCGTCGAACAGATCGATTCTCTCGACGGCGTCGAGTACGTCGAGGAGCAGGTCGCCGCCGGTGCCGCCGACGTCTCGGCCGCGGTCACCTCAATGAAGAACGCCGAGGTGGATTTCGTGATCGTGGCCGCTATCCAGGCGACGATGCCGACGATAGTCAAGGAAATGGCAGCCCAGGGCATGGACACCGACGCCATCACCACCTACGTCAACGTGTCATCGGCGATGAGCGAGGCGGTCCAGGCCGATATCGACGGCAAGTTCGATCTTTACGGCCCCGGCTGGGTCGATTACACCTCTGAGGTCGCCCAGGAATCCCTGGCCGACTACCAGGGGGCCGTCGATGAGGAATACGCGATGAACGCCTACGCCCAGACCGGCTGGATCGCCGGCACGTTCTTCGTGGAGGGTCTCAAGCGTTTGGAAGGCGAGGAGGTCACCTGGGCCTCATACCAGGCTGCCATGGAGGACGGGCCGATCCAGAACCCGTTCGGCGGCACCATCGACTTCTCCGACGGCCAACGCAAGGGTACCCAGGAGATGAACCTGGCGAAGGTGGTCGCGGCCAGCCAGGCCAACCCGTCGGGCTGGGAGCAGGTTGAGCCGCTGCAAAGCATCGATTCGCTGCTCGGACAGTAGCACCACACGGGCCGGGGGCCGCCGCGACGGCGGCTCCCCGGTCCCCGTCAAGGCAGGAACCATGAATCACATCCACGACGTCGGCATCCTCGGCTACGGCCTGTACCTGCCCTCCACCGTCATGACGGCAGCCGATATCTCGGCCGCCACCGGCGGTGCCTGGGCCGAGCAGGCGATCATCGACAAACTCGGCATCCGCAGCAAGCCCGTGCCCGGCCCCGAGGACGGCACGCAGGAGATGGGCGCTAAGGCGGCGCTGGACGCGCTGGAACGCACCGGACTCGACCCGCTCGATATCGACGTCGTGTTGTGCGTGGGTGAGGAATGGAAGGAGTACCCGTTGACCACCAGCGCGTTGTACATTGCCGACCGGATCGGCGCCTCGAACGCGTGGGGTGTGGATCTGGCCAACCGCTGCTGCACCACACTGACCGCGTTGAAGCTGGCCAAGGACATGTTGCTGGCTGACGACGAGATCTCCACAGTGCTGGTGGCCGGCGGCTACCGCAACGGCGATTTCGTCGACTACACCGACGCCTCCGCGTCGATGTTTTTCAACCTGGCGGCCGGCGGCGGCGCGTTCATAGTGCGCAAGGCAATGGACAGCAACCTCATCCTCGGCAGCCACATCCTGGCCGACGGGTCCCTCGCGCACGCCGCCGGGGTGCAGATCGGCGGCCTCGCCGAGCCGATGACTCCCGGCACCGTCGAGGAGGGCTACCGTTCGCTGCGGCTGATGGATGGGCCCCGGATGAAGGACCGGCTCAACGCGACCAGCCTCAGCAATTGGTACACGTGCATCGACGAGTCGCTGCGCAAAAGCGGTGGCCTGACCCGCGCCGACATCGACTATCTGGGGGTGCTGCACTTCAAACGCAGCCAGCACCTGGCGATGCTCGCCGATCTGGGGCTGACCGACCAGCAGACCACCTACCTGTGCGATTTCGGCCACATCGGGCAGGTCGATCAGATGCTCACGCTGCACCTGGGGCTGGCCAGCGGAAAGATCACCGACGGTTCGCTGGTGAGCCTCATCGCCGCGGGCATCGGTTATGTGTGGGCCGCCACGTGTATCCGCTGGGGAAAGGCCGCGTGATGTTCGACTATTCGAGCAAGCTCATCAGCATCGAACAGGCATTGGCGCTGGTCAACGACGGGGACAACATCACAGTCGGGCTCGGCGCCAATGAGCCCCCCGCCTTCCTCGGGAACCTGCACCACATCGCGGAGCGAGTGCGCGATGTGACGATCACCAACTGTTTACCGACGGTGCCGGGGGAGTACCTCAGCCAGGCACACATTCAGCGCTCGTTCCGCATCGATTGCTGGTTCGTGACGCCGCCGCTGCGCAAGCTGTGGCCCACGGGCAGGGTCAGTTTCATCCCCAACCATCTGCACCTGGCCGGTGCCAAACGCAACGATCACCGTCGATCCAACATTATGATCTCGCTTGCCTCCGCGCCCGAGCCGGATGGGCGCACCCGCTTCGCCTGCGGTAACACCTATGAGGAGATGATCGCCAGCCAGGCCGATTTGCGGATCCTTGAGATCAGCCCCCACGCGCCGCGATCCTTCGGGCAGAACTATCTCGACTGGGACACCATCGATTACGTCATCGAGTCCGACGGCCACCCAGGCACCATCCCGATCGCCGGGTCCAACGAGCGGGACCTGGCGATCGGGCGCACCATCGCCGATCTGATCCACGACGGCGACTGTATCCAGGTGGGCATCGGCGGCATCCCCAACGCCGTGTGCGGTTTCCTCAGCGACAAAAACGATCTGGGGGTTCACACGGAGATGATGACCACCGGGATCATGAACCTGATGCAGGCGGGTGCGGTCACGGGCGCCCGCAAGCAGGTCGATCCCGGGCGTGCAGTGTTCGCGTTCGCGCTGGGCACCTCAGAGATGTATCAGTTCATCGACGAGAATCCCGAGTGTTTCACCGGCCGCGGTGACGAGGTCAACAACCCGTGGGTCATCGCCCGCAACGACAACCAGGTCAGCATCAACACCACAGTGGAGATCGACCTGACCGGGCAGTGCTGCTCGGAATCGATCGGCACGCAGCAGATCTCGGGCACCGGCGGCCAGTCCGACACCGCCACCGGGGCGCAGCGTTCCCGCGGCGGCCGCTCGATCATCGCGTTGTACTCGACACTGGAAAAGCGGAACAAGGACACCGGTCAGATCGAGGTGATCTCGAAGATCGTCCCGACTCTCAAGCCGGGGGCTGTGGTGTCGCTGTCGCGCAACGACGTCGACTGGGTGGTCACCGAGTTCGGCGCGGTCAGCCTGCGCGGCACCACGATCGCCGAGCGGGTCACCCGCCTGGTCTCGATCGCGCACCCGGATTTCCGGGACGAGCTGATGGCCGAGGCGGTGCGCTACGGCTGGGCAAGCCTCGCGCCGACCACTGCCCCGGGGGGCTGACATGGCCACCGTGGGCTTCGAGGGTATCGAGTTGTATTACGAGGATCACGGCGCCGGGGAACCGCTGCTGATCCTCAACGGGATCTTCATGTCCGCGGCGTCCTGGCAGCCGTTCATCGAAGCGTTCAGCGCCCGTAATCGGATGGTGCTGCTTGACCTGGTGGATCAGGGCCGCAGCGGGCGGGTGGATCACGAATACACCCAGGAGCTGCAGGAGCGGGCAGTGATCGCCGTGCTCGATCATCTCGGCGTGGAGCGCGCCCACCTGCTGGGCATCAGCTACGGCGGGGAGGTGGCGATGCGCCTGGCAGCGCGGCATCCGGGACGCGTGGACAGGCTGGTCCTGGCCAACACCACTGCCTACACGTCGGCGTGGCTGCGTGATATCGGCCGTTCCTGGGAGTTCGCCATGGCCAGCCACGACGGGCACGCATTCTTCGCCACCTGCATTCCCGTGGTGTATTCGCCGCGCTTCTACGAGGCCAACCATGCCTGGCTCGCGGCCCGGGAGGAGATGTTCTGCCAGGTGTTCACCCCGGCCACCTATGACGCGTTCGCGCGGCTGACCCGCAGCGCCGAGCATCACGACGAGCGGGAACGGCTGGCCGGTATCGGCGCGCCGACGCTGGTGCTGAGTTCGCAGTTCGACTACGTGACGCCGCTGGCCGCCCAAGCCGAGCTCGTCGCCGGGATCCCCGCCGCGGCGCACGTGGTGATCCAGGACGCGGGCCACGCGTCGATGTATGAGAAACCGGCAGAGTTCACCGCAGCGGTACTTGGTTTCGTCAATTCCCCCACCACCGGCATCACCATCGCCGGAGAGGACCGACAATGACTGACCTGTTCATCGTCTCCGCGTGCCGCACCGCCATCGGAAGCTTCGGCGGCAGCCTGGCCGGGGTGCCCGCCGCGACCCTCGGCAGCATAGTGATAGCCGAGGCCCTGCGCCGGGTGCGCACCGGTTCCACAAACCCTGCTGGCTCACCTGCCGTCGGGATAGTGGGCGGCCAGGCCGCCTCGCGGCACCCCTTCCCGGGCCACCCGTCGAAAAACCCCGCGGTCAAAGGCCTCGACCCCTGCCTGGTCGACGAGGTATTCCTCGGTTCGGTCCTCACCGCTGGGGCTGGGCAGAACCTCGCCAGGCAGTCAGCCATCGGCGCCGGGATTCCCGTCGAGGTCCCCGCCACCACAGTGAACATGCTGTGCGGATCGGGAATGAAGACCCTGGTGGCGGGGGCCAGGGCCATCCTGGCGGGGGACGCGCACATAGTGGTGGCCGGCGGCGCGGAGAACATGTCCCAGGCCCCCTATCTCGCCGAGGGAATGCGCTGGGGGACCAGCATGGGCGACGCCCGGCTGCGGGACTCGATGTTGGCCGACGGCCTGCTCGATGCCTTCAGCGGCGATCACATGGGAATCACCGCCGAGCTGGTCGCCGAACAGTGGGGCATCCCACGCGAAGCGATGGACGAGTTCGCGCTCGCCTCACAGGCCAAGGCCGCCGAGGCCATGGCCGCGGGCAGGTTCGCCGAGGAGATCGTCGCGGTGCCGGTGCGGCTGAACAAGCAGCCGGTGGACTTCGATACCGACGAGTTCCCCCGGGCCACCACGGCGCGGGGCCTGGCAAAGCTCCGGCCGGCGTTCACCCCGGGGGGCAGGGTGACCGCCGGGAGCGCCTCTGGCATCAACGACGGTGCCGCCGCGCTCATCCTGGCCAGCGGCGAGGCAGTCGGGGGGTACGGGCTGACGCCGCTGGCCAGGCTCACCGGTTGGGGCCAGGCCGGTGTTGAACCGCAGCTCATGGGCACCGGCCCCATCGAGGCCACCCGCCGGGCGCTGGCCAAGGCTGGTGTGGGCCTCGACGAGATCGACCTGATCGAGGCGAACGAGGCCTTCGCGGCACAGGCGCTTGCCGTCGGCGCGGACCTCGGATGGGACTGGGGCCGGGTCAACGTCAACGGCGGTGCCATCGCGCTGGGGCACCCGATTGGGGCCTCCGGGGCCAGGATCGTGGTGACATTGCTCTACGAGATGGCCCGGCGCGGCGCGGCCCGGGGCCTGGCCACGCTGTGCATCGGCGGGGGCATGGGCATAGCGGCGGTCCTGGAAGCTCACGGTGACTAGCGCGGTAGTGTCGCTTGCGACGAATCACACCTGTGCAGGAGCCCCAGATGCCTACCCAGACCTTCCTGAACCTGCCCGCGGCCAAGCAACAGGCAGTGCTGGCGGCGGCGATGGACGAGTTCAGCAAGCGCAACGTCGAGGAGGCGAAGCTTTCGAACATCGTGCGGCTGGCGGGGATCCCGCGGGGCAGCCTCTACCAGTATTTCGAGGGCAAGGAGGACTTGTACGTCTACGCTTTCGAGAAGCTGCGGGCCGATCGTCGCGAGTTCACCAAGCCGGCTTTCGACTACTATTTGACCAGCCCGTTCCTCACGTTCTTCGAGCACTTTTATGCGCTGGACACCGAGTACCTCGCCCGTCACCCGGTGCACATCCAGATGGGCAAGGTGATGTACAGCCACGCCAGCGGTGTGTCGCTGAGCCTGATCCGCAGCATCAAGACCCGCTACCGGGACATGTTCGTCATCGCTATCGAGCGGGACCAGCAGCATGGCCTGATCCGCGCCGATGTTGACGTCGCCGTCCTGGCCGACATCTGCGTGCACTTCATGACCGACATTTTCATCTTCCAAAACCTCAGCCAGCACATGAGGCTCGCCGACATGCGCGAGCACCTGCGGGGGACCATCGACTTGATCCGCCGCGGTATCGAACCCCCAGCCACCTAGCTGGGCCGCAGCCAAGGAGGAGCAATGAGGCTATTCGACGGCATCTCGGCGCGGGTGATCCAGACCCCGCGGCTTGCTGTCAGCATCCTGGAGCGAGCCGCCGACGACCCGGACACCCCGGAGACGCTCACGATTGCTCTGATCCACGGCAACGCGTCATCGTCGCTGTTCTGGCAGGAGATCATGCTCGCGATGCCCGCCGATTTGCGGCCCATAGCGATCGATTTGCGGGGTTTCGGCGGCTCGCAGCGGCTGCCCGTGGACGCCTCGCGCGGCTGCGGTGATTTCGCCGACGATGTCCATGCCACTCTCACCGGGCTGGGGCTGGGCCCGGTCCACCTCGTCGGCTGGTCGATGGGCGGCGGCGTGGTAATGCGTTACGCCCTGGACCATCGGGTACGGAGCCTGACGTTGCAGGCCCCGGTATCGCCCTATGGTTTCGGCGGTACTGCCCGTGACGGCAGCCTGCTCACCGCCGACGGTGCTGGCACCGGTGCCGGCGGCGCCAACCTCGATTTCGTGGCGCGCCTGGAGGCCGGCGACACCGGCCAGACCAGCCCGGCATCGCCCCGCAACGTGTTCCGCAGCACCTATGTGGCGCCGGGCTACGAGAGCGACCACGAGGACGTGTGGGTCGAGTCGATGTTGTCCACTGCCACTGGTGTGGATCACTATCCGGGGGACTCGATCCCGAGCCGGTCGTGGCCCGGTTTCGCCGCGGGCCGCCGCGGAGTGCTGAACACTTTGGCGCCGACGAACTTCAACACCTCGGCGATTGTCGGCCTGGATCCCAAGCCGCCCATCTTGTGGATACGCGGCTCGTTGGACGCCATCGTCTCCGACGCGTCCTACCTGGACCTCAACATGCTCGGCAAGGCTGGCATCCTGCCGGACTGGCCAGGCCTGGACCTCGCCCCGCCGCAGCCGATGCTCTCCCAGACCCGCGATGTGCTGGAGATCTATCAGGCCAACGGCGGCCAGGTCACCGAGCTCGAACTTGCCGGTGTCGGTCACAGCCCGCATCTGGAACGCCCGGACGAATGGCTCGAAGCTGTGGTGGCCCTGGTCCGAGGCTGACGCCCCGCGGTGACGCTCCGTGAGATCAGTTAGTCCTCGGGGGAGTTCACCATGAAGTGGGCGGCTCGGGTGAGGTAGTCGCGCAGTTCGGCGTCTTCGGGTGCGGCGAGTGCGAGGGTGTCGACGGCGGCGAGCATGTGGTGCAGCCAGCGGTCTCGCTGCGCGGGGGTCACTTGGTAGGGGGCATGGCGTATCCGCAGCCGGGGGTGGCCTCTGGTCTGGGAATAGGTGTGGGGGCCGCCCCAGTACTGTTCGAGGAACAGCCGGAGCCGGTCGGCGGCGGGGCCGAGGTCGTCCTCGGGGTACATCTGGCGCAGCGGCGGGTCGTCGGCGACGCCCTCGTAGAACCTGGCCACCAGCCGGGTGAATGTGGCATGCCCGCCGACCCGGTCGAAGAACGTCTCAGTCATGGGGTCAATGGTGGCAGCCGGGGCCAACCCTTACTCGCGTGAGCTGGTGTGTAGCCGGGCGTCGATCAGGGCCAGGACCAATGCGAGGGTGAGGATCGCCGCGATCGTGAGGTTGGCTGTCACCGCCCCTGCCGTCCAATTGCCGTCCCCGGTGGCGGCGAACAGGATGCTGGTGATCATCGCGATCCCGATGGAGGTGGCGACCCGCTCGCCGGTGGATTTCACCCCGCCGGCGGCACCGGCCTGCTGCGGCGGGACGTCGAGCAGGGTGAGGGTCTGATTCGCCGAGCCGATGATGCCCATCCCCACGCCATTGGGGATGAGCGTTAGCAGCAGCCACCAGAAGCTCACCGACCCGGCGAAGGCGAGCGCGAACACCACCGCGCACAGCAGGGAACCGACGATGATCGCCCCGATGGCGCCGATCATGAGCCGCCGGCCGTGGCGCAGCACGTGATCTGCTGACCATCCGGCTGCCACCGCCGATGCCGCCGCGTTCGGCAGCCCGATCAGCCCGGCATAGAACGCAGGGACCCCCAGGCCCTGCTGCAGCACTATCGCCACCACCACGAAGGTGGAGGTGACGCCGAGGAATACAACACCGCTGGTGGCGGTGCCCAACGCGAACGAGCGGTGCCGGTACAGGCCCATGTCTACCATCGGCGCTCCGCCGCGGCGCTGGTAGCCGCGTTCCCATGCCACCCAGGCCCCCACCAGGGCCAACCCGGCGGGCAGCAACGCCCACACCCATGCCGAGGCTGGCTGCATGAACGGCCACATGATCGCCAGCACGGCGGTGACGATGAGGATCATCCCGATCGGATCTAGATCGAGCCTGGCGGCCGATCGTGGGGTGCTGTGACGCTGCCGCTCCAGTTCGAAGGGCAGCCAGATCAGGGCAAGGGCCACCACTGCGAGCCCGATGGGCGCGTTGATCAGGAACGACGCCCGCCAGCCGCGTTCATCTCCGAGCAGCGCGATCATGCTGCCGCTCATCACCGGCCCCACCGCCACCGATGCTGAGATGGCGATGCCCATGATCGCGAACGCCCTGGCGCGGCCATTTCCGGTGAAGTACTGCTGGATCATGCCTATCACCTGCGGCACGTACAGGCCCGCCCCGATTCCCTGCACGAGCCGGAAGACGTTGAGCGCCACCGGTGACAGGGCAAGGCCCCCGGCCAGGGACGCGACGGTGAACAGCGCCACCCCTACCACGAACAGCGATCCGCGGCCGAGGGCGTCGCCGAAGCGGCCCGCCGGGATCTGTAGCACCCCGAAAGCCAGCGTGTATCCCGACAGCAGCCACTGCACCGATGATTCGCTGGCGCCCAGCCCGGACTCGATCGCGGGAAGTGCCACGTTGATCGCGGAGACCGACAGCATCGACATGAACAGCGGGAGGATCAGCACGGCCAGCACGCGCACCCGGTGAAACTCGCGATCGCTGCCCGCGACGCGAATCGTGTGCCGGGAACTCACGCGGTACACGCGCAACTGCGCAGCAAATCATCGGTCATGTTCAGCACACTATCGCCCACCTCCGACACCCGCCTCCGGGCAGGTCCGGGTCAGCGGCGCCGGGGGAGTGACTCGACAGCCTCCACCCTCCCGCGGGCACGCACGGCTTCCGGCTCGCCGGTATCGCGGCCGGTCGGCCAGCTACCCGAGAGCTTCGCGCAGCCGAGCCACCTCCTCGGCGGTGAGCGCCTCGTTGACGATGGCCAATGTCACGTCGGCGCCGCTGATCAGAAGCGTCTCGGTCCACGAGTCGCCGTCGACGCTGCGCAGCAGGCTCGACTCGGCGCCGGTCAGCTGCGAGACCCCGTCATCGCAGGCCAGTGAACCGGTCAGGTAGGCGTCGTGAAACTCCCGTGCCTGCTCGGGGGAATCGAAGCTGGCAAGTTCGATCACCGCCGGAAGTTCCCCGGTGGAGTAGGTGCCTTCGATGACGCCCTGGGCCCGCGGCAGTGTTCCCGGTTCCAGGCAGGCCAGTGCGTCCCAGACCAGGCTCACCTCCTCGACGTCACGCTCATTCGACCACCCGATGTCGACACCTTCGACGTCCTGGTCCCTCGGTTCCCACTCCTCGACGCTGGGCAGCCGGGACGACACAATGCTCGGCGCCGCCGAGGGAACAGTTGTCGGCCCGGGCGTGGTCTGGGCGCTCGTGGGGGTGTCCTCGGCGGGGGTGGAGCAGCCGACGAGGAGGGCAAGGGCAGCGCACCACAGCACAATCCTCATCGCTGGAAGTGATGCCAATCCCAGCCCGAGTACCACTCGAAGCCCCGGCTGGTCAGTGCCCGCACCATCGGCCCCGACGCGTACAGCATCCCGGTCACCCCAGCCGGGCGCCAGGTCCCGTACGTGGCGGTCGGGTACCACACGCCGTTGACGCGATAGGGGTTCTCCCGCTGGTTGATGTCGATCGAGCGGCCGTAGGAATGCGGGGACATCCGGTATGGGTTACCCACCACCTGGC
>JBKEBG010000017.1:0-47150 GCA_047972985.1 Arachnia sp.
CCTTCGGCGACCAGCTGTTGCGCGCTGGCCCAGCCGAGCCCAGAACTCGCTGCGGTCACGACGAACACCCGATCAGCCAGTCCGAGATCCATGGCCCCACGCTACCGGGCGGGTGCGCGGCAGGGGCAAGGATCCACACTAGGATGAGACCTCACCCGATATCTTGAGGAGACATCGTGGGCTTGACACCCCAGGACGTGGCGCGATTGGGAGCGCTGGCACGCATCAGGCTGACCGATGCCGAGTGCGCCGAGCTGGCGCCCGAACTCGACATCATCTTGACCTCGGTGCAGGAGGTGTCCTCGGTGGCTGGTCCGCACGTGCCGCTGACCACGCACGCGGTCCCCATGGTCAACGTATTTCGCCGCGATGAGGTCCGATCCTCGCTGAGCGCGAGTCAGGCCCTATCCGGAGCTCCGGCCGCGGAAGAAGATCGTTTCCGGGTTCCACAGATCCTGAGCGAGGACGCATGAGCAGCGAACTGACCCGCCTCAGCGCCACCGATATGGCGCAGCGTCTCCAGGCCGGCGAGATCACCAGTGAGCAACTGGTCCAGGCGCATCTGGACGAGATCGCCGCCCGCGACGGGCTGCTCAATGCCTTCTTACACGTCGATGCCGCCGGTGCGCTGGCCCAAGCGCGTCAGATCGACGCCCGCCGGGCCGCCGGAGAATCGCTTCACCGGCTCGCCGGGGTTCCCATCGCGGTCAAGGACAATCACTGCACCAGCGACATGCCCACGACCTGCGGCTCAAAGATGCTGGAAGGCTGGGTCCCACCCTATGAGGCAACCGTGGTGACCAGGCTGCGGCAGGCAGGACTAGTCATCCTCGGCAAGACAAACATGGACGAGTTCGCCATGGGTTCCTCCACCGAGACCTCCGCCTTCGGCCCCACCCGTAACCCCGTCGATCCGCAGCGGGTTCCGGGCGGCTCGGGCGGCGGCTCGGCTGCCGCTGTCGCGGGATACCTGGCTCCGCTTGCCATCGGATCCGATACCGGCGGCTCGATTAGGCAGCCGGCCTCCGTCACCGGGTCGGTGGGGGTGAAGCCGACCTACGGCGGAACCTCTCGCTACGGGGTGGTCGCGATGGCCTCCAGCCTCGATCAGCCCGGTCCCTGCGCCCGCACAGCTCTCGACGCAGCGCTGCTCCACGAGATCATCGCGGGCCCCGATCCCATGGATTCGACGTGTATCCAGCAGCCGGCGCCCGACGTGGTGGCCGCCGCGCAGCAGCCGGACCTGACCGGACTGCGCATCGGCGTGGTCACCGAGTTCACCGGCGACGGATACCAACCGGGCGTGGCGGAGCGCTTCGCCGAAGCCGTGGCCCATCTGCGCCGCGCCGGCGCCACCGTCACCGAGGTCTCCTGCCCAAACTTCGTGTACGCGCTGCCTGCTTACTACCTGATCCAGCCCTCCGAGCTGTCCAGCAACCTGGCCCGCTTCGACGGAATGCGCTACGGACTTCGCGTGGGTGACGACGGCACCCGATCCGCCGAGGAAGTCATGAACCTCACCCGCGACGCCGGATTCGGCAAGGAGGCCAAGCGGCGGATCATCCTGGGGACCTACGCATTGTCGGCGGGCTACTACGACGCCTACTACGGCTCCGCCCAACGCGTCCGCACTCTGATCAGCGGCGATTTCGACGCCGCCTTCGAGACCGTTGACGTGCTCGTGTCACCCACGACCCCGACGGTGGCCTTCAAGCTGGGAGAGCGGATGAGCGATCCAATGGAGATGTACCGCGCCGACTTGTGCACCATCCCCTCCAATCTGGCGGGCAACGCCTCGGCATCCTTCCCCGCCGGGGACGCCGACGGGCTGCCAGTGGGACTCCAAGTCATCGCCCCGCCCATGGCCGATGACCGGCTTTACCGCGTGGGCGCGGCCCTCGAAGCCGCACTCGACAAGGAGGTCTGAGACACATGAGCGAACTCATCAGCATCGACGATCTGATCGGCCGCTATGAACCAGTTCTCGGGCTAGAGGTGCACGTCGAACTGTCCACCGCCTCGAAGATGTTCTGCGCCTGCACCACGGCGTTCGGGGGTGCCCCGAACACCCACACCTGCCCGGTCTGCCTGGGCTTGCCCGGATCGCTGCCGGTGATCAACCAGGCAGCCGTCGAGGCCGCGATCAGGATCGGCCTGGCGCTGGGCTGCCAGATCGCCCCGTGGTGCCGTATGGCCCGCAAGAACTACTTCTATCCCGACATGCCGAAGAACTTCCAAACCTCGCAATACGACGAGCCGATCGCCTACGACGGTCAGGTCGAGGTCGAGGTGGACGGCCGCAGCTACACCATCGAGATAGAGCGCGCCCACATGGAGGAGGACACCGGCAAATCGCTCCACGTGGGCGGCCTCACCGGCCGCATCCACGGGGCCGACTACTCGCTGCTCGACTACAACCGTGCCGGGGTTCCGCTCATCGAGATCGTCACCCGGCCGGTACGCGGTGCCGGGGACAAGGCCCCCGAGGTGGCCCGCGCCTACGTTGCCTACCTTCGCGACATGCTGCGTGCCCTGGGCGTCTCCGATGTCCGAATGGAGCAGGGATCGCTGCGCTGTGACGCGAATGTCTCCCTGATGCCGATCGGCTCCGAGGTCTTAGGCACCCGCACCGAGACCAAGAACGTCAACTCGTTGCGCTCGATCGAGCGGGCCGTGCGCCACGAGATGTCTCGGCAGGCAGGCATCCTCGACGATGGCGGCCGGATCCGGCAGGAGACCCGGCACTTCGACGAGCACAGCGGCACCACCAGCCCCGGCCGAAGCAAGGAGGAGGCGGAGGATTACCGCTACTTCGCCGAGCCCGACCTGATGCCGATAGCACCCAGCCGGGAATGGGTGGAGCAACTTCGCCAGACCCTCCCGGAGCCTCCCGCTCAGCGGCGAGCCCGGCTGCAGGCGGCCTGGGGCATCTCGGACGCCGAACTGGCCAACGTCGTGGCCGCCGGCGCGCTCGAGCTCATCGACGCCACGGTCACCGCCGGGGCCCCGGCCCAGGCGGCCCGCAAGTGGTGGGTCAGTGAGCTGGCCCGCCGGGCCAATGAGGCCGGCGTCGAACTGGACGAGCTGGCCGTCACCCCAGCACAGGTGGCCGCGGTTCAGGCGCTGGTGGATCAGGGCAAAATCAATGATTCCCTGGCCCGGCAGGTTTTCGACGGCATCCTTGCTGGGGAAGGGGAACCAGATGAGGTGGTGGCAGCCCGTGGCCTTGCGGTGGTATCCGACACCGGCGCCCTGTCCGCGGCGGTCGATGATGTCATCAACGCCAATCCCGATATCGCCGAGAAGATCCGTGGCGGCAAGCAGCAGGCTGCCGGGGCCCTCATCGGGCAGGTGATGAAGGCGATGCGAGGTCAGGCCGACGCGGCCAAGGTGCGCGAACTGATCCTTGCCAAGCTCCTTTGAGGGCCGTCATCACCCGGGCGACGAACCTCCGGCGCCCGATTCCAGCGGGCTCGGGCGCCCCGTCGGGCTTCACAGCCCAGTGATCGAGCGGCGCAGGGCCTCGACGGCATCCGGCTCGCCGGTCTGGGTGACCTCGGCTGCGTCGAGCCGGCCGGTGAAGTAGAGCAGCATCTCCGATGGCAGCCCCGACAGATGCACGGGGCGATTTCCTCGGCCCAACGCCACGTCATCGTGACCCTCGGGATGCAGCGCCAGGCGCATCCCTGCAGACAGCTGAGTCTTCCTGGCAAGCATCGATGCAATCCGCCACAACCCTGCCTGCTCCTCCTGGGTCAGCTGCTGCGAACTGCCATTGGGGCGCAGCACATCTTCGTGATGTACGAAGTACTCCACAGCGTTGACGGTTCGGTCGACGGGCCGCATGATCCACCCCGGGCGGCGCAGATCCTCCACCAACCCGAGGAAGCCGTGCTCGTCGAGCACCTCCTGCTGGATCCGCTCGGTACGCTCGGCGAACCGGGACAGGCCGATCCCAGGCAGCGCGCCCGGACGCCGGCCACGCACCCACAAATGGGCAGCGAGGTCCTGCGCGGTCCACCCTTGGCACAGAGTGGGGGCAAGGGCACCCACCTCTTCGAACAGATCACACAGGGCGGCACGTTGGCGTTGCGCAAAGGTCATGACACCACCTTATGCCCGGCGATATTGCCTCAGGGGCACTCCGCGTTGGCCCCGCGCCACCGGGGCAGCCATGATGGGGACATGGATCTGGAGCAACTGACGTGGAACGCCGACGGCCAGATTCCTGCCATCGCGCAGGACGTCGATACCCGCGAGGTGCTGATGCTGGCCTGGATGAACGCCGAGTCGCTGCGGCTGACCCTGAGCACCGGCCGGGCCACGTATTTCTCCCGGAGCCGCGGCGAGTTGTGGGTCAAGGGCGAGACCTCTGGACACACCCAGCAGGTGATCGGGGTGGCGGTGGACTGCGACCAGGACACGCTGCTGGTGACCGTCCGGCAGACCGGGGCAGCCTGCCACACCGGCAACCGCACCTGCTTCTTCACCGACCTCGGCGGTGCCGAATGATCGAGGTATCACCTACCCTCGACGAGTTCACCGAGCTCGCGCGGGACCGGCGCGTGATCAGCGTGTATACCCGGCTGCTCGCCGACGATCTCACCCCGGTAGCGCTCTACGCTGCGCTGTGCGGGCAGCGGGAAGGAACCTACCTGTTCGAGTCCGCCGATCAGGGCACCTGGTCGCGCTACAGCTTCGTGGGGGTGCGGGCCAGCGCCACTCTCACCGAGCACCAGGGACGGGCGGTGTGGCAGGGTGCGCCGCTGGTGGGGGTCGGTGAGGGCAATCCGCTCGAGGTGCTTGCCTCCACACTGGCCGAGTTCCACACCCCCGCGGCGCCAGGGCTGCCGCCGTTCCATGCCGGGCTGGTGGGCTACCTGGGCTACGACAGCGTGCGCCGCCTGGAGGTCCTGCCCGATAACTGCCCAGACGACCTGCAGCTGCCCGAACTCGTGATGATGCTCACCACCGAACTCGCGGTCTACGACCATCACCGGGGCGAGGTGTGGCTGATCGCCAACGCCGTCAATCACAACGACACCACCGATGGCGTCCAGGCCGCCTACCGGGACGCGGTCTGGGCGGTGCAGCGGATGGCCGACACGCTGCGCGAGCCCCGGCGATCGCTGACCAGTGTCGTGGGCGAAGCGCGCCAGGTGAACCTCACCCGGCAGATCACCTCCGATCGGTACCAGGAGCTGGTGCGGGAAGCCGTGGCCGATATCCGCGCCGGTGAGGCCTTCCAGATCGTGGTCTCACAGCGATTCGACGTGGCATCCTCGGCCGACGCGCTGGCGGTCTACCGCTCGCTGCGCTTCACCAACCCGAGCCCCTACCTGTACCTGCTCCGGCTGGATGGATTCTCTATCGTCGGATCCAGCCCAGAGGCCCTGGTCACAGTCCGGGACAACCTGGTCACCACCCGCCCCATTGCGGGCTCGCGGCCCAGGGGCGCCACCCCCGCTGAGGACCAGGCGTTGGCAGCTGAGCTGCTCGCAGACCCCAAGGAGAAGGCCGAGCACCTGATGTTGGTCGACTTGGGCCGCAACGATCTCGGCCGGATCTGCGAATCGGGCAGCGTGAGCGTCACCGAATTCATGAACGTTCACCGCTATAGCCACATCATGCACTTGGAGGCAGAGGTGGTCGGGCGATTGGCGGCGGGCCGCTCCGCGCTGGATGCGACGCTGGCCTGCTTCCCGGCCGGGACCTTGTCCGGTGCGCCGAAGGTTCGGGCGATGGAGATCATTGATCGATTGGAGAGCTCGCGTCGCGGGCTCTACGGCGGGGTGGTGGGCTACTTCGACTTCGCAGGCAACTCCGATGTCGCCATCGCCATCCGGACCGCAGTGCTCAAGGACGGTGTGGCATACGTGCAGGCGGGGGCGGGGATCGTGGCAGACTCCGACCCGGCCGCGGAGGATCTGGAGACCCGCAACAAGGCCGCCGCAGTAGTGTCGGCTCTGGGGCGCGCTGAGGGCCTGTCCGAGCACGAGGCGCCGGAATGATCGAGGCTTTCGGCTGGTTGGCATTGGCAGGGATTGCTTTGTTCCTCGGCATCCGCACCATGCGCCGCCGTCCAGGCCCGGACTCCGGAGGCGATGCGTGGCGTGAACTTGATGACGGCCAGGATCCGACAGCGTGACGTGGGAGGGCTAGGCCGCTAGGCTCGGGATATGCCATCGCCCCGCTACTACCACCATGGTCGCAGCCCCGCCGCCTGGTTCGGCTTCATCTGCGCCGCGATCGGGGCGGTAGTGGCCTCGGTCGGGGCCGCCGTGCCCAACACCACAGTGCTCGTGATCGGTTCGGCCGTCCTCGCGGTCGCCTGTGTCGGCACCCTGATCCTCAAAGCGATCGGATACGGCCAACCCTGATGACAGTGCTCGACGACATCGTCGCGGGCGTCCGGGCGGATCTGGCGGAACGCGCAGCCTCGCGCAGCCTCGACGACGTGCTACGGGCCATCGCCGAGCAGCCGCCCGCGCGCCCGGTGCTACCGCGTCTGACCGGCCCCGAGCTGGCCGTGATCGCTGAAGTCAAGCGACGCTCGCCCTCGAAAGGTGAGCTGAGCGAGATCCCGGACCCGGCAGCTCTCGCGCAGGCCTACGCCGCGGGTGGTGCCGCCGCCATCTCAGTGCTGACCGAGGCGAGGCGTTTCGGTGGATCCCTTGTCGACCTCGATCAGGTCCGGGCGAAGGTCGACATCCCAGTGCTCCGCAAGGATTTCATGGTCGATGAGTACCAGCTCTATGAGGCCCGAGCCCACGGGTCCGACCTGGTGCTACTCATCGTCGCGGCCCTAGATGATGCACAGTTGGCACGGTTGCACGCCATCGCCACCGAGCTGCACCTGACTGCCCTGGTCGAGACCCACACGCTGGAGGAGGTCGACCGCGCCCTGGCCATTGGAGCGCAGATCATCGGCGTGAACAACCGTAACCTCAAAACCCTGGACGTCGATCTCGCCACCTTCGCCCCGCTGGCCGCTCGGGTCGATTCGGCCGCCGTTGTGGTAGCCGAATCTGGGATCGGTGGTCCCGCCGATGCCGCGCGCCTCGCTGCGGAAGGCGCCGACGCGCTGCTGGTGGGGGAAGCTCTGGTGCGTGACGGGAGTCCCACCGAACGGGTGGCCGAGCTCCGCGCGGCTGCCGACCCGATACCCTGAGGGCTATGAGTGCGCTTCCCGATGCCGCCGGGCATTTTGGCCAGTTCGGCGGCAAGTTCGTCCCTGAGGCGCTGCAGGCGGCGCTGAGCCAGCTGGCCGAGGAGTTTGTTGCGGCGAACTGCGATCCGGCGTTCAACGCCGAGCTTGGACGGCTGCAGCGGGATTACTCGGGGCGGCCCACCCCTATCACCGAGGCCACGAATTTCTCCGCCGACTGCGGAAACGCCACCATCCTGCTCAAGCGTGAGGACCTAAACCACACCGGAGCCCACAAGATCAACAATGTTCTCGGCCAGGCGCTGCTGACCAAGCGTATGGGCAAGACCCGCGTGATCGCCGAGACCGGTGCCGGGCAGCACGGAGTCGCCACCGCCACCGCTGCTGCCTTGCTCGGCCTGGAGTGCCGGATCTACATGGGACAGCTCGATACCCAGCGCCAGGCACTGAACGTGGCGCGGATGCAGCTGCTCGGCGCCGAGGTATACGCCGTCGCGGCCGGTTCCCGCACCCTCAAAGACGCTATGAATGAAGCGATGCGCGACTGGGTCTCCACCGTCGACACCACTCACTACCTCATCGGTACCGTCGGCGGACCGCACCCATTCCCGTGGCTGGTGCGCGAGCTCCAGCGTGTCATCTCCACCGAGGCACGCGCCCAGGTGCTTGAGCTGACCGGACGCCTGCCCGACTACGTCGCCGCCTGCGTCGGGGGCGGGTCCAATGCCATCGGGATCTTCGCCGATTTCATCGACGACGCCGCCGTGAGCCTTTATGGCTTCGAGGCAGCCGGCGACGGCATCGACACCGGCAGGCACGCAGCAACGATCACCGCGGGCCGCCCGGGTGTGCTGCACGGGGCCCGTACCTTCGTGCTACAAGACCAGGACGGCCAAACCATCGAGTCGCACTCGATTTCGGCCGGGCTCGACTACCCCGGCGTCGGCCCGGAACATGCCTATCTCGCCCACACCGGCCGAGCGCACTACGAGCCCGTGACCGATACTGAGGCCATGGACGCGTTCCGGGACCTCAGCCGATCCGAGGGCATCATCCCGGCCATCGAGTCCGCGCACGCGCTGGCCGGAGCCAAGCGCCTAGGGCGACGCATCGCGCAGGAAGATCCCGCTGCACGGCCCGTGATCCTGGTGAACCTGTCTGGGCGCGGGGATAAGGACGTGGCCACCGCGTTCGAATGGTTCGGCCTACGGGGGGAGCCGGACGCGGTCGTAGGAGGCGCCGAATGAGCCAGTTCCCAGATATGTCCCGGCTCGGCAGCTCGGGGGCCGTCATCGCCGAGTGCCTGGCGGCGGGGCGCCCGGCACTGATCGGCTATCTCCCCGTCGGCTACCCGAACGTTCCCGGGTCACTCGACGCGCTACGCATCCTCGCCCAAGGGGCCGACCTGGTGGAGATCGGTTTGCCCTACTCCGACCCCGTGCTGGATGGATCAGTCATCCAACATGCCACCACCAAGGCGCTGCAGCGCGGGGTACGGACCCGCGACGCTTTCCGCGCGGCCCAGGCAGTTGCCGAGGCCGGCGCGACGCCGCTGGTGATGACCTACTGGAATTTGATCGAGCAATACGGCCCGGGTGCGTTCGCACGTGATCTGGCCTCCGTCGGTGGCGCCGGGGTCATCACCCCTGACCTGGTGCCAGATGAGGCAGCACAGTGGCTGTCGGCCAGCCAGACCCACGGCCTCGATCGCATCTTCCTCATCGCCCCGTCCTCCAGCGATCAGCGCATCGCCACGACGATGTCGGCGTGCCGTGGCTGGGTCTATGCCACCTCAGTCATGGGGGTCACCGGGGCCCGCGAGGCGACGTCTCAGGCGGCGCCGGTTATCGCCCAGCGGGCCCGCGCCATCGACTCTGGGCTCCCGGTGGGCATCGGGCTTGGGGTGTCCAACGGTGAGCAAGCCGCTGAGGTCGGTGGCTACGCCGACGCCGTGATCGTCGGCTCGGCACTGGTCAGGTGCCTCGACAGCGACGGTGCCGACGACACCACAGACTTGGCCCGGTTGGAAGCCACAGTGGCCGATCTCGTCGCGGGCGTGGAACGGTCGCGGCGGTGATCTCGCGCCGCGGGCTGCTCGCGGCGGGAACCGCCGGGCTCTTGGCGGGCTGTGTCGACGACGATGGCCCAGCCGCGACGGTGGGCGATGCCGGCCAGGAATGGCACGGCACCTATCTGGACGAGCCAGGCCAGCCGCTGCCGGACATCACCCTGACCGATCACCACGGCCAGGACTACCGGCTTGCCGATGACCCCAGCACCCCCGTGGTGATGCTGTTCTTCGGGTACACCAATTGCCCGGACGTGTGCCCCGGCATCGTCGCCGACATGGCAACTGCGCGTCGGCGCCTGTCCGAACCGGACCCGGGTGAGGTCTCGTTGATTCTCGTCACAACCGACCCTGCCAGGGACACCCCGGAGGCCTTGAGCCAGTACCTGGAGCGCGTCGATCCGGACTTCACCGGCCTGACGGGGGACCTTGATGTGATCGTCCCCGCCGCGGCCAGCCTCGGCATCGACATCACCGAAGGTAAGCAACTTCCCAGCGGTGGGTATGAGGTGGACCACGGCACCTATGTGTTGGGTTTCGGGCCGGACCGCCGGATGCGGATCGTGTGGAACGACGCGACCCCGGCCGAGATGCGCGAGGACCTCGAGCGCTTGATCCACGGTACGTAAGACCCCAGGGTGCCCGGCCGCAGTGTTTCAGTCAGGTAACAAGAAATCGACGGCCGGCGGTATGGCTCCCATGCTGTTGCTGTTGCGGCTGGGCGCACCGTAGTCTTTGCGGCGCTGTCGACTCGCAGGTGTCGGCGTGAAGGAGGATCGCATGGTGTTTCCGCGGGGTGAGAAGTTCGGCCTCTACGACCCGGACTACGAACATGACGCGTGCGGCGTCGCGTTCGTCGCTCATCTGGATGGGCGTCCGCGCCACAGCATTGTTGAGCAGGGCCTGGAGGCGCTGCGCAACCTTGACCACCGAGGCGCGACGGGGGCGGATGCGGCGGCCGGCGATGGCGCCGGGATCCTGATCCAAATCCCCGACGAGTTCCTGCGCGGTGTCATCGACGCGCCACTGCCCGAGGCAGGGGCCTACGCGGTCGGGATGGCCTACCTGCCCAC
This sequence comes from Arachnia sp., assembly GCA_047972985.1. Classification (GTDB taxonomy): domain Bacteria; phylum Actinomycetota; class Actinomycetes; order Propionibacteriales; family Propionibacteriaceae; genus Arachnia. The sequence continues at coordinate 10,310 of JBKEBG010000017.1, forward strand.
CGACCAGACGGCGCGCGCGGCGGCCAAGGCACACATCGAGCGGATCGCCGACGAGGAGGACCTCGACGTTCTCGCGTGGCGCGTGGTCCCTGTGGAGACCGACTCACTGTCTCCGGTCTCGCTGGGGGTGATGCCTCACTTCGAGCACCTGCTGGTGGCGGGGCGCAGATCCCAGAGCGGCATTGAACTCGACCGCCTCACCTTCGCTCTGCGTCGCAGGGCTCAGAACCAAGCCAAGGTCTATTTCCCGTCGCTGTCGGCGCGGACCCTGGTCTACAAGGGCATGCTCACCACCGATCAGCTCGAGTTGGTCTTCCCCGAGCTCCACGACGAGCGAGTTGAGTCGGCCTTGGCCCTGGTGCACTCGCGGTTCTCACCCAACACCTTCCCGGCCTGGGAGCTGGCTCACCCGTACCGGATGATCGCGCACAACGGCGAGATCAACACTGTGCGCGGTAACCGCAACTGGATGCGCGCCCGCGAAGCGCTGCTGACCAGCGACGTGATCCCTGGGAACCTGGACCGGTTGTTCCCGATCTGCACCCCCGGCGGCTCGGACTCCGCCAGTTTCGACGAGGTTCTGGAATTGCTCCACCTCGGGGGACGCTCGCTGCCGCATGCTGTGCTGATGATGATTCCCGAAGCCTGGCAATCGCACGCTGAGATGGATCCTGCGCGCCGCGCCTTCTACGAGTACCACGCCGCCGTCATGGAGCCCTGGGATGGCCCCGCCTGCGTCGCCTTCACCGATGGCACGATCATCGGAGGCAGCCTCGACCGCAACGGTCTGCGGCCCGGACGCTACTGGGAGACCGACGACGGCCTGGTGATCTTCGCCTCGGAGGCGGGGGTGTTGCCGGTGGAGCCGGCAAACGTCATCGCCAAGGGCCGGCTTCAGCCTGGCCGGATGCTGCTGATCGACCTCGCCTCCCACCGCATCGTCCCCGACGACGAGGTTAAGGGCGAGCTGGCGGCCGAACATCCCTACCAACAGTGGCTCGACGATAACAAGCTGCACCTGGATCGGCTGCCCGGCCGGGCCCACATAGTGCACAGCCACAGCTCGGTGACCCGTCGCCAGCAGGTCTTCGGGTACAGCAACGAGGAACTTCGGCTGATAGTTGCCCCGATGGCCAACAGTGGCGCCGAGCCCATCGGCTCGATGGGCACCGATACCCCGCTGGCGGTGCTGTCGAGCCGGCCGAAGCTGGTCTTCGACTACTTCACCCAGCTGTTCGCCCAGGTCACTAACCCGCCGCTGGATGCCATCCGCGAGGAGCTGGTGACCTCGCTGACCGCCACCATCGGCCCCGAACGTAACCTGCTCGATCCATCGCCGGAATCGGCGCGGCTGTTGACGATGGCCAAGCCGATCCTCGACTCGGAGCAGTTGGCCAAGATCGTGCGGCTCAACAAGGACTACAAGCTTCCCGGCTATTCGACCCATGTCGTGAAGGGCCTCTACCGGGTGGCCGGTGGCGGTGCCGCGCTGGCCAACCGGATCGAGGCGATCTGCTCGGAAGTCTCGGCTGCCATCCGCGGCGGGGCCCGGGCCATCGTGCTGTCAGATCGGCATTCCAATGCTGAGGTCGCGCCCATTCCGTCGCTGCTGCTGACCGCCGCGGTGCACCACCACCTGGTGCGGGAGAAAACCCGGACCCAGGTGGGCATCGTCGTCGAAGCCGGTGACGTGCGGGAGGTGCACCACGTCGCGCTGCTGCTGGCCTATGGCGCGGCAGCGGTCAACCCCTACCTGCTGTTCGAAAGCGCTGAGGACCTCGCCCGCCGCGAGACATTCGTCGAGGTGCTTCCGGAGCAGGCGATCGCCAACGTTGCCAAGGCCCTCAGCAAGGGCGTGCTCAAGGTCATGAGCAAGATGGGCGTCTCGACAGTCCAGTCCTACACCGCCGCCCAGATCTTCGAGGCAGTGGGCCTGAACGAGAAGCTGGTGGATCGCTACTTCACCGGCACCACCACCAGGCTGGGCGGTATCGGCATCGACGAACTTGCCGAGGAAGTCCGGCTGCGGCACGAGACCGCCTACCGGCCCGATGGCACCGGCCTGCCGCACCGCGATCTCCAGGTGGGCGGCGAGTACCAGTGGCGCCGCGACGGGGAACAACACCTCTTCGATCCCGAATCTGTGTTCCGGCTGCAGCACTCCACGCGCATCGGGGACTACCAGGCCTTCAAGCGCTACACCGCGCTGATCAACGAGAACTCGCGCCGGGTCATGACGCTACGTTCGCTGATGGAGTTCACCCCGGACCGGGAGCCCATCGACATCTCCGAGGTCGAGTCGGCCACCGAGATAGTCAAGCGGTTCTCCACCGGCGCCATGAGCTACGGCTCCATCTCCATGGAGGCCCACCAGACTCTTGCGATAGCGATGAACCAGATCGGCGCCAAATCCAACACCGGCGAGGGCGGTGAGGACCGAGACCGGCTCCACGACCCCCAGCGTCGCTCGGCGATCAAGCAGGTCGCTTCGGGGCGGTTCGGGGTGACCAGTGAATACCTATCCAACGCCGACGATATTCAGATCAAGATGGCCCAAGGTGCCAAGCCGGGCGAGGGCGGGCAACTGCCTGGCCCGAAGGTCTACCCATGGGTGGCCCAGACCCGCCATTCGACGCCTGGGGTCGGCCTGATCTCGCCACCCCCGCACCACGACATCTACTCGATCGAGGATCTCAAGCAGCTGATCCACGATCTCAAGTGCGCCAATCCTTCGGCCAGGGTGCACGTCAAGCTGGTCAGCGAGGTGGGCGTGGGTACCGTGGCCGCCGGTGTCAGCAAGGCCAAAGCCGACGTGGTACTTATCTCCGGCTTCGACGGCGGCACCGGGGCGGCACCGCTGACCTCGCTGAAGCATGCCGGTGGACCCTGGGAGCTGGGCCTCGCCGAGACCCAGCAGACTCTCCTGCTCAATGGGCTACGCGACCGGATCGTGGTACAGGCCGACGGCCAGCTCAAGACCGGACGCGACGTGCTGATCGCGGCCCTGCTGGGGGCTGAGGAGTTCGGCTTCGCCACCGCGCCGCTGGTTGTCTCGGGGTGCGTCATGATGCGGGTGTGCCATAAGGACACCTGCCCGGTCGGCGTCGCCACCCAGAACCCAGAGCTGCGGGCCAAGTTCTCCGGGGATCCGGATCACGTGGTCAACTTCTTCATGTTTATCGCCGAGGAGGTGCGTGAGATCCTCGCCTCCCTGGGACTGCGCAGCATCGAGGAGGCCGTCGGTCGGGTAGACCTGCTTGCCACCGACCGCGCCGTTGGCCACTGGAAGACCCATGGGCTCGACCTTTCGCGTGTCCTGACCCCGGTCGACGTCGCACCCGGAACCCCGCTGCATCGCACCGTCGGCCAGGATCACGGCCTGGCGGAAAAGCTCGACACTCAACTCATCGAGCTCGCCCGCCCGGCCCTGGAACGCGGCGAACCGGTGGCCCACACCTTGCCGGTGCGCAACATCGATCGCACCGTCGGCACTTTGCTGGGCCACGAGGTCACCAAGACCACGGGTGGTGACGGGCTCGCGCCTGGCACCATCGAGTTCACCCTGCACGGCACGGGCGGTCAGAGCTTCGGCGCCTTCCTGCCTCGCGGTGTCACGCTGCGCCTGGTGGGGGATTCCAACGACTACGTCGGCAAGGGCCTCTCCGGTGGGCGAGTCATCGTGACCCCTGACGCAGCATCGCCCTTCGTGCCACGCGAACAGATCGTGGCAGGCAACGTCATCGGGTACGGGGCCACCTCGGGCCAGTTGTTCCTGCGGGGCATGGTCGGGGAGCGCTTCTGCGTGCGCAATTCCGGTGCCACCGCTGTGGTCGAGGGCGTCGGGGATCATGCCTGCGAATACATGACCGGCGGCGAGGCACTCATCCTGGGCACCACCGGACGCAACCTCGCGGCCGGCATGTCCGGTGGCATCGCCTGGGTGCTGGATTTGGTTCCCGAGCGGCTTAACACCGAATTCGTCGACCCCGTCGAGCTCACGCAAGCCGACGTGGTGCGCGTGCGGGAGCTGCTGGGCGAGCACCGCGACGAGACGGGCTCCTTGGTCGCGGCAGAACTGCTGGATCTTTCCGACGAGATTCTGGCTACGCGGTTGACAAAGATCCTGCCGCGGGACTACGCCCGGATCATCGCGGTGGCCGAGCAGGCCACAACAGCCGGACTCGATAGCCAGGCCACGACCCAACTCATGATGGAGGCAGCGCATGGCTGATCCCAAGGGCTTCATGACCACCCCGCGCGAGGTGGCCTCCCGCCGCCTGGTCGGCGAGCGGGTCAACGACTGGAACGAGGTGTACCCAGGTACCCCCGGACGGGCATTGCTGCCGATCATCACGCAGCAGGCGGGCCGCTGCATGGACTGCGGTATCCCCTTCTGTCACACCGGCTGCCCCTTGGGGAACCTGATCCCCGAGTGGAATGACCTGGTGTGGCGCGATGAGTGGCAGCCGGCGCTGGAACGTCTGCACGCCACCAACAACTTCCCCGAGTTCACCGGGCGGCTGTGCCCGGCTCCGTGCGAGACGGCCTGTGTGGTCGGGATCAACCGGGACCCGGTCACCATCAAGAACGTTGAGGTCAGCATCATCGACCGCGCCTGGGACGAGTCCCGGGTGGTTCCCGAGCAGCCGGAATGGCACACGGGCAAGACCGTGGCAGTGGTCGGGTCGGGGCCGGCGGGCCTGGCGGCCGCGCAGCAGCTCACCAGGGCCGGGCACACCGTGGTGGTCTACGAGCGTGCTGATGCGATTGGCGGCCTGCTGCGCTATGGCATCCCCAACTTCAAGATGGAAAAGTCCGTGCTTGATCGCCGGCTGAAGCAGATGGTCTTGGAGGGAACCCAGTTCAAGACGTCGGTCACCATCGGCACCGACATCACCGGTACCGAGCTGTGCGACAGATTCGAGGCCGTTGTCCTGGCGATCGGCTCGACAGCGCCGCGGGATCTGCCGGTGCCGGGCCGTGAGGCCGGGGGCATCCACCAGGCGATGGACTACCTCCCGCAGGCCACTCGCGTGGTGATGGGGCAGGAGGTCCCGGATCAGATCACGGCCGAGGGCAAGGACGTCGTCATTATCGGCGGCGGCGACACCGGAGCAGACTGTCTCGGGACCGCGATCCGGCAGGGCGCGAAGTCGATCACCCAGCTGGAGATCATGCCGATGCCACCCGAGACGCGTCCGGCGGGCCAGCCCTGGCCGACCTATCCGATGACGTTCAAGGTTTCCTCGGCGCACGAGGAGGGAGGGGACCGCATGTATGCGGTCTCCACGAGCGAGTTCACCACGGATCAGGCGGGCAATGTCGCGGGCCTCGACTTGACCGAGGTCCGTTTCGAGGCGGGCTCATTCGTCCCGGTCGAGGGAACCGAGCGTCACATCCCGGCGCAGCTGGTGCTGTTGGCGATGGGCTTCGTCGGGCCGGAATCAGATGGCGTGGTCAGCCAGCTGGGCTTGGAACTCGACCCGCGGGGCAATATCCAGCGCGACGATGACTACCAGACCTCGGCCCGCGGGGTGTTCGTCTGCGGCGACGCAGGCAGGGGCCAGTCCCTGATCGTGTGGGCCATCGCCGAGGGCCGATCAGCAGCCCGCGGGGTCGACGAGTTCCTGTCCGGCACATCACGGCTGCCCAAGCCCATCGGGCCGCAGGTACGCCAGCTGCTGGCCTGAACCGGCTGCTGTGCCGCCTCGGCGGCTCAGCGCGACACCGACGCGGGGCGGGCGGGCCGATGCCACGTGCCAGATGACAGCGGCGGCCCGGCCGCCGAAGGCCGGTTGGTCACTGATGGTCACCAACCGCGCCGTCCGCGTCCCCCTGTTGGCCGTCGCCGGGGGCGGCACTTCGCGGCGGCGCTGGGGGCCGCTGCGACGCTGCGCGGGTTGGGGCGGCGCCACCGTTGACGATCGAGGATGTGGCGTCGGCTACGGCAGGTGGCGCCGGGCGCCGACCCACCAGCAGACTTCCTGGGCGTGGCCGCGCGCAGGCTTTCCCCGGGCGGGTAGGGTTGGCCGCGCTCGGGTCGGCGTTTGGGAGGCACACATATGGCGGAGAGCTTCGTACATCTCCACTGTCACTCCGATTTCTCGATGCTCGACGGTGCTGCCCGCATCAACGACCTCTACTCGGCAGCCGAGAAGATGGCGATGCCAGCGCTGGCCATCACCGACCACGGGAACCTGTTCGGCGCCTATGAGTTCTACGAGGCGAGCAAGAAGTTCGATGTCAAACCCATCATCGGGCTCGAGGCCTACCTGACGCCTCGCACTCACCGTTCGGAGCGCAAGCGGGTCCAGTTCGGCGATGGCACCGGCGACGATGTGTCGAGTAAGGGCGCCTACACCCACATGACGATGTGGGCGGCCAACCCGAAAGGCATGCACAATCTGTTCCGGCTGAGCACCCGCAGCTCGCTGGAGGGATTCTTCTACAAGCCGAGGGCCGACCGGGAACTGCTTAACGACTACGGCAACGGCCTCATCGCCACCACCGGCTGCCCATCGGGTGAGGTCCAAACCTTCCTGAGGCTGGGCCAGTACGACAACGCCGTAGCAGCCGCCGCCGAGTTCCGCGACATCTTCGGCAAGGAGAACTTCTTCGTCGAGTTGATGGACCACGGCCTGGACATTGAGCGACGAGTCCGCCTCGACCTGCTGCGGCTGGCCAAACAACTTGCCCTGCCGCTGGTGGCCACCAACGACCTGCACTACGTGCATGCACACGACGCGGATGCGCACGACACCTTGTTGTGCGTCTCGGCGGGCTCGCGTAAATCCCAACCCGACCGATTCAAGTTCAGCGGCTCCGGCTACTACCTGAAGTCGCCGGCCGAAATGCGCCTGCTATTCGCCGAACTGCCCGAGGCATGCGACAACACCCTCGCGATCGCCGAGCGCATCGAAACCTCCTTCGTGGAGGGCATCGGCACCTATATGCCGCGCTTCGACTGCCCCGATGGGCACACCGAGGACACCTGGTTCGCCCACGAGGTTGAGCGTGGTCTGCGGGAGCGCTATCCCAGCGGCATCACCGAAGAAATCCGGGCCCGCGCCGACTTCGAAACGGGCATCATCTCCTCTATGGGCTTTACCGGGTACTTCCTGGTGGTGGCCGACTTCATCAACTGGGCCAAGGACAACCAGATCCGCGTCGGACCGGGCCGCGGTTCGGGTGCCGGCAGCATCTGCGCCTACGCCCTACGCATCACAGACCTGGATCCTCTCGCCCACGGCCTGCTGTTCGAACGATTCCTCAACCCCGAGCGCGTCTCGATGCCGGACTTCGACATCGACTTCGACGATCGGCGTCGTGGCGAGGTGATCGGCTACGTCAGCAACAAGTACGGCAGTGATAAGGTCGCCCAGATCGTCACCTACGGCACCATCAAGGCCAAGGCCGCAGTCAAGGACGCCTCTCGCGTGTTGGACATGCCCTTCGCGCTCGGCGAACAATTGACCAAGGCGATGCCCGCCGACGTGATGGGCAAGGGAGTGCCGCTGCAGCAGCTGTTCAACGACAAGCACGAGCGCTACTCGGAGGGCAATGAGTTCCGAGAACTCTACGAGTCCCAGGCCGACATCCGCACCGTCGTCGACACCGCCAAGGGCATCGAGGGCCTCAAACGGCAGTGGGGAGTGCATGCCGCGGGGGTCATCATGTCCGCCGAGCCCCTGGCCGATGTCATCCCCCTGATGAAGCGGGAGAGCGATGGGGCGATCATCACTCAGTTCGACTACCACGGGTGCGAGGCGCTCGGCCTGATCAAGATGGACTTCCTGGGGCTGCGCAACCTCACTGTCATCGACGACGCGATCCGCAACATCAAGAGCAACCGTGGCGTGGACCTGGACCTCGACGCGCTCACCCTGGATGATCCGGTCACCTACCAGCTCTTGGCGGCCGGCGACACATTGGGGGTGTTCCAGCTCGACGGCGGACAGATGCGCGCGCTGCTGCGGTCGATGAAGCCTGACTGCTTCGAGGACATCTCCGCGGTCGGCGCCCTGTACCGCCCCGGTCCCATGGGCGCCGATTCGCACAACAAGTACGCCCGGCGCAAGACCGGCCGTGAACCGGTCGAGCCGATCCATCCCGAACTTGCGGAGGCACTCGAGCCGATCCTGGGGGAGACCTATGGCCTGATCGTCTACCAAGAGCAGGTCATGGCCATCGCCCAGCAGCTGGCGGGCTATTCCCTCGGCGGCGCCGACATGTTGCGCCGGGCCATGGGCAAAAAGAAGAAGGCAGAGCTCGACGCCCAGTACGAGATCTTCTCCTCGGGTATGGCACAGCGAGGTTTCTCGCAACACTCGGTGAAGACCCTGTGGGAGATCCTGGTTCCGTTCTCCGATTACGCCTTCAACAAGGCCCACTCGGCGGCCTACGGCGTGGTGTCGTACTGGACGGCCTACCTCAAGGCCAACTACCCCACTGAGTACATGGCAGCGTTGCTGCAGTCGGTGCGCGACGACAAGGACAAGTCCGCCGGCTATCTGGCCGAGTGCCGCCGACTCGGCATCAAAGTACTGCCGCCGGATGTCAACTCCTCCGAGCTGGCCTTCACCGCGGTCGGTGACGACATCCGCTTCGGGCTGGGTGCCGTGCGTAACGTGGGCGACAAGGTCGTGACGTCCTGGACGGCTCAGCGAGACCCGGCCGACCCAGCGATCAGTTTCCCCGACTTCCTCAGCAAGGCGCCGTTGCCGATCTGCAACAAGCGCGTCATCGAGTCATTGATCAAGGCCGGGGCCTTCGATGAACTCGGCCACACCCGCCGTGGTCTCATGGACGTCTACGAAGATGCCGTCGACTCAGTGATCGACCTCAAACGCAACGCTGAGAACGGCCAGGACGACCTGTTCGGCTTCGACGACCCCGTCGAAGCCGAGTCCAGTTCCGGGGTATCGCTGGCCTCGGTCCCGGAGCTTGATGAGTGGGACAAGCGAACCAAACTCGCCTTCGAACGCGAAATGCTCGGCCTGTACGTCTCCGATCATCCGCTCAACGGCCTGGAGCATGTGCTGGCAAGCCAGGGCAGCCACAGCGTTCAGGCGCTGGCGTCCCCCGACGGGTTCCGCGGAGAGACCACAGTCTGCGGCCTGATCACGGCGGTGAACCGGCGGGTGAACCGCAACGGCGCGTTCTATGCCCTGGTGACACTGGAGGATCTGGTGGGCTCCATCGAGGTCACCGTGTTCCCCAAGGTCTACGACCGGGTCGCCGGGCACCTTGCACCCGACACGATCGTGACCGTCAAAGGGGTGGTCGATAGCGGCGAGGACCGGGCCAAGATCCGAGCCCAGGACGTACGCGCGCCCCAGATCAACGCCGACGGTGGCGTGGGCCCGGTCATGCTCAGCATGACGGCGGTCCGGTGCACCCCCGGCGTGGTTGCGAACCTCCAGGCGATCCTGACCCAGCATCCCGGCCCAGCAGAGGTCCATGTGCACCTCAGCCACGGGCCACAGCTCAAGACCTTCCGGCTGGGGGAGGGCTACCGGGTGGCGCCCAGCTCCCCCCTGTTCGCCGACCTCAAGGCCCTCCTCGGCCCCGCCTGCGTGGGGGTCTCCAGGCCCGGGGGTGGGGGATGAGCGAGGCTGCGTTCACCTCCGGCGAGGCCTCAACGGCCCTTCGCGCGACCCGCTGGCGGTTGATCGTCTACCTCGCGGTGGCCACCGTCGCCTCAGGCATCGCCGGGTTGGTGTGGGCGGTGGGGGCAACCCGTCCTGGATACGTCGTCAACGAAAACCTGACGGCGAGCCTGCCCGAGGCGGGACTGGCCGACGTGATCGCCTCGGATGCCTTGTTCTCGGTGTTGGTGAGCATCTTCGGCCTGGGCCTGGGCCTGCTGGCCTGGGTATGGTTCCGCGACCTCGGCTGGTGGGTGCTGCTGGTCTCGATAGTGGCATCGGGGCTGGGTGGGCTGCTGACCTGGCGGCTGGGGCTGGCCATCGGCGAATCCGGCTTTGCGGAGCGGCTCGCCACGGCCCAGCCGGGCGACATAGTCCCCATCGATCTGGAACTGCATACCGTCTCTGCCCTGCTCGTGGCGCCGTTTTGGGCGGTCACGCCCATCATGTTGCTGGCCGCGTTTTGGCCGGAGTCACGAAGCGACCCGGATCCGGAGGCGCCGGCCCTGGCGCAGTAGACTGCGTTGCTGTGCTGAATTGCCTCGACTTCACTGCCACCGACGACCCACGCCAGGCGCTGCCTAGGGCGAGCTTCGATATCGACCAGGCGCTCGAGGCCGTGCGCCCGATCTGCGAAGCCGTGCGTACCCGCGGGGCCGCCGCCATCCTAGAGCTGTCGGCCCGCTTCGACCAGGTCACGCCGGCCTCGCTGCGGGTCCCGCAGGGGGCTCTCGACGCTGCCCTGGCCGCTCTCGACCCCGAGCTTCGAGCGGCTTTCGAGGTGGCCATCGACCGCCGCCGCCGGGTGGCCAAGACACTCGAGGGCTACCCCGTCGACACCCAGCTCGAGTTGGCCCCCGGCGCCACCGTTGGGATGCGCACCGTCCCGGTCCAACGCGTCGGCCTCTACGTTCCAGGTGGGCTGGCCCCGCTCGCCTCCAGCGTCATCATGAACGTGGTGCCCGCTCAGGTCGCCGGGGTGACCAGCATCGCCGTCGCCTCACCGCCGCAGCCGGACTTCGACGGGTTGCCCCACCCCAACATCCTGGCGCTGTGCCAACTGCTCGGCGTCACCGAGGTGTACGCGGTGGGCGGCGCGCAAGCCGTGGCGATGTTCGCCTACGGGGTACCGGGGCTGTGCGCACCGGTGTCGATGGTCACCGGCCCGGGGAATATCTTCGTGGTGGCCGCGAAACGTCACCTGCGCGGCATCGTCGGAATCGACTCCGAAGCGGGCCCCACCGAGATCGCAATCCTCGCCGACGAGACGGCCAACCCCGCCTATGTTGCCGCTGACTTGATCTCGCAGGCCGAACACGATCCATCAGCCGGATCGGTGCTGGTGACCCACGCGCCGAGCCTGATCGGCGACGTGGCACGAGAACTCGAGTCTCAGGTGCCCACCAGTCGGCACGCCGAACGGATCCGGACGGCGCTGGGGGGTCCGCAGAGCGCTGCCATCCTGGTGCGCGACCTCGACCAGGGGCTGGAGGTCGTCGACGCCTACGCCGCCGAGCACCTGGAGATCCACACCAGCGACGCGGCTGCTGTTGCCCGGCGCGTCACCAACGCCGGCGCCATCTTCGTCGGCTCCTACTCACCGGTCAGCCTTGGTGACTACTCGGCCGGTTCCACCCACGTGCTGCCCACCGCCGGCGCGGGCAGACATTCATCGGGGCTGACTGTGCGCAGCTTCCTGCGCAGCATGCACGTCATTGACTACAGCCAGGCTGGGCTGGGGGCCATCGCCGAGGGCATTGAGCGGTTCGCCGAGGCGGAAAATCTCCCATCCCACGCGGCCGCGATCTCGGTGCGGGGTGAGGCATGAGTGGGCTGGCGGACCTGCCGCTTCGGATCGACCTGGTGGGTCAGTGCCCCTACGGTGCGCCGCAGCTCGACGTCCCAGTGACCCTCAACGTCAACGAGAACCCCTACCCGCCCTCGCCCGAGGTTCGCCACGAGATGGCTGAGGCGGTGCGGGAGGCCGCAACCACCATCAATCGCTACCCCGATCGGGAAGCGATCGCGTTGCGAGGCGACCTTGCCGGGTATCTAGGGCATGGCCTGAGCGCGGAGAACATCTGGGCCGCCAACGGCAGCAACGAGGTCATGAGCCAGCTCCTGACGGCCTTCGGCGGCCCCGGCCGCAGCATGCTTGCGTTCACGCCCACCTACTCGATGTACCCCGAGTACGCGCGCAACACCCACACTCAGTACATCACCGTCGCCCGGCGCGAGGACTACACAATCGACGCCGACCTCGTCATCGAATCGATCCAGCGCCACGCGCCCACGCTCGTGCTGATCACCTCGCCTAACAATCCCACCGGCACCACCTGCCCGATCGAGGTCATCGACCAGGTGTGCGCTGCCACCGACACACTGATAGTGGTGGACGAGGCCTACCAGGAGTTTTCCACCAAACCCTCGGCGCTCAGCCTGATCGCCACCCACCCGCGCCTGATCGTCTCCCGGACCATGAGCAAGGCCTTCGCGTTGGCGGGCGGACGCGTCGGTTACCTCGCCGCGCGGCCCGCCGTCGTGGACGCCTGCCGGATCGTCCGCCTGCCCTACCACCTGTCGGCCCACACCCAGGCCATCGCCCGGGTGGCGCTGCACCACGCCGACGAGATGCTCGCTAAGGTGGCCCAGCTCGCCGAAGAATCCCGCTCCCTGCAGTCCTGGCTGGCTGGGCGTGGCTACCAGGTGGTGCCCAGCGACGCGAACTTCGTGCTCTTCGGCAGGTTCGCCGATCGGCATGCGATCTGGCAGTCCCTGCTGGACCGGGGCGTCCTGATCCGCGAGACTGGACCCGAGGGTTTCCTGCGCGCCTCCGCCGGAACGCCCGCCGAGATGGCGGCGCTGCGGGCCGCGCTCGACGACATCGATCCCGATCGAGGAGGAGAGTAGGCATGGCCCGCACCGCGACAGTCAGCCGCAGCACAAGCGAGTCAACCATCACCGTGAGCGTCGACCTCGACGGCACCGGTGCCTCGACGATCAGTACCGGTGTGGGTTTCTACGACCACATGCTCACGGCATTGGCCAAGCACTCGCTGATCGACATCGAAGTGGCCGCCGTCGGGGACGTGCACATCGACGGCCACCACACCGTGGAAGACACAGCGATAGTGCTCGGACAGGCACTCGGGCAAGCGCTCGCGGACAAGTCAGGCATCCGCCGCTTCGGTGATGCGATGGTGCCGTTGGACGAGGCGCTGGCGCAGTGCGTCGTGGATGTCGCCGGCCGTCCCTACGCGGCGTGCACCGGCGAACCCGAGGCCCAGATCTACGCCCGCATCGGCGGGTCCGGTGTCGCCTATGCCGGATCGATGACCTATCACGTGGTGGAGTCCCTTGCGCTGAACGCCGGGCTGTGCGTTCACCTGCGGTTGCTGGCCGGGCGCGATCCGCACCACATCGTGGAGGCCCAGTTCAAGGCACTGGCCAGGGCCCTGCGAGAGGCAATCGCCGCCGATCCCCGGCAACCGGGCATCCCCAGCACCAAGGGTGCGCTCTGAGCGGCCCGAAGGTCGCGCTGCTCGACTCCGGCTCGGGGAATCTTCACTCAGCGGCCCGGGCCTTGCAGCGGGCCGGAGCCTACGTCACAGTCACCGCCGAGGCGGCCACGATCCGGCGATGCGAACGGCTCGTGGTGCCGGGGGTGGGGGCATTCTCGGCCTGCATGAGCGCTCTCACCAGCATCGGGGGTGACGAACTGATCCACGACTGGGTCGACGGCGGGCGGCCACTGCTCGGGATCTGTGTCGGGCACCAGATCCTGTTCGAGCAGGGCACCGAGCACAGCATCACCACGGCCGGGTTGGGCATCGTGCCCGGCACAGTGACCAAGCTGGCGGCGCAGCGGCTGCCCCATATGGGCTGGAACACTGTCCTAGCCGCCCCCGGCTCCCGAATCTTCGCGGGAATCGGCCAGGACCGGTTCTACTTCGTGCATTCCTACGCGGTCGCGCACACGCCAGCGCCCGGGACGAGCCTGACCCACCACGAAGGGGCCCAGTTCGTGGCAGCTATCGAAGCCGGTCCGGTGGCGGCCACCCAGTTCCATCCCGAGAAGTCGGGCGCGGCCGGGACTCAGCTATTAGCGAACTGGTTAGGCCAAGTCATCGGATAGGGTGCTCGACGTGATCGACTTGCAGTTACTCCCCGCCGTCGATGTCCAAGGTGGCCAGGCGGTCCAGCTGGTCCAGGGCGTCGCGGGCTCTGAGAAGACCTTCGGCGACCCACGGGCCGCCGCTCAGCGCTGGCAAGACCAAGGCGCCGCATGGATCCACCTCGTCGACCTCGACGCGGCCTTCTCCCGGGGCAGCAATGCTTCGCTGTTAGCCGAACTGATTGACGAGCTCGATGTCGCGGTGGAGCTGTCCGGGGGAATCCGGGACGACGCCTCACTTGAGCGGGCTCTGGCCACCGGCTGTCGACGCGTCAACATCGGTACCGCCGCCCTCGAACGGCCGCAGTGGTGCGAGGAGGTCATCCAGGACCACGGCGACCGGATCGCTATCGGCTTGGACATCCGGGGAGACCGGCTCGCAGCCCGGGGCTGGACCACCGAGGGCGGTCCCTGGCCGGAGACCCTCGAGCGGCTCTCGGCCGCGGGGTGTCCGCGTTTCGTGGTGACCGATGTCAACTCCGACGGGATGCTCACCGGCCCTAATGTGGCGCTGCTGCGCGAGGTATGCGGGGCCACCGACGCCGCCGTGGTTGCCTCCGGCGGGATCTCCAGCCTCGATGACCTCAGGGCGTTGCGAGGCCTGGTTCCCGAGGGCGTGGAGGGTGCGATCATCGGGACCGCGCTGTACCTCGGCAACTTCACGCTGCCGCAGGCTCTACTCGTGGCCGGTGGTGGTGACAATGGCAACCTCTCCTAGGAGCGCGTTCGGCGACGCCCCGCCCACCCACCTGCCGCCGCTGCTGACCGGACGCATCGCCGACCTACTGGCGGGCAAGAAGATCGTGATGACCGGGGTCACCGGATTCATCGGCGAGCAACTGCTGTGGAAGATCCTCACCGACGTGCCCGATGCCACCACTGGCGTACTGGTGCGGCCCAAGGGATCGACCTCGGGTGCCGAGCGGGTCGCGGGGCTGCTGCGCAAGAAGATCTTCGCCGATGTGGTGGCCGAGGCCGGCGGCGTCGAGGCGCTGATGGCCAGCCGGATCGAGGTCATCGAGGGCGACCTGCCCCGCGTGCCCGATCTGCCGCGTGACCTTGACATCCTGGTGCACTGCGCCGGAGATGTTTCCTTTGATCCACCGATCGACCACGCCTTCGCGACAAACGTCGAGGGTACCAAGGCGCTGCTGACGAAACTGCGGCAGGCCTGCAGCGATGAGGCAGGCAACCTGGTGCGGGTGCCGCACTACGTGCACGTCTCCACCGCCTACACGGCCGGCCGGCGCCGAGGCCCGATCCCAGAGGCCGAGCACGCCCACGGCGTGGACTACGACGAGGAGGCCAAGGCAGCCCTGGCCATGCGCGAGTTCGTCGAGGCGCAGTCGCGCAGCTCCGAGCGGCTGACAGTGCTGCGTAAACAGGCCGAGCGGGAGCATCGCAAATCCGGATTCCTCACCACGAGCCAGGACACCGAGCGCCGCCGCCTCGAATGGGTCGAACAGGAACTTGTGGCCGCGGGCACCGAACGGGCCCGCTCGCTCGGCTGGACCGACGTCTACACCTTCGCCAAGGCAATGGCGGAGCGGGTGGTAGTCGATCTGGGCGCCGACATGCGGGTTTCGGTGGTGCGTCCCGCGATCGTCGAGTCATCCCTGAACCATCCATACCCGGGGTGGATCGAGGGCTTCAAGATGGCCGACCCGATCATCCTTGCCTACGGGCGCGGACAGCTCCCCGAGTTCCCGGCCTCCCCGGATGCCGTCATCGACATCATCCCGTGTGACCTCGTGGTCAATGCGATGGTCGCGGTGTGCGCCACCACCCCCGAGATCGGCCAACCGGAGTTCTATCACTCGAGTTCGGGCGCCAGGAATCCGCTGACATTCCGCGGCATCTACGAGTTCGTGCGGGCCTACTTCAGCGCCAACCCATACGCGGAAGGGCAGGGCTCCACACCGTTGGCCACCTGGAACTTCCCCGGGGCCGAGCCCATCGAACGTCTGCTGTGGTACGCCGATAAGGGCACCCTCATCGGCAATCGGCTGCTCAGCTTCGCCCCCCGTGGCAAGCGCACCCTCGCCGCGGCCCGCAAGCTTGACTCGACCCGCAAACAGCTCGACTTCCTCACCAAGTACCTGTCGCTGTACGGCGAGTACCTCCAATCCGAGCTGCACTTCGTCGATGACCGCACGCTGGCCTTGCACCACTCGCTGGACCCCGCCGATGTCGACAGGTTCGCCTTCGACTCGGCCGGCTACGACTGGGATCACTACATGCTGGGGGTCCACATCCCGGCGATCGCCGACCCGGTGCGACGCCTCGAAGCCGCCCGCAAGCGACGCAGGGCAAAGTCGTCGACCTACCGCGAACTCAAGCCTGCCGAGCCCGGTTCGGTGTTGGCTGCCTTCGACCTCGATGGCACCCTCACCGTCACGAATGTGGTCGAAACCTACCTGTGGGCCAGGCTGCCCGAACTCGGTCCGCTGGGGCGCGTGGCCGAACTGGCACGCGTGGCGGCGCAACTGCCCAACTATCTGGGCGCCGAACGCAAGGATCGCGGCATCTTCCTGCGGCGGTTCTACCGCCGCTACGCGGGAGCCGATCTCGCTCAACTCGAGGCATACGTCGACGAGGTGCTTGCGCCGCGGATCCTTGATCGCACCTCGCCGGGCGCGCTGCGCCGGATCCGGCAGCACCGCGAGGCCGGGCACACAACAATCTTGCTCACTGGCGCCATTCGTCCGCTGACCAGGCCCTTCGATGGCCTTTTCGACACGATCATCGCCGCCGACCTCGCCACGGACGATTCGGGAACCTGCACTGGTTTCCTCACCGCGCCGCCCATGGTGGGGGAGTCGCGCTCGGCGTGGCTGACTCACTACGCAGCCTTACACGAGGTGGACCTGAGGCAGTCATTCGCCTACGCCGATTCGCAGGTGGACCTGCCGATGCTGCGTTGCGTCGGGAACCCGGTGGCAGTTCGACCCGATATCGGCCTGATGCGGGCCGCCCGGGCATCGGGCTGGTCGATCATCGACTGGCCTTCGTAGGCGAGAGAGGAATTACATGCCCCGTCCAGGTTTTGTGCTTCAGGTTGACGACAAGACCCCCGCCTTGCTGACCCTGTCAGGAGCTGCGGTCGGGTTGCGTCACCTCGGACACGGGGTACAAGTGGTCTACCCGCCCGACGCCGTGGCATCGCAGGATCCGATCGGCCTGATCGACCAGGGGCTGGCAACGCCGATCTCAGGTCCGGCACTGGACAGCCTGCTGAGCCCCGAGACGCGGCTGGTCATCGTGGTCTCCGACACGGTTCCTCCGCTGCCGCAGCTGAGATTCGACCCCCGCCGCGCGCTCTTGGAGCGAGTACTTGAACTGGCCGCGCGGGCCGGGGTCGACGACGTCCAGATCGTCATCGCCAGTGGCATCGGGCGCCGGTGGAGCCCCCACGACATCACGAACATCCTCGGCCCACGCGTGGCAATGTCGTTCCTTCCCGACGGGCGCATCACCAGTCACGACATCACCGCCGACGATCTGGTGAGCATCGGCGAAGTCGACGGGGCACCGGTGCTGATCAACCAGCGCGTCGCCCGGGCCGACGTCGTGGTGACCATCGACACCAGCGGCGGCGCCAAAGACGCGCCGGTTGAGGCCTACGGGATCACCGATCTTGCCACGCTGAACCGGATCGACGGCTACCGCGGATCGCGCGCCCTGGGCCTGCGGGTCCGTGACGCTGTGGTCTCCGCGATCACCAGCTTCGCCATCACCGCAGTGGTGGGCCAGCCGTTGCTTCCATCGCCTCTGGGATTCCTCAACAAGCGAGAGTGGGAGTGGCGGTTGCCGGATCATCTGGCATATGCCGGAACCCGCCAACTCGTCGCGGCGATGCCACGTCAGGGGGGCCGTCGGCTCTACGCCAAGCCGGTGGCGGACTATGCAGTGCTCGACGTCATCGGTGGCGAGCCGGGCAAGGTCGCCACCCAGGCGCGACAGGTGTGGGCGACGTCGAACAGCGTGCGCGTGGCTTCGCAGTCGGATGTTCTGGTGGTCTCCGCGTGGGGCAGCGAATTCGATGCTGGGAACCCGGTGGGGTCACCGCTGCGGGCCGCCGAGCACGTCCTGGTGGATCGGGCCGGGGGACACACGGGCACGCCATTCCTCCGCGAGGCAGGTGTTGTGGTCGCCTTTCACCCGTTGACCCCCACCTTTTCCAACCGCACTCAATCCTCGGCTGCCGACTTCTTCTCCACAGTCCTCAGCCAGACCCTTGACCCGGCAGAGATCCATGAATCGTTCGAGTCCCGCGCCCTCCAGGACCCGTGGTATACCAACCTCTACCGCGAACACAACGCATTTCACCAGGCCCATGTGTTCCACTCCTGGTATCGGATCGTGGCAGCCAGCCGCACTGTCGGTGAGGTGATCTGGGTGGGTGCCGATCGGCGTGCGGCGGCCACGCTTGGCCATCGGGCCGCGTCGAGCTATGCCGACGCCCTGGAACTGGCCTCGAACCGGGTGGGAGCCGATCCGTCCATCACCTACCTGCATTCCCCTGGCCGCCTGGTGGGTGAGGTCGGATGACCCGAAGGCTACCTGCCTGGGCGAATGTCCCGGCCGCCGAGCACAGTCCACGGCTCACCATCGTCGGTGACTTGTGGTCCCTGATCCGAACGCGGCCCGGTCGGCGCGGGTCCACCCCGCCCGGCGTGCCGGATCCCGAGCCCTCTGGTTACCGTCGGCTCACCTGGCGCGAGCTGCCGGTGGCGGCACCGCTGCGGGGGCGTTGGGGGTGGCGCCTGGACTACCAGATAAGCGGACGCGATGCCCTCCAAGGAGCCACGCTGCCGGTCGTCATCGCAGTCAATGAGCAAAGCGCGCTGGACTGGCAGGTGCTGCGCCCCGTGCTGCCGCAGCGGCTACGCGCTACTACGCTGCGCCCGTCTCGTTCGCTGGCCTCCGGACGCAGCGTGGTGGTGTTCTCCGAGCCGTCGAAATCGGCCCCCTCCGGGGAGTTTTCTGGTGCTGCCGCCGAGTTGGCGAATCAACACAACGTGCCCATCGTGCCCGTGGCGATGCTCGGGACCTTCAAACTCGGCGAGATGCTGCGGCTGCCCCTGCGGGTTCGGCCGAAGGTATCGGTACGCTTCGGGGCCCCTATCCATGTTCGCGGCCGCTCGCTGCGCGAGGCCACCGATCAGCTGCAGTCCTGCGTGGATGAGATGCTGCTCAGCGACGAGCCGACGTGGTGGACGCTGACCCGGCGCCTTGACGCACCGGTCACGGTGCCGGCGACTCCTCGGTGGCGTCGGATGTGGGACCAGTCGGCGCCAAGCACTGACCAGCCTCCAAGGATCTGGCAGCCAGGCTGAGCCATGGACACCTACGTTGAGGATCGACTCCAGTGGCGGCGGCTAGGACAGGGCGACCTCGACTCGCTCGCCCGGCTCCGCACGCAACTGGACGTGCTGGATGCCGGCCAACTGGGGCTCGCGGCGCGCCTAGTCGGCGACCCCGACCTGGCCCGCGACGATGTGCTGTGCGTGGGCGGCTTCGACAGGTTCGGCAACCTGCTGGCATTCGGCTGGAATGATACCCGGCTCGACGAGGGCGAGCCCCGCGTCGTCCTGGTCGGCGGGGTCCACGCGACCCAGCGTTACCGAGGGATCGGCCCCGCGCTGCTGGCCTGGCAGATCGCCCAGGCCAGGGCCTGGCGCGACAGCGTGGCGCCTGGCCAGGAGCTGTGGCTGGGGGCTTTCGTCAGCCCGGACACCCGCGGATTACACCGGCCGCTGGACCGGCTCGGTTTCGAACCCACCCGCTACTTCTATGACCTGCAACGGGTCCTCGACGCGGTGCCGCACGCGCGCTTGGTCTCGGGCATCGACTTCGAGGTCTATCGGCCGGAGTTCGCCGGTGCTGTCGACCTGGTGCAACGACGCTGCCGCCAGCTCGGCGACCAGGGCATCCGGGTCCACGACGGCCGCGGTCTCGGGCGGCTGGACGACTCCCGCAGCGACCAATGGTCGCCGGTGGCCCGCCGGGACGGCCAGGTCGTCGGCTTCCTGATCGCCGGGATGGATCACGACGATGCGGTCTTCGGTGAGGCCGAGGGCTGGGTCCATGAGCTGGCGGTGCTGCCCGAGTTCCGAGAGGCTGGCCTGTGGCTAGCGCTGTTGGAACGCAGTCTCGCCGCGATGCAGGCCGACGGGTGCCCGGTGGCCGGGATCGGCATCGACGCGCCCGACGAGGCCGATGTCGCGCCGCTGCTCGACGAACTCGGTTTCGAGACACGCGATGCTGTGACGCTGCTCAGCCTCACCGAGCCCGGGTAGTTCCTCGCTAAGCTGGGTGCGAATTCCTCGAACCACCGAAGGCGGATGCATGTCAGGCCACTCCAAATGGGCGACCACGAAACACAAGAAGGCGGCCATCGACGCCAAGCGCGGCAAGCTGTTCGCCAAGCTCATCAAGAACGTTGAGGTAGCGGCCCGGCTGGGCGGCGGGGACCCGGCCGGTAACCCGACGCTCTACGACGCTATCCAGAAGGCCAAGAAGTCCTCGGTACCCAACGACAACATCGATCGGGCGGTCAAGCGTGGATCAGGGGCCGAGTCCGGCGGGGCCGACTACGAGACGATCATGTACGAGGCCTACGGCGCGGCCGGGGTCGCGCTGCTGATCGAGTGCCTCACCGACAACCGCAACCGAAGCGCCTCCGATGTGCGAGTCTCGGTCACCCGCAACGGCGGAACCATGGCCGACGTCGGGTCGGTGCAACGGCTCTTCGCCCGAAAGGGTGTCGTGACGGTCCCCAAGAGCCAGCCCACCGGCGACATCGACGAGGACTCGGTCCTGGAGGCGGCCCTGGATGCGGGCCTTGAGGAGGTAAGTGACGAAGGCGACACCTTCGAAGCCCGCAGCGACCCCAATGACCTGGTAGCGGTCCGCAAGGCAATCGAGAGCGCCGGGCTGGACTACGACTCTGCCGAGGTCGCCTTCGTGCCATCGTTCTCGCAGGAGGTGGACACGGTTGACGTCGCCGAGAAGATCTTCCGGATCATCGACGCGTTGGAGGACTCCGACGACGTGCAAAACGTGTACAGCAACCTGAGCCTCACCCCCGCGGTCGCCGACGCGCTGAACGACGACGAGTAGCCGATGCGGGTCCTGGGGATCGATCCTGGCCTGACGCGCTGCGGCGTCGGGATCGTGGACGGCGCGCTCGGTTCGGCGCCACGCCTGGTGGCGGTGGGCGTGATCCGCACCCCCGCCGAGGCAGCCACACCCCAACGACTTGTGAACCTTGAGGCGGAACTCGAACAGTGGTGTGACGCGCACGCCCCGGAAGCGATGGCCATCGAACGGGTCTTCGCCCAGCACAACCGGCATTCGGTGATCGACACCGCGCAGGCGGCGGGTGTGGCCGCGCTGGTGGGTGCCAGGCGGGGACTTCCGGTGGCCTATCACACACCCAGTGAGGTGAAGGCCGCCGTGACCGGGTCCGGTCGCGCGGAAAAGGCACAGGTCGCGGCGATGGTGCGTACCATCCTCAAACTGACTCAAACGCCCAAGCCCGCGGATGCCGCCGATGCGCTGGCCCTTGCCATCGCGCACGTCTGGCGGGCGCCTGCCATGAACCGTTACGCAGCTGCCGTCGCGGGGGCGCGCCGGTGATCGCGCAACTGACTGGTGAGGTGCTGCGGGGCGGAGCCACCGACCTCGTGATCAGCGTGTCCGGTGTCGGGTTCCAGGCCCACACGACGCCGCATACCGCCGCGGCGCTGCGCCCGGGGGAAGTGGCGACAATCTTCACCACCCTCGTGGTCCGGGAGGATTCCCTGACGCTATTTGGATTCGGGGATGCCGCCGAGCGCGACGCGTTTGAGTTGGTGCAGACCGCCTCCGGTGTGGGGCCCAAACTTGCCCTGGCCATCGTCTCGGTCTTGGGGCCGGGCGAGCTGCGCGAGGCGCTCGCCGCGGAGGACCTGGCACGGCTGTGCAGCGTGCCTGGCATCGGCCGCAAGGGCGCGCAGCGCCTGGTACTTGAGCTGAAAGACAAAGTGATGTTGCTAGCTGCTGACGCGGAGCAGGCACCGAGCCCGGCACCGGTCGTCTCGGCACAGTGGCGCGAGCGTGTGCTGGAAGGCCTGCAAGGCCTCGGTTGGTCGGCTCGGGACGCCACCGCCGCCTGTGAAGCCGTGGCACCCATGGCACAGGAGAATCCGGAGCTACCCATCGGTCAGCTGATGCGCGCGGCCCTGAGCTCACTGGCGCGCCCATGAGCTCGGATCGCTGGGAGGTGGACCCGCAGCCGTTGGCTGAGGAAGGCGATTTCGAATCGGCACTACGCCCAAAATTGCTGGCCGATTTCAATGGACAGCCGCGGGTGAGGGATCAACTCGGTTTGGTGCTCGACGCGGCACGGCACCGCGGCACTGCCCCCGATCACGTGCTGCTGTCCGGGCCGCCTGGGCTGGGCAAGACCACCCTCGCGATGATCATGGCCGCCGAGCTGGAACGGCCGCTGCGAATCACCTCGGGGCCCGCCATCACCCACGCGGGGGATCTGGCGGCAATCCTGTCGGGCCTCAGCGAGGGAGAGGTGTTGTTCATCGACGAGATCCATCGCCTTGCCCGGCCCGCCGAGGAGCTGCTGTACCTCGCGATGGAGGATTTCCGGGTGGATGTCGTGGTCGGCAAGGGTCCCGGGGCCACCGCCATCCCCATCGAGCTGCCACCGTTCACACTGGTGGGAGCCACCACGCGCGCCGGGCTGCTACCTGGCCCGCTGCGGGACAGATTCGGATTCACCGCACAGCTCGACTTCTACGACCGCGACGACCTGGCGGGGATCGTGACCGGTTCGGCCCACAAACTTTCGGTCGATGCCTCGGGCGAGGCGATGGCAGAGATCGCCCGGCGCTCCCGCGGCACCCCGCGCATCGCCAACCGGCTGCTGCGCCGGGTCCGGGATTTCGCGCAGGTCAACCGGCACCCGCGGGTGGAGATCGAACAAGCCCGCGCGGCGCTCGATCTCTACGAGGTGGACGCGCTCGGCCTCGACCGGCTAGACCGGGCGGTGTTGCGCGCGCTGTGCACACTGTTTGACGGCGGACCCGTGGGGCTTTCCACCCTGGCGCTGAGTGTGGGGGAGGAGCCCGAGACCGTCTCCGAGGTCGCCGAGCCGTTCTTGATCCGCGAGGGACTTCTCATCCGCACCCCACGCGGCCGCGTGGTGACCCCCGCAGGATGGCGCCACCTGGGAATGAGCCCCGGCGCTTCGGCTTCGCTGTTCGACGCCTAGGCGCGGCCGGGCTATCCTGGCGGGTGGCAGCCTCGCCCCCAAGTTGTAAGGATCGCAATGCCTCCAGGACTAGACCTGATTCTGATGCTCGTCGCCTTCGGCGCGCTGATGTACTTCCTCATGATTCGCCCGCAGCAAAAGCGGATGCGTGAGCACGAGGCCACTATGGCTGCGCTCGAACCAGGTGTGCGGGTGATCCTGACCTCCGGAATCTTCGCCACGCTGCGTCACATGGGTGATTCACAGGCCATCGTCGAACTCGCCCCAGGCACCGAGGTGACAGTGCTCAAGGGCAACATCGCTCGCCCAGCCAAGGAAGACGAGGAGGAGTTCGAGTTCACCGATGAGCTTGACGAGCTCGTCGAGGCCGATCCGGAGGGCATCGACGATGGCGCCGCCGATGCGTCTTCCGAGTTCGATCCGCGCCCGGAGGGCTCGCAGCGCTCCGACGGAGCCTGATCGACCCCGTGGCAACGAAAGCTCGACGGCCCCGCCCGGCCCTCACGATCTCCGTCTTTTTGCTGGTCACGGCGCTGTTGTACGTCATCATGGCGGCCACCAGCACCTGGACGCCGAAACTTGGCCTCGATCTGCGCGGTGGCATGACCATCACGCTGACCGCGACCAACGACACCGTCAGCCCCGAATCCCTGCAGCTGGCGGCCGACATCATGCAGCAACGCGTCGACGGTTTGGGCGTGGGCGAGGCATCGGTGGCCACCAGCGGTGAACGCACCATCGTGGTCTCGGCACCCAATATCCAGCGCGACGACCTGGTGCAGCTCGTGGGCGCTACCGCCCAGCTGGCATTCCGGCCGGTCCTGCAGACCGACATGGCAACCCCCGCAGCCGAGGAATCCGGGGTGGGCCTGCCCACCGCGCCCCCGGAGGAACCGGCCGAGCCGGACACCGGAACCGGTGAACAACTCAGCGTGAGCGAGGTGCTGGCCTATCAACCGACGCCCGAGGACATCGCAGCCTTCACCGAGTTCCAGTGCGGTGACGACGTCGTAGACACCCTGGACAAGCCGCTGATGGCCTGTGACGGTACCGCGAAGTACCTGCTGGGTCCGGTGGCCATCACCGGCGAGCGGGTCACCTCTGCCACCTCAGGGATTCCACAGGGGCAGGCAAGTTTCGCAGTGATGTTGAGCTTCGATACCCAAGGCACTTCCCAGCTCACCGAGCTGAGCACGGCACTGGTGGCAAACCCCGATCCGCAGAACCGGTTCGCGATCGTGCTCGACGGCTTCGTGCAGTCGGCGCCCACCATGAACCAGGTGATCACCGGCGGGCAGGCCGAGATCAGCGGGAGCTTCACCGCCGAATCGTCGGCGGCCCTAGCAAACGTGTTGAACTTCGGGTCGCTGCCGCTGACCTTCGAAGCCTCGCAGGTCGAGAGCATCTCCCCGACACTGGGCGGTGAACAGCTGCGGGTCGGCATCATCGCCGGGCTCGTGGGACTGCTGATAGTGGTCGGCTACGCCTTCGTGTACTACCGGGGGCTCGGCGTGGTGGTGGTCGGCTCCCTGATCAGCGCCGCCGGCGTCACCTATGCCGCCATGGTGTTGCTCGGTGAGGCGGTGGGCTTCGCGGTCAACCTTCCCGCGATCGCGGGCGCCATCGTCGCGATCGGCCTCACCGCAGACTCGTTCATCATCTATTTCGAGCGGATCCGAGACGAGATCCGCGAAGGCCGGAGCCTCTCGTCGGCGCTGCAGACAGGATGGGTGAAGGCTCGTTCGACGATCGTGGTGGCCGACACCGTGAGCCTGCTGAGCGCGCTGGTGCTGTTCATCCTGGCCGAGGGCGGGGTCAAGGGCTTCGCCTTCATGCTCGGGCTTACCACCGCCATTGACCTGGCTGTGGTGTTCTTCTTCACCCACCCGCTGGTGTTGCTGCTGGGACGCACGAAGTTCTACGGGCAGGCGCACAAGCTATCCGGCCTCGACGCCAGCCATATGGGGGTCTCGCGGGAGTCACTGCTGGGCAGGCGCGTTCGTCGTACCTCCGGCGCAAGGAAGGCGGCACGATGAGTGAGACCAAGCAGGGCCTGGCTCACCGGCTCTACAGTGGGCAACTCTCCTACGACTTCATCGGCAGGCGACGGGTCTGGTTCCTGATCTCCGCTGTCGTCCTGGTCGTCTCGATCCTGACGTTGGCCTTCCGGGGCCTCACCCTGGGCATCGAGTTCAGCGGCGGGACCGATTTCCAGGCACCGATGACGGTGCAAAGCGACACTGTCGAGCAGGTGCGCAGCGAGGTCGCCGCCATCGACATCGCCGACCTGGAGCCGCAGGTCTTCGCGCTCGGCGAGAACGCCATCCGGGTGCAGACCCGGGCCCTGACTCCCGACGAGACGACCACTATGCGCGCCGCCATCGCCGAGATCACCGGCGCCAGTACCGACGACGTCACCTACAACGCGATCGGGCCGTCGTGGGGCCAGCGGATCTCCCAGCAGGCAGGCATCGCGCTCATCGTGTTCCTGGTGCTGGTCTCGCTGTTGATCTGGGCGTGGTTCCGGGACTGGCGAATGTCGGTCTCCGCGCTGGTGGCCTTGGCACACGATCTGACGGTCACTGTAGGCGTCTATGCGCTGGTTGGGTTCACCGTGACCCCGTCCACGCTGATCGGCGTCCTGACAATTCTCGGCTATTCGCTCTACGACACCGTCGTGGTCTTCGACAAGGTCAAGGAGAACGTCCGGGGCATCGAGCAATCCGCACAGACCTATTCGCAGGCCTCGAACCTCGCCGTCAACCAGGTGCTGATCCGGTCGCTGAACACCACTATCATCGGCGTCCTTCCGGTGGCCGGGCTGCTGGTGGC
Organism: Arachnia sp.; assembly: GCA_047972985.1. Taxonomy (GTDB): domain Bacteria; phylum Actinomycetota; class Actinomycetes; order Propionibacteriales; family Propionibacteriaceae; genus Arachnia. The sequence goes on from JBKEBG010000017.1 coordinate 36,237, forward strand.
CGGCACAGTCCTGGGCGGCGGACCGCTCGGCGATCTCGGCCTGGCCCTGTTCGTCGGCATGGTCGCGGGCGCCTATTCCTCGATCTTCATCGCCACACCAGTCTTGGCGATGATGAAGGAACGAGACCCGAAGCAGGTCGCCCACCGCGCCACCCTGGCGCGCAGGCAAGCCAGGGCCAAGGCGAAGGCCGAAAGCCGCCGGGCGCATGCCGAGTGATCCACAGCTCATCGCGAGCCTGATCCGTGGCGTGCCGGACTTTCCGCGCCCCGGGGTGGACTTCAAGGACATCACGCCGCTGCTGGCCTCGCCCGGAGGGTTCCAGGCCGCCATCACCGCACTTGTTGACGCCGCGCCGGAGCAAGTGGACGTGGTGATGGGCCTGGAGGCTCGCGGCTTCATCTTCGCGGCGCCGGTGGCCCTGGCCCTGGGTGCCGGCTTCGTGCCGGCACGCAAGCCGGGCAAACTTCCTGGGGACACCCACGAGGTCACCTTCGAGCTGGAATACGGCGCGGAGACCCTCACGGTTCACGCCGACGCCGTCCGGCCAGGATCGCGGGTCATGATCGTCGATGATGTCCTGGCCACCGGCGGGACGGCACTGGCGGCGATAGAATTGCTGCGACGGCTCGGGGCCGAACTCGTCCAGGTCAGCGTGTTGCTGGAATTGGCGGTACTGGGCGGTCGGAATCGGCTTCGCGAGGCCGGGCTCGATCAGGTGCATGCGGTGATCAAGGGCTGAGCATGGCCAAGTTCCAGGCGACCCAGGGCCGCGGCGGGCCTGCCCCCATGGTGAGCTTGCCCCGGGCGCAGGTCCATCCGATCCGCGAACTCATCCAGCGGGGGCTGCTGGCCGCTGTATTGCTGGGACTATCGACGCTGTTCGTGTGGCTCGATCGCGATTCATATATCGACAACACCCAGCACGACGGCGTGAGCGTCGTGGACGCTTTGTACTATTCGACCGTCACTATGACCACCACCGGATACGGCGACATCACCCCGGCCGCGCCCCACGCCCGGTTGCTCAACGCGCTGGTGATCACCCCCATGCGCGTGGGATTCCTGGTGTTGTTGGTGGGCACCACCATCGAAGTGCTCGCCAATGAGGGCAGCCGCACCATCCGTGACCTGCAGTGGAGGAAGAAGATGCGCCAACACGTGGTGATCATCGGCTACGGAACGAAGGGACGAAGCGCCGTCAACACGCTACGCAGCAACGGCACCCCGGTGGACAAGATCGTCGTCATCGACAACTCTGCCCAGTGCATCGGTGACGCGAATCTGGATGGACTTGCCGCCTTCCAAGGCGATGCCACCCGGCGGGACCTGCTGCGACGCGCCGAGATCTCCAAGGCACGAGAGGTCATCATCAGCCTCGACCGTGACGACACCGCGATCCTCACCACCCTCACCGTCCGCCAGCTCAACCCCAACGCAGGCATCGTGGTCTCGGTGCGCGAACAGGACAACGTTCCACTGGTGCGCCAATCGGGAGCAACCTCGGTGGTCACCTCGGCGGCGACTGTGGGTCGCCTGATGGGGCTGTCGGCGATCGGTCCGGACCTCGGCGCCTTGATCCAGGACATGCTGACCAGCGGCACCGGGCTGGAAGTGACCCAACGCCAGGCCACCGCCGAGGAGGTGGGGGGCGACCCGGCGCGGATCGCGGGCGAGCGGATCATCGGTGTGGTGCGCAACGGCACCCTGCGTCGCTTCTACGATCCCACGGCGGCCAGGATCGAGGTCGGTGACGACCTCATCGTGGTTCGGCGTGGCAACGCGAACCTTGAAGGTCTTCGCGACCACGGGGCGTAGACTCTGCCAATGGCCGAGCCGCAGACAGATGCCACCCCCCCACGGGTGAGCGAGCCACCTCGGTTCACCATGCGCCAGCGCCTGGCCCGGCTGGGCGCCAGCAGGCCCCGCGCCGCCGTGTTGGACCCGCTGTTCAACATCGTGCGCGCCACGCACCCCAAGGCCGACCTCGCTGTCATTGAGCGGGCCTATCAGACCGCGGCGCGGTTCCACGCCGGGCAGCGCCGCAAGTCGGGGGACCCCTACATCACCCATCCGCTCGCCGTGGCCACCATCCTGGCCGAGCTGGGCATGACCGAGCCAGTGATCGTCGCGGCGCTGCTACACGACACTGTCGAGGACACCCCGTACACGATCGATGAGCTGCGGGCGGACTTCTCCGATGAGGTCGCACGCATGGTCGACGGTGTGACAAAGCTCGACAAGCTGACCTACGGCGAAACCGCCAAGGCCGAAACCATCCGCAAGATGATCATGGCCACCAGCGAAGAAATCCGCGTGCTGGTCATCAAGCTCGCCGATCGCCTCCACAACATGCGCACCATCGGCTTCCTGCGCGAGGACAAGCAACGCCGAATCGCCACGGAGACCCTGAACATCTTCGCACCACTGGCGCACCGCTTGGGTATGAACACAGTCAAGTGGGAACTGGAGGACCTGTCCTTCGCCGCCATCGAGCCGAAGGTCTACCACGAGATCGTGGAGATGGTGGCTCACCAGGCGCCGGGACGGGAGCGCTCCCTGCGGGAACTCATCAGCCAGTTCACCGCGCTGATGAGCGAGGCGAAGATCAAGGCAACCGTCTACGGGCGACCCAAGCACTTCTACTCGATCTACCAGAAGATGATGGTGCGGGGCCGCGACTTCAAGGACATCTACGACCTGATCGGACTGCGCGTGCTCGTCGAGGACATGCGCGACTGCTATGCGGTGCTGGGGGTCGCCCACGGCGCCTGGAAGCCCATCCCGGGCCGGTTCAAGGACTACATCGCCAACCCTAAGTTCAACCTTTACCAATCGCTGCACACCACTGTGCTCGGGGCGCGCAACGAGCCCGTGGAGCTGCAGATCCGCACCCACGAGATGCATCGCCGGGCCGAATACGGCGTGGCTGCTCACTGGAAGTACAAGGAACAGCGCGGCGGGGTCTCGGCACAGGAGGCCGGGCTGCGGGCAATGCATCAGCTCGGTGTGATGAGCAAGGAGACCGAGGACCCGGGCGAGTTCCTCGATTCGGTGCTGTTCGAGATCAACGCCGACGAGATCTACGTGTTCACCCCCAAGGGCGAGGTGATGGCACTGCCCAACGGGGCAACTCCGGTGGACTTCGCCTTCGCGGTGCACACCGAGGTCGGATATCGCTGCATAGGCGCGCGGGTCAACGGGCGCCTTGTGTCGTTGTCGACAAAGCTCAATCAGGGCGACAAGGTCGAGGTGCTCACCTCCAAGAGCGAATCAGCCGGGCCCAGCCGCGACTGGTTGGACTTTGTCGCCTCGAGCCGGGCCAGGCAAAAGATCCGCCAGTTCTTCTCCCGTGAGCGGCGCGATGAGGCCACAGACACCGGCAAGGAAATGCTCGCCAAGCAGCTGCGCCGGGCTGGGCTGCCGATGCAGCGGCTGTTGACGCTGGAGAACCTCACCGCCGTCGCCAACGAGCTGCGCCACGCCGATGTTGCCAGCCTGTACCAGGCGATCGGTGAGGGGCACATCAGCGCGCAGGCAGTGGTGCAACAGTTGATCGATCAACACGGCGAGGACGAGGCCGTTGACACTCTCACCGAGGACGTGGTGGTGCGCCATCGCCGTCGCCCCGCCCCGACATCGGCGGCGCCGGTGCTCGTCGACGGTGACGCCAGTATGGTGGTCAAACTCGCCCGCTGCTGTAATCCGCTGCCAGGAGACGACATCGTTGGCTTCGTCACCAGAGGAGATGGGGTCTCGGTTCATGCCAGGGAGTGCACCAACGTGCCGGCGCTGCTGGCCGCGCCCGAACGGATCGTCGAGGTCGCGTGGACCGCGGAACCGACGGGTTCCTTTCAGATCACGGTTCAGGTGGAGGGAATCGACCGCGCCAGGATGCTCTCCGACGTGTCTGCGGCCTTCTCCGAGGAACACATCGACATCGTGTCCGCCTCGATCAGCACAAACCGGAATAGACGCTTCGTCGGCCGGATCACCTTCGAATCACCCGATCCCACGCACCTGCAGCACGTACTCGCGCACGTGCGGCGGGTACCGGGGGTATACGACGCGTTCCGCGTTCAGTCCTGAACGCCCCTGGCCAGGGCCGCGCCGCGGCCCTGGCGGTCAGCGGGAGAAATCCGCCAGGGTGTCCTTGGCCTGATTCAGCCACGACGTGTAGGTCTCCAGCGACTTACCCGCGTCCTTGGCGGCCCGAGAGTCCCCCTTGGCCTCGGCATCGGCCAGATCCCGGGTCAGTTTGTCCACCTGGGACTGGAACAGCGCCACCGTGTCCTCGGCGCGCTTGCGTGCCTCGGGATCCGTGCGCTTCCACTCCTCGGCTTCCAGCTGTGCCACCTGATCGCCCACCTTGCGGACCCGGGCATCGAGATCGCGAATCGCGGCCCTCGGAACGTGCCCGAGCTCGTTGAACTTCGCGAGGAACTCACGGTGCAGTGCCTTTGCCTTATCGACATCGCCCACCCCGTCCAGGTCGGCGATGACAGCCTCCAGCAGAGCTGTCTTTGCTGTCAGGTTCTCCGATTGTTCGCCATCCACCGCGCTCTGAGCGGCGGTGCGGGCATTGAAGAACTGGTCTTGAATCGCACGGAACCTGGTCCACAGCGACTCGTCGTCGGCGCGCCGGGCGCTCCCCGCCTCGCGCCAGCGTGCCATCAGGTCACGAAATGCCCCGGAGGTGGCACCCCAGTCCGTCGAGCCCGCGAGGGGCTCGGCCTCGGCGATGATCTGCTCCTTGAGCCGCTTGGCCTCGTCGCGCCGGGAGTTGACCTCAGCGAAGTGGGCCTTGCGCCGCCGGGTGTAGGTGGTGCGGGCCGAGGAGAAGCGATGCCACAGCTCGTTGTCGGTGGCCTTGTCCATCCGTGGCAGGGCCTTCCACTCCTCCAGCAGAGTGCGGAACCGATCGACGCCGCCACGCCAATCGGTGCCTTCGGCCAACGATTCTGCCTCGGCTACCATCGCCTGCTTCGAACTGAGGGTCTCGGCCTGCTGCTCGGCCTTGGCTTGCCGCTTGGCTTCCCGCTGAGCCGGCAGGAGCCCCTCGAGAGCCACCAGCTTGGCCTCGAGCGAGGCGAGATCGCCCACCGCGTTCGCTGTTGTCACATTCTGTTTCGCGGCCGCAATGGCGCGGGTGGCATCCTCCGGCGACATCGCCTGGGCACTCACCCGAGTCACCAGCAGCGCAACCTCAGTCTCGAGGGAGGCGAACCGACGAGTGAAGAACTCCATCGCCTCGTCGGGGGTTACGTCCGGCACCTGTCCGACGCTGCGTTCGGTCTGGCCAATGCGCACGTAGACGGTGCCATCTGGGTCCACCCGACCAAAGTCGGAGGGCATATGGGTCTCACTCATGTGCCCCACAGTAGCCGCAACCGGGCTAGAGGACATGAGTAGGGGCGACACCGGACACGCGATACCATTCTGGCCATGGCTCGACCCACCCCGATTTCCGGATTTCCCGAGTTCCTGCCCGAAGGGCGAATGGTGGAGGCGCGGGTCCTCGCGATCACCTCCGGTGTCTTCGAGCTACACGGCTTCGCGCCGATCCAGACCCGAGCCGTCGAGCCGCTGAGCCAGCTTGCCCGGAAGGGAGAGATCGACAAAGAGATCTACGCGGTGCGTCGGCTACACGCCGAGCCTGGCACGCCCGACGAGCTGGGGCTGCACTTCGACCTCACTGTCCCCTTCGCCCGCTACGTGCTGGAGAACTCCGGCCATCTCGAGTTCCCGTTCCGGCGCTACCAGATCCAAAAGGTCTGGCGGGGCGAGCGGCCGCAGGAGGGCCGCTACCGGGAGTTTACCCAGGCTGACATCGATGTGGTGGGCCGGGACCGGCTCGCCAACCACCACGACGTCGAGATTCCCTTGGTTGCGCTCGACGTGTTCGCGGCCCTGGAGCGCGATATCGGGCTGCCCCAGATCCTGCTGCGCGTCAACAACCGCAAACTCGCTGAGGGCTTCTACCGCGGGTTGGGGCTCGCCGCGCCGGCGGCAGTGCTGCAACGCGTCGACAAGTTGGACAAGATCGGTCCCGATAAGGTCGCTGCCCTGCTCATGGAGGAGGTGGGACTGACCCAGGCGCAGTCACGGGCCTGCCTCGACCTGGCCGCCATCTCCGCGCCGGATGCGTCATTCGCCGATCAGGTCACCAGCCTCGGGGTCCGTGATGACCTCCTTGAGGAGGGACTGGCCGAGCTCAGCGCATTGATGGATGTGGCAGCACCCAGCGCCCACGGCAGGATCTTGGCCGACCTGCGGATCGCTCGGGGCCTGGACTACTACACCGGGACCGTTTACGAGACCACGCTGCGCGGTGCGGAGGGTCTCGGCTCGATCGCCTCCGGCGGCAGATACGACTCGCTGGCCAGCGACGGGAAGACCACGTATCCGGGGGTTGGCTACTCGTTCGGGATCACGCGCATCCTCGCGCCCCTGATCGGGCAGGGGAAGGTCACTGCCTCGCGGCGGGTGCCGAGCGCGGTGCTGGTCGCCGTAGACGCCGAGGACACCCGCTCGCGGGCCGTGGCTGTGGCCGGCCAGCTCCGGGAGCGGGGAATCGCCTGCGAGGTGGCGCCCAAGGCCGATAAGTTCGGCAAACAGATCCGCTACGCCGAACGCCGTGGGATCCCCTTCGTCTGGTTCGGTGCCGGCCTGGACGATTCCGTCAAGGACATTCGCACGGGCGAGCAGGTCAGCGCCGACCCCAGCGCCTGGGCCCCGGCGGCCGCCGACGCGAGAGTCACGTTTAGTCAGTAGCATTGCCTGCTGAGCTGCACCGTCTATGCAGCCGACCGTTGAAAGGACCATCTGTGATTCGCACCCACGACGCTGGAAATTTGCGCGCCCACGACATCGGCCGAGAGGTGGTGCTGGCTGGCTGGGTAGCCAAGCGGCGCGACCACGGCGGCGTCGCCTTTATCGATCTGCGGGACGCCTCGGGGCGGGTGCAAGTCGTCATCCGGGACGAGCTACTCGAAGCCACCGGCGCCCACGACCTGCGCAACGAATACTGCCTGAAGGTGGCGGGGGTCGTGGAGCAGCGCCCGGCGGGTAACGAGAATCCCGAACTTGTCACCGGCGAGGTCGAGGTGGCGATCACGAGCCTCGAGGTGCTCAACACGTGTGCCCCACTGCCGTTCCAGATCGACGAGCGGGTCAACGTCGGCGAGGAGGCCCGGCTGCGCAACCGTTTCCTCGACCTGCGCCGTCCCGGGCCCGCCGCGGCGATGCGGCTGCGCTCGGCAGTCAACCAGGCGGCGCGCGCCGTGCTGACCGAACGCGACTTCGTCGAGGTCGAGACTCCCACCCTGACCCGCTCGACTCCGGAAGGAGCCCGGGACTTCCTGGTCCCGGCCCGGTTGGCGCCAGGCTCCTGGTACGCGCTGCCGCAGTCCCCCCAGCTGTTCAAGCAGCTGCTGATGGTGGGGGGCCTCGAGCGCTACTACCAGCTGGCCCGCTGCTACCGCGATGAGGACTTCCGAGCGGATCGGCAGCCCGAGTTCACCCAGCTCGACATCGAGCAGAGCTTCGTCGATCAGGACGATGTGATCGAGTTGGCAGAGGCGATTCTGGTCCGGGTGTGGGCGGTCCAGGGCATCGAGCTTGCCGCGCCTTTCCCGCGCATCACTTACGCGGATGCAATGAACCGCTACGGAACTGACAAGCCCGACCTCAGATTCGATCTGGAGATCAGCGAGCTCACCGAATACTTCGCCGATACCTCGTTCCGGGTCTTCCAAAACCAGTACGTGGGTGCGATAGTGATGCCGGGCGGGGCCAACCAGCCCCGGCGCACATTCGACGCCTGGCAAGAGTGGGCCAAGCAGCGCGGCGCCAAGGGCCTGGCCTATGTGAGCCTCGACGCCGAGGGCGCGCTGGGCGGGCCGGTCGCCAAGAACCTGTCCGAGGCCGAGCGCGACGGCCTCGCGGCTGCCACCGGCGCCCAACCAGGGGACTGCATCTTCTTCGCGGCTGGGGCGCGCTCGGGTTCGCAGGCGCTGCTGGGCGCCGTGCGCAACGAGATCGCTCGCCGGCTGGAGTTGGCCGATCCGAGCCAGTGGAGCTTCGTGTGGGTGGTGGACGCACCGCTGTTCAAGCCGGCCGCCGACGCGGCAGCCGAGGGCGATGTAGCACTCGGGGCGGGGGAGTGGACGGCTGTGCACCACGCCTTCACCTCGCCAAAACCGGAATGCCTGGCCACCTTCGACACCGATCCGGCAAGTGCGCTGGCCTACGCCTACGACGTAGTGTGCAACGGCAATGAGATCGGCGGCGGCTCGATCCGAATCCATCAAAGGGACGTGCAGGAGCGTGTCTTCGAGGTGATGGGGATCTCATCGCAGCAGGCACAGGAGAAGTTCGGCTTCCTACTCGACGCCTTCGCCTTCGGAGCCCCGCCGCACGGCGGCATCGCGTTCGGCTGGGACCGCATCGTGGCGCTGCTGGCAGGGGCCGAGTCTATCCGTGAGGTCATTGCCTTCCCGAAGTCCGGCGGCGGCTACGATCCGCTCACGCAGGCCCCGGCGCCCATCTCGGCCCAGCAACGCAAGGAAGCCGGCGTCGACGCCACACCCGGCCAGAAGTAGCCGAGATTCACTTCAGCGGCGCGCTGAGCCGGCGGGGCATCGAGGCCAGGAAAGGTGTGGGCTCGGCGTGCTCCCGCCGGCTAGGGGGTGGGCGCCGCTGGCGGGGCCCCGGGAATGATGCCGAGATCTAGCCCCGCCGACGGCGTTGGCGCAATCGTTCCAGCTCCTTGCGCTCGGCGGCCGAGAGGCTGTGGATTCCCTGGGCGCTGATCTTGCCCAGGAGCTGATCCATGCGCTCCTCGTCCGAGGCCGAGCGTCGTTGGGCCTTGGCCGCCGCGCGGGGTGGCCTGGTGGCGCGAGTTTTCCGGCGTCCCGGAATCCAGGGATATGCGCTGAGCAGGCCGACCCGACGCGCCGCGATCGCGACGAATGCCAGGCTCAGCACCAACGTTGCCAGTGAAAGCCAGGCCCGCTCCGCGATGAGCGTCAGCGCCTGTAGACCAATGAATACACCGCCGATCGCCCAGGCCGGGATCCCGAAGAAGAAGCGCCGATGGGGAGACTCCGCGATCCACAGCAGTAGCACCGAGAACTCCACCAGCCGGATGCCGCCGAGGCCGACTCGGCCGTTCAGCAGCAGGGTCACCACCAGGAAGGCGCCGGTGAGGGCTATCCAGATTCCTATGAAAAGCCGGGTCATCGCGGCCTGGCCGATGTTTCGTTGGAGATCGCTGCCGAAGTACCACAGCATGACGAGGTTGAGGATCAACCACAGATCCAGCACATTTGCCAATGGCCACGTGAACAGCCGCCACAGCTGACCGGCAGCCAGCCCCGAAGCCGACAGATCCAGCAATTCCCACAGCCCGGGGTAGGCCACGTAGGCCAGCGCCGAGACCGCAGCGGCGGCCACTACCACGGTTACTGGCGTGACCTCGACGCGCGTATTCATGCCTCCAAGAGTGCCAGAGGTCGCCGGGACGTGGCTCGTGAGGGTTAGTCCATGGGCACGTGCGCGGTGCGCGGGCGCAGCACCACCCACAGGCTCAGCATCGCCAGGCAGGCGCTGACGGCCATGATGGTGCCCATGGGGATCGCACTGGTGATCGGAAATGCCCCCACCACGAGACCAGTGATGGCCGCGGCGAACATATTGCTGGCGCCGATCAGGCTGGCGGCGACCCCGGAGTTCTTGCGGTGTTTGGCAAGCGCTGTGACATTGGAGCTGGGCATCACAGCACCGAACCCCAGCGTGAAGCAGAAGATCGCTGGAACCAGAGCCAGATAAGAGTCCAGGTTCGTCGCGATGAGCACTATCGAGCCCGAGGCGAGCACCAGCAGTGTCGTCGCCATCATCAGCACTCGCGGCGGGCCAATCCGCGCCGAAATCCGGCTGCTGGTCTGCACCCCAATGAACACGCCGAACGAGCACACCGCGAAGACGGCACCGAACTGCCCGGGGTCCAGGCCGTAGACCTCCTGGAACAGCTCGGAGGAGCTCGATACATAGGCGAACAGACCGGAGAAGGTGAACGTCACAGTCAGCAACGCACCCACGTAGGTGCGGTCGGTCAAGACCGTGCGGTATCCGGCCACTATCGGGGCCAAACCTCCCACGGTGCGTTCGTGCGGGGGACGCGTCTCGACGATCACGAGGAATGTCAACGCAACGATGAGTGACCCGTAGGCAGCCAGCAGCCAAAACAACCCCTGCCATGGCATGAAGCCCACCAGCCAGGAGCCGATCAGCGGGGCGATGATCGGGGCCAAACCCGAGATCAGCGCGAGCCGGGACATCATGCGCAGCAGCGAGGACCCGCTGAACAGGTCCCGGGCCATCGCCATGGCCACCACGGCGCCACCGGCGGCGCCGATGCCCTGGAGCAAACGCATACCCGAGAGAAACCACAAAGAAGGGGCCAGCGCCACCAGAACCGACGACACGACGTGCAAGGCAGTCATGGTGATCAGCGGTACCCGTCGCCCGAACCGATCGCTGAGCGGGCCGACGATCAGCTGGCCCAGCGCGAAGCCGAGCGTGGTCGCGGACAGCGTGATCTGGATCTGCCCGTCGGTCAGGCCGAAGCCGGCTTTGACCGCTGGAAAAGCGGGAAGGTACAAGTCGATGGTGAATGGGCCCAGCCCCGTCAAGAGACCCAGGGTGAGAATGAGCGCGATGCGGCGTCGGCGGGAGAAACTATCGCCCAGGTGCGTGGTCATGTGCTGCTCAGTCTAGAACCGTTCCACCGCGGACACATCCCCGCCCGCGACATACGCGGCTGTGCTGCACATATGGCAGGCGAGCCCGCCCACTAGAGTGGGACGGTGAGCGTGGACCTATTCGGCAACATCGACTCACCAGAGCCTGCCCAC
>JBKEBG010000035.1:0-3846 GCA_047972985.1 Arachnia sp.
AAGGTGACCAGCGAGGCCACCCCCGCCGATGGCTCCAGCCACGGCACCAGGCCGCGGCGCCGGGGCCTGGTGCTGGAGGTCAATGGCGTGCGGCACCCGCTGTCTCCCCCCGGCATGGTCATCGGGCGCGGCAGCGACGCCGACCTGCGCATCGACGACCCGGGAGTGTCCCGGCGGCACGCAATGCTCAGCGTCTCCGGCACCTTGGACGACCCTCAGGTGGTCATCGAAGATCTGGGTTCCACCAACGGTGTCATCGTCAACGGTCAACGCGTCCAGAGCACCAGCGTCGCTGACGGCGCCAGGATTGAGCTGGGCAATACCCGAATGCTTGTGCATTCACCCACGGAGCTGTAACCGGTGTTCGCCTCGTCAGGACCGCGCCGCCAACTGGCCGCCCCACCCACTCCCAGGGCAGGCTGGTAGCCGTGTCGGACCTCATCGTTGCGGCGATCAAAATCGTCTTCCTCATCCTGCTGTGGCTGTTCATCCTGTTCGTTGCAGATGTGGTACGCACCGACATGTTCGGCAGGCCCGTGCCGGCCGCCGCAGTGCCCGGCCTGGCCGCAAGCAAATCCCGGCGCAGGCAGGCCGCTGCGCCGGCCCCCGCGTCCATCACAAGGTTCGCGGTGACACAGGGCGCCCAGCAGGGCCTGTCGGTGCCCGCGACCGAGACCATCAACCTCGGCCGCGCCGCCGACAGTTCCTTCCAACTCGACGACGACTACTCCTCGGCACGCCACGCCCAGTTGGTGCGTCGTGACGCGCTCACCTGGGTGATCACCGATCTGCGCTCCACCAACGGCACATTCGTCAACGGACGACGAATCACCGATCCCACACCCGTCACCGGAGACGACGTCATCCGCATCGGCACCACTTTGATGCGATTGGAGCCCTGACATGGCCTTTTCGCTTCGCTTCGAGGCCCGCTCCGATGTGGGGCGGGTACGCCGCAGCAACCAGGACTCGGGCTACGCCTCCCCCACCCTGCTGCTGGTGGCCGACGGCATGGGCGGTGCCGCCGGCGGTGACGTCGCCTCCGCCGTGGCAGTGCACGCCACCGAAGCCGGCGACCGAATGGTCCCCGCCGACCAGGCGCGCGGCGTACTCGAGGGCATCGTCGGGGACGCCAACGACGAGCTGACCAAGCTCATCGAGCAGGACCCCACTCTCGACGGTATGGGCACCACAGTCTGTGGCGCCAGCTTCGACGGGACCAGCTTCACCACTGTCCACATCGGGGACAGCCGCTGCTACCTGCTGCGCGGCAAGACACTGAGCCAGCTCACCCACGACCACTCGTGGGTGCAAGCCCTCATCGACGAGGGGCGCCTGACCCCCGCCCAGGCGGCGACACATCCGCACCGCTCGCTCATCCTTAAGGTTCTCAACGGCCAGGCGATGTTCGAGCCCGACTACGACAGATTCGATGCGCGGCTGGGCGACCGCATCCTGTTCTGCTCCGACGGACTGTCCGGCCTGGTCAACGACGTCGCTGTCCAGGAGCTCCTCGGCACGCCGGATCTGGGGCACGCAGCCGACGCGCTCATCGCCGCCGCCAATGCCGCGGGTGGCCACGACAACATCACCGCAGTCGTGGCCGAGGTGGTCGAGGCGACTCAGGCACTGACCGGCGCCTCAGCACAGATCGTCGGCTCCGCCGCCGAAAACCCCACCCTGGGGCACCTAGTGGCGGCAGCACCCGCCGAGACCGACGACCCGGACCAGGCCGACCAAGACGAGGCAACCGACGAGGACCCGGAGATCACCCGCTACGCACCGCAGGCGCCGCACCGCCGCTGGCCCACGATCCTGGGTATCACGCTGGCCGCGCTGCTGCTGCTGGGCGGGGGCGCCTGGGGCACAGCCTCCTATGCGTCCTCGCGGTACTTCATCGCCGAGGCCGACGGCCACGTGGCCATCTACAACGGCCTTCCCGGTTCGCTGTTCGGATGGCCACTGCACACTCTCACCGAGCGTGAAACCACGAACGTGGCCGATCTCCCCGTGTACTACCAGCGAGTGGTACACAACACGATCGGCAGCAGCAGCCTTGAAGACGCCCGGATCACCACCGAACAGCTCGCCGCGCTCGCCGAACGCTGCATCCAGGTCCGTCAGGAGCGGCAGGCCCCCTCATCTACCCCGACGGCCAGCGCGAACCCGTCAGGATTGTCCACCAGCGAAGCGAACTACCCCACCTACCTGGCCCCCATCACGCCGACGGTCACCGAAGAGGCCGACCCTGAGGCGTGTTGATGGCCGCCCCCATCGCCGTCGGCGACGTGGTCATCCGGCCACCCCGGCGCAACGTCGAGTTGCTGCTGATAGTCATGGCCCAATCCTTCGGCCTGGCCGGGTTCGCACTGTCCCATCTGGCGATCTACGGCGATCTGCCCCCCAATCTGGGGGTGGTGTCGGCGATCTGGTTCGGGATGGGGCTGGTGACCCACCTGGTGGTGCGGTTCCGGATCCGCTATGCCGACCCGCTGCTACTGCCCATCTCGTTGCTGCTCAACGGGCTCGGGCTGGCAATGATCTACCGCATCGATCAGATCCCCGACCCGGTCAAGACTGACGCGCACACTCAGCTGATTTACACCGCAGTCGGGCTGGCGCTGTTCGTGACGGTGGTGATCGCGTTGCGTGATCATCGAAGGCTGCAGCTGTTTCCCTACCTGATGTTCATCGCGGGTTTGGTGCTGCTGCTACTGCCCCTGGTCCCCGGGCTCGGGTTCGCCTCGGGAGGGGCGCAGATCTGGATCCGCTTCGCCGGGTTCAGCTTCCAGCCCGCCGAGGTCGCGAAGATCCTGCTGGCGATAGCCTTCGCGGGCTACTTCTACGAAAAGCGGGACCTCCTAGCGGTGGGCGGCAAACGCATCCTCGGTTTGGAGATGCCCAGGGCCCGCGACCTCGGGCCCATCGCCGTGATGTGGCTGACCGCGCTGGCCGTCATGGTGTTCCAGAACGACCTCGGCACCGCGCTGCTGTTCTTCGGCCTATTCACTGTCATGATCTACATCGCCACCGAACGCCCCGCTTGGCCGATCCTGGCGGGGATAGCCTTCGCCGCCGCGGGAGTGCTGGCTTTCGTCGCGACGGCCCATGTGGAGCGCCGGGTCAACGCCTGGCTCGACCCGTTCAGCGACTACGACGCGAACTTCCAGATCATCAGCGCGCAGTTCGGCTATGCCTGGGGTGGCCTGTTCGGGCGTGGCTGGGGTCTCGGCCGACCGGGGCTGACCCCGCTGCCCAAGAGTGACTTCATCGCGGCAAGCCTCGCCGAGGAGCTAGGCATCGTCGGGTTCATGGCCATCGTGTTGCTCTATGCTCTGCTTGTGGCTCGGGGGCTCAAGACTGCATTGATCACACCCGACGGCTTCGGCAAGCTGCTGGCCGGGGGCCTGGCTTTCGTGTTTGCCCTGCAGGTCTTCGCCATCATCGGCGGGATCACGCGGCTGCTGCCGCTGACGGGCCTGACCACGCCGTTCATGTCACAGGGAGGCTCCAGCCTGATCGCGAACTGGATGATCATCGGGATCTTGATGGTGATTTCGCATCGGGCGCGGATGCCACAGGCCGCCACGGCCCCGCCGGTAACCCAGGAACCGGTGGTGGGTGCCTGATGAACCGCCCGCTGCGCCACGTCAGCATCCTCGTCGCGTTCATGATGGCCGCATTGCTGGCCAACATCACCTGGATCTCAGTGGTGCGCACCGACAGCCTCAACGCCGACCAGCACAATCGTCGGGTCCGTGACGCTCAGTTCTCGCAAAACCGGGGCACCATCCTGGTGGGCAACACAGCCGTGGCCGAGTCCGACCGCACCCAAAACAGCGGCGT
>JBKEBG010000057.1:0-18433 GCA_047972985.1 Arachnia sp.
CCGCCCAGCAGCGGTGCCCTGTAGAGTCCCCCCCCTCAAGACCACCGAAGCGCACGAGTTCATCGCGCACGGGGTTGGCCTGCCGCTGGTGGACGCGACCGGCACCCAGATCGGACGGGTCAAAGACGTCGTGTTCCATTTGCGCACCGGAAGTTTCGCGCCGCGCGTGCGCGGCCTGGTGGTGGAGTTGTTCGCCCGGCAACTGATCTTCGTGCCGATGATTCGGGTGCACAACATCACTGTGAATCAGGTCTCCATCGGTGGGCAGGTGGACGCCCGGCGCTTCTCCAAACGGGACTCGGAGTTGCTCGTGGCCCGGGACCTGCTCGACACCCCGGTGCCCCGCGAGCCGCCCGCCCGGATCGAAGACGTGTCGATGCTGCAGGTGCGCAGCCGGGAATGGGAGCTCAGCTCCGTCGCCCTCAAGGCCCGGCCCGCGGTGGGCCGGTTCGGCTTCGGCAGTCGCTCGGTACGCGAAATCGTCAGCTGGAAGGAAATCCCACGGCTCGTCCTGGCCACGGGCCGCACCGCGGCGCACCTCGTGGCCCAGTTCGCGGACATGAAGCCCGCCGACATCGCCCAGGAACTCCACGACCTGGAGGCCGACCAACGGGCCGCCGTCGTCAAGGAACTCGACGACGAAACCCTCGCCGAGGCGATGGAGGAGCTCCCCGAGGACGAACAGATCGAGTTGATCTCGGCGCTCGACACCGAACGGGCCGCCGACATCATCGAGGAAATGGACCCCGACGATGCTGCGGACCTGATGGGAAACCTCCCCCAGGCCGTCGCGGAGGACCTGCTGCAACGCATGGAGCCCGAGGAAGCCTCCGATGTACGCCGCCTGATGATCTACGAGGATCTCACAGCAGGCGGCATGATGACCCCCGAACCGATAGTTCTCGACACCGACGCCACCGTCGCCGAGGCGCTGGCCCACGCCCGGGAGGAATCGCTCACCCCCGCGCTGGCGTCGATGGTGTTCATCTGCCGGCCACCTCTGGAGACCCCATCGGGGCGCTACGTAGGTGCCGCCCACATCCAGCAGCTGCTCCGTTCCGCCCCGACGCTGCCGGTGGCCACCATGCTCGATTCCAACCTGGAGCCGCTCACCGCCGACGCGCCGCTGGCTACGGTCAGTCGGTACTTCGCCACCTACAATCTGGTTGTCGCACCGGTGGTCAACGACCGGGGCCAGCTGCTGGGGGCCGTGACCGTCGACGATGTGTTGGACCACATGCTGCCCGATGATTGGCGTAGCGAACAGATGGACGAGGACCATGAGGAGGTGAGCAGTGGCACCATCTGAGAAGAACTCGCTGTCGGTCCCGGGAAAGAAGTCCCGGCTGCAGCTGCCCCGGGCCCAGGTCGATTCCGATGCCTTCGGCGAATTCGCCGAAACCGCGGCGCGGTTCATGGGCACCGGCAAGTTCATCGTCTACATGACTGTGTTTGTGATCGCCTGGATCACTCTCAACGTCGTCGGATTGTTCGGATTCAAATGGGATCCGTACCCGTTCATCCTGCTCAACCTGTTCTTCTCCACCCAGGCCTCCTACTCGGCCCCGCTGATCCTGCTGGCCCAGAACCGGCAGGAGACCCGGGACAAACTGAGCCTCGACGAGGACCGGCGGATCGCCGCACAGTCCCGGGCGGATACGGACTTCCTGGCCAGGGAGATCGCCTCGATCCGGATGCATCTGGGGGAGCTCGCCACCCGCGACTTCGTCCGCAGTGAACTACGATCCGAACTGCGCGAGATATCGGAGCAGATCGAACGTCTGGGGGCCCCGAAATGACATCCGACCGACCAACAGTGTCCACGTCGTCCCGGGACCCGGAGGAAGTCCGCTGGTACTCGATCTCGATGTTCGGCGGCCATCTCGGGTTGCTGGCGGTTGCCTGCGCGTCGCTATGGCTGATTCTCGGCGGAGGATGGCCGGCCATCGGGCTCATGGCCTGCGCCGTGGTCGTCTACTTCGTGCTGTGGCGCACCTGGCTCGCGCCGGTGGCCACACGCCGGCTGCGATACCGGGAACGCCTCACCGTCCACCTCGTCCTGGGACCGGCCATCGCGGTCCTGGCGAGCCTGGCGGATCTGTGGCTCCCCGCACTCATCGCAGTCAGCGTCATAGTTCTCAGCGACGCGCTCGACGAGCGCTCACGCTCGGCTCGCTGACCTGCACGGTTTCACGCACTGGAAGCCGGTGACGGCGGGCCGGGCATAATGGGGAAGCGTGACTGCCGAAATCCTTGCTCCGCTCGTCCGTGCCGCGCTCCACACAGTGGACGATCCCGAGATCAGACGCCCCATCACCGACCTCGGAATGGTGGATGATGTGGAGATCAGCGAGGACGGTGCGGTTCAGGTGCGCGTGCTGCTGACTGTGCCTGGCTGCCCCATGCGCAGCGAGATCACCTCGCGGGTCACCGACGCGGTGAGCGCCGTCGAGGGCGTGACCTCGGTGGGAGTGGAGCTGGGCCACATGACCGACGAGCAGCGCGAGGCAATGCGATCGATGCTGCGAGGCAACCAACCCACTAAGGAGATCCCCTTCGGCCGCCCCGGTGACCTCACGCGCGTCATCGCCGTCGCCTCCGGCAAGGGCGGAGTGGGCAAGTCATCGGTGACTGTCAACCTCGGGATCGCCCTGGCAAAGCTCGGGCGCAATGTGGGCATCCTCGACGCTGACATCTACGGTCATTCGGTACCGGACCTGCTGGGCCTGGGGGAGGCCCGCCCCACCGTCGTGGACGACATGATCATGCCGGTGCCCGGCCCAGAGGGGCTGAAGGTGATCAGCGTCGGCATGCTCAAACCGAGCCGGGATCAGGTGGTGGCCTGGCGCGGGCCTATCCTCGACCGGGCCCTGACCCAGCTGCTCGCCGACGTGTTTTGGGGCGATCTGGACTACCTGCTGCTTGATCTTCCGCCCGGCACCGGAGATGTGGCCATGAGCCTGGGCCAGAAGATCCCGTCCTCGGAGGTGCTGGTGGTCACCACCCCGCAGCAGGCCGCCTCCGAAGTATCGGAGCGGGCCGGGGCGATGGCAGACATCCTGGAACAGCGGGTGCTCGGCGTCGTGGAGAACATGAGCTGGCTCGCGATCGGCTGCCCAGCATGCGGACACCGGTACCAGCAGGAGATCTTCGGCTCCGGCGGCGGCGTGGAGGTCTCCGAAGCCCTCACCGGCCGGGTAGGGTATCAGGTTCCGTTGCTGGCCCAGATCCCCTTCGACGAGGCCCTCCTCGCCGGCGGAGACCGTGGCCGACCGATCGTCATGGACGCCCCAGACCATCCGGCGGCACTAGCCCTGGCCGGGTTGGCGGACAGCATCACGGCCAAGAAGCCCAGCCTGCTGGGCAAACGGATCCCGCTGGCCACGAGCTAAGCACGCTCTGCCGAGGGCTTTATCCCTGAGGCCGGAGGGGGCGGTTCGGACGCCACGCGCCCGCCTCGAAACCCTGCCCGGTTCGGCTCACCGAAGGGAGCCGATGACACCCGGACTCGCCCGTTACGTGGCCTCGGAATCGAAGCGCAGCGGAGCATCAAGCGCCGCCACCCCGGAAGCGGTGACCGCCGCCGTGGCGGCCTGCTTCGTGATGGCAGCCTCGGCCTCCTTGGAATCCGCCTTGGCTGCCTTGGTGGCATCGTCGAGGCTCTTCTTGGCCTCCAAGAGGTCCTTGCGTGCCTCCTCGATCACCTTGATCTCGTCGGCCAGTTGTTTGCGGATGAAGGTCTTGGGGTTGAGGTCTTTCAGCTCCAGGTTGGAGTATTCGGGGCCGAGTTCAGTGCGCAGCTGGGTCTGGGCGTTGTTGGCGATATCGCGTAGGTATACCAGCACCCGGGCCGCCTTGCGGGAGAACTGCGGTAGCCGCTCCGGGCCGAACACGACCACCGCGACCACGATGAGGACGACGAACTCGACCGCATCAATCCCGAACATGCATCGAAGGCTACTCCGTCAGCCAAGGATCATCGAGTGCCGAACAGCCAGGCGACCCCGTCGCTGAGACGCTCCTGCAGGCTCGCGGCATAGGGCTCACGGGCGGGCAGGTCCTCGGCGGCCTCCCAGAGGCTGTCGAAGCTTCCATCGGTGGCCAGGAAGATGACCCCGTCACCGGACTGCCATGCAGCGACCTTCGGCTGCCCGGCCGATTGATCAATGACCAGATCCTTGCCGCCGTCGTCGAGGATGCCCTCGGTCCAGCAGGCCGTGATGCTGTTGACGCCGTCGGAGTAGACCAGCCGGGTGGAGGCTCCCTCGCCTTCGGAGGAGAAGAATGCCACCAGCGGTAATCCGGCCAGCGTCTCGGGGCACTCCCCCAATCCGCGGCACCACGCCCGCTCGCCGGCGGTGGACGCCGGGCTCATCATCAGGACCTCGCTCTGGGCCGGATCGAGTTCGGCTTCGCCCATGGTGAGCTCGGTGTATCCCGATGCCACGCTGGGGCGGCCGGAATCTCCGTAGTATTCGCTCCACAGCACCGTGCCGTTGTTGGAGTCGACCCACCACCTGGCCACGCGCAGGCCCGAAGCATCGGTGGCCTCGATCCCCCATGCCCATCGCCCGGCTACCAAGTCCTTGCCGTAGAGCCAGAATTGCCAGGCGCTCGTCGCGCTCGTGGTCTCGATAGTCGGAACGAACCACGACGACGACTTGCCGCCCTGGGCGCCAAGGACCACAAGGTTGGTGCCCTCACCTGCCACCTGATCGACGTGTACGTCCGTGGCTGTGTAGGCATCGCCCCGAGCGATCCACACCCGCTGGGTGCCCGACAACGTGACCGAGATCCCCATCGATTCACCCAGCATCCCGGCGGCCTCGTCGGCCGAGAGCGGGGTCCGCTGAGTCACGAGCATGGGCCGTGCGTGGTAGCTCGCATCAGCCTCGCCGACGCCGCCGCGGGTACTTGCCAGCAGGACCGCCCCCACCGCCTCGTTGACGGAGATCGCGGTGGTAGACAACGAATACTGCTGTCGCGCCAGCGCAACGGGATCGTTGAACTTCGGGGGGCCGGGGGCGAGGAACAGTGCCAGAGCCAGTGCCGAGGCCATGACGGTCACCACGGCGACGCCCCCTGTCACCAGCCCTCGGCTACGGGCTCGTCGCTTCGACGGTAGGGTGCGGGTCGCCCCGGAGGACAGGTAGAGAGGGGCGTCGCAGTGGTCCCCCGCGATGCCGGTGAGCCGCTCAGCAAGTGACCCAGGTGCGGCCATCGGCTCGTGACAGCCAGCGCTGAGGGTCTCCCGCACCTGCCGCAGGGCCGCGACTTCCGCCTGACATTCCGGGCACCCGGCCACGTGATAGCCGACCTGTTCCAGCCGACGCGGGGTCAGGGTGTCGTCGGCGAAGGCCGACAAGTCGTGCTGAAACTTCTCACAGTGTGTGGCCCTCACGACACCCCCTGGTACCTGACCCGTCCGTGAACGGGGGCACGGTGGGCGAGATCCTCGCGGAGCAGTGCCCGTCCCCGCGCTATGCGACTGCGAACCGTTCCCAGTTTGACGTCGAGGACCTCGGAGATCTCTTCGTAGCTGAGCCCCTCGATGTCGCACAGGACGACGGCGACCCGCTGCTCAGGGGACAACTGGCCGAGGGCCTGGGCGACGTCGGGTTCGAGAGTGCCGTCAAGGTGGAGGTCCTCGGTGCTGTCAGCGGTGCCCCAGACGTGGTCGGGTGCGCTGCTCAGTGCGTCGATACGGATTCGTTGTCTGCGACGAGCCGAGTCGAGGAACAGATTTGTCGTGATCCGGTGCAGCCAGCCCTCAAGAGTACCGGGCTTGAAAGTGTTGATGGATTTGAAGACCCGGACGAACACATCCTGGGTGAGATCCTCAGCGTCGTGCCGATTGCCGGTCAGTCGGTAGGCGAGCCGGTAGACCCGCTGCGAATGATCGCGTACCAACTCGGCCCAGGTCGGCGCTGTCCAGGCAGGAGTGGCGGCAGCACGCTTCTCCTTGCCTCGAAACACTCGCCGCCCTTCCATGATCACCAGTGTGACAGCCGCAGCTGTGCACAAGCTGTCAGAGCCATACACACACAACGACCCAGTAACCGGTTTTGTTCCGTCGGCTAAAGATGGGCCTCCAGCAAGGCAAGAAATCCGTCGAGCAGTTCCGGCGGCACCGTCGACATGGGGGCCCGGCAGGCACCGACGTCGAAGCCTCGTGCGCTCAAGGCTGCCTTAACCATCATCACCCCTTGCGTAGCAAACACGCCTCGGAAGACCGGAAGGATCGCCTGGTTGCGGGCGGCTGCCTCGGCCACACGTCCAGCGAGGAACGATTCGATGATCCCGGCGGCGTGGAGACCACTGAAGTGTGTGGAGGTGCCTACGACACCCACCCCGCCCACCGCGAGCAGCGGTAGCAGGAAACCATCGTCGCCGGCGTAATAGTCGAGCGTCGTGGCGGCGATGACCGCCGACGACGAGACAGCATCGCCCTTGGCGTCCTTGACCCCAACTATGTTGGGGTGATCGGCCAGCCGGATCAGGCTGGCCTCCGGGATGGGGATACCTGCTCGGTGGGGAATGTCGTAGAGCAGCACCGGCAGCTGGGTAGCGTCGGCGACCCGCAGAAAGTGGGCCTCAAGCGCGTCGACGGGAGGGCGGGAGTAGTACGGCGTGACCACCAGCAGCCCGTCGGCCCCGGCGGCGGCGGCCTGCGTGGCTAGTTCGACGGTATGCGAGGTGTCGTTTGTGCCGACGCCGGCGACGATGCTGGCGCGGTCTCCGACCTCATCGACGACCACTTCCAGCAGGGTGCGCTTCTCGGCGTCGCTGGTGGTGGGGGCCTCCCCGGTAGTGCCGTTGATCACGAGACCGTCATTGCCCATCTCGTCGACCAGGTGGGCGGCCAAGCGCCGCGCCGCGGTCAGATCGATCTCGCCATCGGCGTCGAACGGGGTGACCATCGCTGTCAGCAGCCGCCCGAACGCCGGGGACATGTCAGGGTCGCTGGTCACGATCCCTCCGCCAACACCACGAGTGGTTCACCCTCGTAGACGACATCGCCCGGCTTGACCACGATTTCCTCCACGACGCCCTCCGCCTCTGTGAGGACAGGAATCTCCATCTTCATCGACTCCAGCATGACGACAGCTTCACCAGCGGCCACTTTCTGACCGGGGTCGACCAAGACCGCGAGAACGTTCGCGACGATCTCTGCGTGCACCACATGATTCATGCGGCACATCCTAGTGGCCCGTCGCTCCCGGTGCTGAGGATCCTCAGCGCCGAGGCGTCCGCGAACACCCTCCCCGATAGCCACGGCGCTTCCTGGGCGCAGCATCCGCCATCGGGGACACATAGCGCAGTATGGTGGCCGGGTGAGTAAGCAATCCAGCAACACCGGCGCGCCCAACGCCCAGTCCTGGGGCTATACCGAAGACTTCGTGCCGGCCGACGAGTTGATGCGGGAGGCACGCGAAGAAGCGCTCCTGGCCGGTTTCGAGCCGATCAGCACCGGGGTTGCGGCGGCCCTGACGGCGCTCACTGCGGCCAAGGGCGCCGCCACCGCCGTGGAGGTGGGCACGCTCATGGGGGCCTCGGCGCTGGCGCTGCTGCGGGGCATGGGCGACAAGGGCGTGGTGACCAGTATCGACGCGGAGGTCGATCAGCAGATTTGCGCGCGCAGCGTATTGACCAGGGCCGGTTACTCCTCGTCGAGGTTCCGGCTCATCGCCGGCCGCCCCCTGGAAGTGCTGCCCAAGCTGCGCGATGCGGCCTATGACGTGGTGTTGGTCAATGGCGACAAACTCGAGTACGTCGAGTGCGTCGCCGAGGCCTCTCGCCTGCTGCGCCCCGGCGGACTGTTGCTGGTCCACGATGCCCTATGGCACGGAGCCGTGGCCGATCCCGAAGATGAAGGCGACGAGGCGATCATCATCCGGGAGGCGCTGGAGGCAGTGACCCGCTCGGAGGCCTATGCGGAGGCGCTGCTGCCCGTCGGCGACGGCCTGCTGCTGGCGGTCAAGCTGCCACGCTGATCACCACACCCCCACGGCGTACGCGGCCCGGTCTCCAGCCGCCCAGGCGGGGCTGAGCCGACGCGAAGCACCCGCGTCGGCTCCCACTTCACTGGCTGGGGACCTCCACATCCTTGCCGACCACCACGACCCCACCGGATGAGACGTGCAGGCCCCGCGCCCTGTCGTGCTCGTGGTTGACGCCGATCTGGACCCCGTTGGGCACCTTGACGCCCTTGTCCAGGATCGCCCGGCGGATCACCACGTCGCGACCCACGCGGGAGCCGTCCATCAGCACCGAGTCACTGATCTGCGACCACTTGTCGACGTGGACATCCGGGCCGAGGACTGTGCGCTCGACCTCACCACCGGAGATGACGCAGCCGGGGTTGACGATGGAGTCCTCGGCCTTGCCCCGGAGCACGAACTTTGCGCCCGGGAGCTGCGGCATGTACGTCATCAACGGCCAGCTCCGGTTGTACAGGTTGAACTCCGGATCGACCGAGACGAGATCCATGTGGGCCTCGTGGTAGGCGTCGATGGTGCCCACGTCGCGCCAGTAGTTGATGTCCTTATCGGTGGCCCCGGGGACGATGTTGGACTTGAAGTCGTAGACCTGGGACTCGCCCTGCTCGGTGAACCACGGCACTATGTCGCCGCCCATATCGTGCTTGGCGTCGGGGTCCTCCGCGTCGGCCCGCAGCGCCTCGACCAGCGCCTTACGAGTGAAGATGTAGTTGCCCATGGACGCGAATGACTCGTTGGGCGAATCGGGCAGGCCGGGCGGATTGGCCGGCTTCTCAAGGAAGCTCTTGATCTTGTTGTCCTCGGCGGCGTCGATGATGCCGAAGGCGCTGGCCTCGTGCCGCGGCACCCGGATCCCCGCAACGGTGGCACTCAGGCCCGAGTCGATGTGCGAATCGAGCATCTGCGAGACGTCCATGCGGTAGATGTTGTCGGCCCCGAAGACGACGACGTAATCGGGGTTCGCGTCGTTGATCAGGTTCAGCGACTGGAAGATGGCATCGGCCGAGCCCTGATACCAGCGCGGCCCGAGGCGCTGCTGGGCGGGCACCGCGGCCACGAAGGCACCCAGGAGAGTGGAGAAGCGCCACGTCATGGAGATGTGGCGGTCAAGCGAGTGTGACTTGTACTGCGTGAGCACCGCCACCTGCGTCAGACCGGAGTTGGCCAAGTTGGACAACACAAAATCGATCAGGCGGTAGCTCCCGCCGAACGGGACGGCGGGCTTGGCCCGGTCAGCGGTCAGCGGCATGAGCCGCTTTCCCTCGCCACCAGCAAGGACTATGGACAAAACTCTGGGTCGCGCGGCCATGCCCCGAACCTAGCGCATCGCGCCCAAAATGGAACTCCACTCAGAGACTTTCTCGCGACGCGTCGGGGCAGGTTGTGACACCATTCGGCCATGACCCTGAAGTTGAGCCTGCTGACCCGCGAATACCCGCCCCACATCTATGGTGGCGCCGGGGTTCACGTGGGCCAGCTGGTACCCCAGTTGCGTAAGTTCATCGAGGTTGACGTCCAGTGCATGGGCGAGCCCCGAGAGGCGGCCACCGCCCACCCGGAGACCTTCCCCGATGGCGCCAACCCGGCACTACGTGTGCTCGGGGCGGACCTATCGATGGCCGCCAGCGTGCCCGCCGACACCGAGGTGCTCCACTCCCACACCTGGTACGCGAACCTGGGCGGCCACCTCGCGGGGCTGCTGCATGACATCCCGCACGTGGTGACGTCCCATTCGCTGGAGCCGCACCGCCCGTGGAAGGCCGAACAGCTAGGCGGCGGCTACGCCATCAGCTCGTGGGCGGAGAAGACTGCTTTCGAAGCCGCCGACGCCGTGATCTCGGTCAGCCAGGGCATGCGGCGCGACGTCCTGGACAGCTACCCCGATCTCGATCCCGAGCGGGTCCACGTCGTCAAGAACGGTATCGACCCCGAGGAGTTCTCGCCCGATACCGGCACCGAGGTCGTGGAGTCGCTGGGCATGGACCCGGACCAGCCCTCGGTGGTCTTCGTGGGACGAATCACCCGCCAAAAGGGCCTGGTGCACCTGGTGCGGGCGGCTGCCGAGTTCGACCCCGATACCCAGGTGGTGCTGCTGGCGGGTGCGCCAGACACCCCGGAGATCGCGGCGGAGTTCCAAGGCGCCTTCGCGACGCTCCAGACCCAGCGCTCGGCGCCGGTGATCTGGGTGCCCGAGATGCTGCCGCGCGCCTCGGTGCGCCAGGTCCTCACGCACGCCACTGTCTTTGCCTGCCCGAGCGTCTACGAACCCCTCGGCATCGTCAACCTCGAGGCGATGGCCTGCCAGAGCGCCGTGGTGGCCAGCGCGGTCGGCGGAATCCCCGAGGTCGTCGTCGACAACGAGACGGGCTTGCTGGTTCCCTACGATCCGAAACGTGCCGAGGATCCCGAGTTCGTGCACGCCTTCGAGTCCGAGTTCGCGGCAAAGATCAACCAGCTCACCCGCGACCCGGAGTTGGCCGAGCGCATGGGGCTGGCGGGACGTCAGCGATGCATCGACGAGTTCTCTTGGGAACAGATCGCCAGGGAGACCATCGCGGTCTACGAGCAGGCCATCACCCATCACGGCAGCTGAGACGCAACCGTTGCGCCCCCGCGCCTGGCCCGGCCCAGGCAACGGGGCGGCTGCGGGTCCCGAGATGAGACTGAGGCCGCCGGGTATCCCCGACGGCCTCGCCTGACTGGATTGGGTAGAGCTAGCCGACGACGCCCTGGAGTGCCTCCAGCAGCGCGGTTGCTTCCGCCGCGTTCATCTCGACGACCAGACGTCCGCCGCCGTCGACTGGGACGCGCATGACGATTCCCCGGCCCTCCTTGGTGACCTCCATAGGCCCATCTCCCGTGCGGGGCTTCATCGCTGCCATCGCCGACCTCGTTCCTTCTCACGTGTGGTAGGTAGCTCCCATTATTCCGCATCGGGCGTGTCAATGCCTGATTCGACGGGCCCTTGGCCGGATTGCGTCTCGGTCGGGCTCGGCTGACCGGCTCGATCCGCCCCCGCCGGGGTTGTCGCGCGCTGCGAGACGGCGTCCTCCTGTGGGGCTGGCCGGTAGGGGGCCTCGGCGGTCTCGTGCGGGTCCGGGGCGCTGCGCGACGCCTGGGCCGGCGACCACGGCTGCGCGGCCCGGTCCAAGATCGCATCCACCGCCTGCATGTCGTAGCCGCCCGGGACCACATCGAACGACGCCTCGACCGGCATCTTGGCATCGACCCACGCGCGCAGGTAGGCGTCCACCTGGGAGCGCTGGTAACCGTTGAGTGCGGTGGGGATCAGTGCCGTGGCAATGAACTGCTCATCGATCGGCCCTGCGGGGATTCGGCCCTTGGGCCGATCGGTCACCGGCTCCGGCATCTGCCCCAGCCGGCCGGTGCCGGCCCAGGCGGCCGCCGCCAGCACGAGCATCGCCACCACGACGATCACCCACGTCATGGCGCTACCTGACCAGCGCTGGGCGGCCGATGGCCGCCACCGCCTCGTCGACGTCGTCGGTGAGCCGCACCAGGTCCAGGTCGCCGGGCGATATGCATCCCTGTTCGGCGACAGTGTGGCGCAGCCAATCCAGCAGCCCGGCCCAATAGGACGAGCCGAACAAGACCACCGGGAAGTGGCTGACCTTCTGGGTCTGGATCAGGGTCAACGACTCGAACAACTCATCGAAGGTGCCGAATCCTCCGGGCAGCACGATGAATCCTTGGGAGTACTTCAGGAAGCACGTCTTGCGCGCAAAGAAGTAGCGGAAGTTGATGCCGAGCCCGACGTAGTCATTAAGCCCTTGCTCGTGGGGCAACTCGATACCAAGCCCGATGGACTGGCCACCGGCCTGGCTGGCGCCCTTGTTACCCGCCTCCATGATTCCCGGGCCGCCCCCGGTGATCACTGCCCAGCCCGCCTCCACCAGCCCAGCGGCGATCCGCTCGGCGACGGCATACATCGGGTCGTCGGTGGCGGTGCGGGCACTTCCGAACACGCTGATGGCGGGACCCAGCCGGTGCAGCGCATCGAATCCCTCGACGAACTCTGCCTGGATCCGCAGCACGCGCCACGGGTCGTCATGCACCCAATCCGATGATGTGGGCGCCAGCAGAGCCTGGTCGGCGGTGGGATGCGCACGTTCCCTCCCCCGCAGGACAACAGCCCCTTGACGTCGTTCGGCGTGGCTCATGAGTTCCCTTCCGTCAGCCACCGGCGCAGGCCATCCGCGCAGGAGGTGAGCTCGGCCAGCGGGCAGAACTCATCATCGGCATGTGCCTTCAGCGCATTCCCCGGGCCGTAGTTGACCGCCGGGACCCCGAGCGCGGAGAAACGCGACACGTCAGTCCAACCGTACTTCGGCAGGGCGGGACCACCGATGGCTGTCACGAAGCTCGACGCGATGGGCCGGTCCAGGCCGGGGCGGGCCGCCGGGCTCATATCGATGACTTCGAAGTGGTAACCGGGGAACACCCGGCGCAGCTCGGCAACCGCCTCCGCAGGCGATTTGTCCGGGGCGAAGCGGTAGTTGATCTCCACCTGGGCCGAGGGCGGTACGACGTTGCCCGCCACTCCGCCGGAGATCCGCACCGCGTTGAGCCCCTCGCGATACACCAGGCCGTCGACCTCGATCTCCCTGGCCTGGTAGGCCACGAGCCGCTCGAGCACCCCGGCCAGGCCATGGATGGCGTTGCTTCCCACCCAGGAGCGCGCGGAGTGGGCGGCTTTCCCCTCGGCTGTTATGACTATGCGACAGGTGCCCTGGCAGCCGCCCTCGATCCGCGCGGAGGTGGGTTCCATCAGGACCGCAAAGTCTGCCACCGTCAGGTCGGGCCGACGCCGGGCCAGGCGCCCCAGCCCGTTGAGATCGGCGCTGACTTCCTCGTGGTCGTAGAAGATCCATGTGACGTCCGAGGCAGGCTCGGTCAGCTGGGCGGCAAGCTGCAACGCCACTGCCACGCCGCCCTTCATGTCGACGGTGCCGCGGCCCACCAGGCAGGGCCCTTCCGGGGTGTCCACCAGCCGGCTCGGCAGATTATCCGCGACGGGCACAGTGTCGAGGTGCCCCGCCACGACCACACGCTGGGGCCGGCCCAGCGTGGTGCGCGCCACCACGCAGTCCCCATCGCGGATCACCTCCAAGTGGGGATAGCCGAACAACGCCTCGAAGACCAGGTCTGCCAGGTGGGTCTCGGCTCCCGACGGGCTTTCGATATCGACGATGGTGCGGAACAGGTCGGCGAGATCGGCTTCGAGGTCCAGCGGCATGACAGTAGCCTACGTGAGCCGGGTCATCTCCACGCTGACGAACATGTCGCTGCCCCCGGTTCCGGTGTAGATGCCCCGCAGCGGTGGCACATCCCCGTAGTCGCGTCCGGCAGCGACTTCCACGTGCGAGGCCCGGGGCTCGGTCTGCGTGGTCGGATCGATCCCCACCCATTCGCCGTCCCAGTACTGCACCCAGGCATGCGACTCCCCCACCATCGCTTCGCCGATCTCGGGCTCGCGGCGGGCGATGACGTAACCGGAGATGTAGCGGGTGGGAATCCCGATAGTCCGGAGCGCCCCGATCGTCAGATGGGCCAGGTCCTGGCACACGCCTGCCGAGGCATCCCACACCTCGCTGGCCGGGGTGTGCACCTCGGTGACGCCCGAGACGTACTCGACGCGCTGGCGCAGCTGGTTGACGATATCGGTGACGGCATCCGCCGGTCGGGCGGCCCGGGCGCGCACCCGCCGCGCCAGAACTGCCACCTGCTCGTGGGGGGCGACGTAGCGGGTCTGCTGCAGGTATTCGTTGAGCACGTCGACCAGTTTCGGATCCGCCAGATCCGCCCAGTCCAGCGATGTCTGGGCGCGCTCCACCTCGTGGATGTCGACTGTGGATGTGGCCACGACCTCCATCTGTTCGTGCGGTTCGTGGACCTCGAAGGCAACCGTCGAGGTGCCCCAATAGTCGCGATACGAGTGCCGCCAGGCGACCGGACCGATATCGAGCCTGGTCGACAACACCAACTGGCGGTGGCTGGTCAGCGGGGTCATCCGGGCCTCGTTGAAGGAGGCGGTGGCCCCGCCGGGGTAGCGGTACCCCGTCTTGTGCACAATCCGAAACTGGCTCACCAGGCTCCCCCTACCCACTCGGCCGCCGACGCACCCTCGAAGTAGCGACGCGAGATGGCGTCAGTGGCGCGGCTACAGGCCAACTGGAGGTCGGCCATCTTGTCTGGCAACGCGCTGAGCACCTCATCGGGAGGCATGAACTCCAGGCCCGCCCGGGCTCCGCCGAGTAACCGGGCCGCGACATCGTCGCCTCCCGGGCGGCGCTCCGATGGCGGCGCCAGCGCCCGCAGACTCTGCTCGGCGGCCATGAGCGTGGCCACCAGGGACCGGGGGAACAGTTTGTCGCGCATGAGGAACTCGGCGGCCTGTCGATCGTCGGCGAGGGCCCCGTAGCGCTGCACGAAGGCGTGGTGGGCGCCGCAGCCGCTGAGCACGTGCCCCCAGGCCCGGGTGGTGTTGGTTCCCAGGCTGGGGGTGGAGATCAACCGAGCCGTCATGTCCACGCGTTCGATGCTGCGCCCCAGCACGAGGAACATCCAGCCCTCGTCGTGGGTCATGGTGGAGTCGGCGAGGCCCGCGATGACGGCGCACCGCTCCCGGATCAGCTTGAACATTGAGGCCGGCCGCATCCGCTGCAGCCGCCCGCCGCGCACCGCCAACCACGTGGTGTTGATCGATTCCCACACATCCGTCGGGACGGTTTCCCTGGCCCGGCGCGCCGATTCCCTGGCCCCGGCCAGCGCGGCGAGAAAGGACGCCGGCGATGCCTCGTCGTAACACATAGTGTGAAGTACGTCGGGCTCCTCGGCGGTGGCCGGGGCCCCCATGAGTTCCAGGAGATGGCGGGCCGCCTTCGGCTGATCGACGTGCGGATCGTCGAGACGTTGCTGTAGGTGCACGTCCACGATCCGGCAGGTGTCCTCGGCCCGTTCCAGGTAGCGGCCGATCCAAAACAGCGAATCGGCGATCCGGCTCAGCATGCGCCCTCCGTCCCACGGGACTGTTGCTGCTGCTCGTGCTGCGGTAACGCCCGGAACTCATTCATCCGTGACTGCGGCACCGATGGCGGTCGTGGCGGCTCGGCCTGGACCGTGGGAGCTGGCCGCGCCGCGGATTCGGCCCGCACCCAGGTGTCCTTCGAGCCACCCCCTTGTGAGGAGTTCACGATCAGCTCACCCTCCGGCAGCGCCACCCGGGTGAGGCCACCGGGCAACACGTCGATGTCGCTGCCGGAGTTCACCACGAAGGGGCGAAGGTCCACGTGGCGGGGCCGCAGTTGGCCGTCGATCATCGTGGGCACCGTGGACAGCTGCACCACCGGCTGCGCGATCCAGCCCCGAGGGACCAGCTCAAGGCGACGCCGTAGCGTGTCGAGTTCCTCCGCGCTGGCGCGTGGCCCGATCACTATGCCCTTGCCCCCGGATCCGTCGACCGGTTTGACAACTAGTTCGGCGAGACGGTCCAGCACCTCCTCGCGGGCCTCGGGCTCCTCCAACCGCCAGGTGTCCACCGAGGCGAGGATCGGCTCCTCGCCCAGAAAGTACCGGATCAGGTCCGGCACATAGCTGTAGACAAGCTTGTCATCAGCCACACCGTTGCCGACCCCGTTGGCGATGGTCACCTGGCCGTTGCGGGCGGCGTTGATCAGCCCCGCGCAACCCAGCAGCGAATCGGCGCGGAAAGCGGCGGGATCCAGGAACTCGTCGTCGATGCGGCGGTAGATCACGTGCACCGGGCGCAGCCCCCGGGTGGTGCGCAGCGCCACCTGGCCACCACGACACACCAGGTCGCGGCCCTCGACGAGTTCGACTCCCATCATGCGAGCCAGCAGCGCGTGTTCGAAGTAGGCCGAGTTGTACACCCCGGGGGTGAGCACGACAACAGTCGGGTCACTGACCCCGGACGGCGCAGCCGAGCGCAGCGCGCGCAGCAACTGCTGCGGGTACTCCTCGACCGGCCGAACCGCGTGACCGATCGACGCCTCCGGAAGGGCCGAGAACATTGCCCGGCGATTCGTCATGACATAGGACACCCCAGAGGGGCTGCGGACGTTGTCCTCGAGCACTCGGAAGACTCCATCGTCGCCGCGCACCAGATCGATCCCGGCCACGTGGATGCGGACCCCGTTGGCGCTGGTGATGCCGTGCACGACGCGGTGGAAGTGCGGCGAGGATGCCACCACCCGGCGCGGAATCACTCCGTCGGCGAAGCACCTGCCCTCGGTGTAGATGTCGCTGAGGAATGCCTCCAGCGCCCGCACCCGCTGCTGGGATCCCACCTGGATGTGGGCGAAGTCGTCCGCGGCCAGCACGCGCGGAACTATGTCCAGCGGAAACGGCCGCTCTTCCCCGCCGATGTCGAAGGTGACGCCCTGATCGATGTAGACGCTCTTGAGGTACTCCGAGCGGCTGCGTAGCTCTTCCAACCCGAGCCGTTCCAGCTGGGTATCCAGGGACGCATAGGCCGGCCTGGCGGCACCATCGCCCACCATCTCATCGAAGTGATGGGGGTGCCGCGGATAACCGTCGAATATCCCGCTCATGCTGCACAGATTAGGTGGACCCGCCGGTCGGGCGATCGCGGATCACCTGCCGGACAGCGAGCAAATCCCAGGGCTGTGGTGCCGAGGATCGACCCCTACACTGGGGCGCATGACCGACACGACTCGCTCTGCGTGGGGCTGGGGCCTCGTCAGCGCACACCGCACCGGCGCCGTCCTCGATGCCTGGTACCCAAGCCCGGCACTTGGCACCGAGGCCACAGACGACCCGCCGGCGGCCCTCGCCGAGGCCCAGTACAGTGACGAACTGCGGCAGATCGACACCCAGGTGCGTCGTGTGTACATCGATCTCGACGCCCCGCCCGCGGACGTCGCTGACGCCTATCTGCGGCTCCACCTGTTGAGCCACCGCCTGGTCGCCCCCCACGGGGTGAACCTCGATGGTTTGTTCGGGATCCTGCCCAACAACGCCTGGACCGGACGCGGCCCGGTTCGTATTGAGGACGTCACCCGGGTCCGGGCCGTACTCCGGGCTCGGGGCGAGCAACTCGTGGTCTACGGCGTCGACAAGTTCCCCCGCATGACCGACTATGTGGTTCCCTCCGGGGTCCGCATCGGCGACGCCGACCGGGTGCGGCTCGGGGCGTACCTGGCCAGCGGCACCACTGTGATGCACGAGGGTTTCGTCAACTTCAACGCGGGCACCCTGGGCACCTCGATGGTGGAGGGCAGGATCTCGGCGGGGGTCGTGGTCGGCGACGGTTCCGATCTTGGTGGCGGCGCCTCGATCATGGGCACGCTGTCGGGGGGTGGCACACAGGTCATCCAGATCGGCGAGCGTTGCCTGCTCGGTGCCGAGTCCGGTGTGGGCATCTCGCTGGGTGATGATTGCGTGGTCGAGGCTGGCCTGTATGTGACCGCCGGCACCAAGGTGGCGCTGCCGGACGGCCAGGTAGTCAAGGCACGCGAACTGTCCGGGGTGGACGGGCTGCTGTTCCTTCGTGACTCGCAGCAGGGCACCGTCCTGGCCCGCCCCAGGCACGGCAACACCGTCACCCTCAACGCCGACTTGCACGCGAACTGATGCCTCGCTGGATCATCGGGACCATCTCGGCCTTCGTCGTCCTCGGACTTCTCGGGGTAGCTGCCTGGCGCGGGTACCACTGGTTACGGGAGCAAAGCGTGCCGGCGATGTGTTACGTCAGTGTCGATGGCCAGGAGATCCCGCAGGCATTGACCGAAGAGCAGGCAGGCAACGCGGCGATCATCGTGGCAGTGTCGTTCCAGCGTGAGCTACCGGAGCGGGCTGCGATAGTGGCGCTGGCCACCGCATGGCAGGAGTCGAGCCTGCGTAATCTCGATTACGGCGACGCGGATTCACTGGGGCTGTTCCAGCAGCGTCCTTCGCAGGGCTGGGGCAGTGAGGACGAGATCATGGACCCGTGGTATTCGGCGGCAAAGTTCTATGAGGAGCTGGTGAAGTTTGACGGCTGGGAAACCACCGACGTCAACGACATGGCACAAAAGGTGCAGCGCAGCGCCTATCCCGAGGCCTATCGAAAGCATGAGGCCAACTCCCGTGCCCTGGCGGGGGCGCTCCGCGGGACCCGGCCCGCGTCGCTGGCCTGCACCGGAACCAAGGAATCGACCCTCGGTGTCTCCCCATTCGTCGATGTGGTGGCCGCGGTTCCCGGCGTCGAGGTGGTCCAAGACAACCAGACGGTGCGCATCACTGCCGAGGATTCGACGCGGTTGTGGGCAGCCACGCATATGGCAATGACGCATACGTTATCGGCCGGAATCCACCAGGCCACCGTCGGTCAGTGGCAGTGGACCGGCCAATTCGACAGCACCTGGAACAACGACGGCGACGGCGAGGCCAGC
>JBKEBG010000081.1:0-13945 GCA_047972985.1 Arachnia sp.
AACTTCCGGGAGACTCATCCGGGGGGAAAAGCCGCCGACCGGGGTCCCCTACGATGATGGCAACGCTTGACGCACCCTAGGAGTCCCCGAATATGAAAGCCGCCCTTCAATTCCTCCGTGACATCGCGTTGATGCTGGCTCGTGTGGTTGTGGGTGTGGTCATGGTCGCCCATGGCTGGCATCGATGGCAGATCGCCGGTATCCCGGAGCAGGTGGGCCAGCTGGATGCTGCCGGAATCGGGTACTCGGCGTCCGTCGTGTGGGCGGTCATCGCGTTCGAGATCATCGGCGGCATCCTGCTGGCCTTCGGCCTGGCCACGCCCGCCGTCGGGCTGGCCCTGACAGTCATGAACGTGGGCGTGATAGTGCTCCTTCGAGCCCAGAACGGATTTTACGTCTATGAGCAGGGCTGGGAATACAACGCCGTGCTGGCAGCATTCGGGCTGATCTTCCTAGCCTTCGGCTCCGGCCGCGCCGGGCTGGATCACCTGTTCATGCGGCCACCCAACGATTCCGACGAGCTGATCGTCGACGAATCCGAGGAGGGACGGATCACACCGCAGCCATTCTGACCCGCGACACATAGCTGATCCACAGCAATGACACAGCTGCTTCATCGGCATCGGTGACATGCTGAAGCCATGACCACGCGTGAGCAGTTGCAACGCCCCGACGGGACCCCGATCCGGATCCTGACCGTTGACGACGAGCCGAGCCTGATCGAGTTGCTCAGCCTCGCCATGCGCTATGAGGGGTGGCAGGTGCACACCGCTCAGACCGGCAGCGATGCTGTGCGCACCGCCCGCCAGGTGATGCCCGACGCGATTGTGCTGGACATGATGCTGCCCGACTTCGACGGTCTTGAGGTGATGCGCCGGATTCGCACCGAGCAACCCGAGGTGCCGGTGATCTTCCTCACCGCCAAGGACGGGGTCCGCGACAGGATTTCCGGGCTCACGGCCGGCGGCGACGATTACGTCACCAAACCGTTCAGCCTGGAGGAGGTCATCGCCCGGCTCCGTGGCCTGCTGCGGCGCTCAGGCGCCACCGCCCCCGAACCCGACACCGAGCTCGTGGTGGGCGATCTGATCCTCAACGAGGACTCGCACGAGGTCAGCCGTGGCGGCACCCAGATCCAGCTGACCGCCACCGAGTTCGAGCTGCTGCGCTACCTGATGCGCAACCCGCGGCGGGTGCTGTCGAAGGCGCAGATCCTGGACCGGGTCTGGGACTACGACTTCGGCGGCCAGGCAAATGTCGTGGAACTGTACATCTCCTACCTGCGCAAGAAAATCGACGCCAACCGGGAGCCGATGATCCACACCATGCGCGGGGCGGGCTATGTGCTGCGCCCGGCCACATGAGACGTTCTGGGACACTTTCGGCCCAGCTGGCCGGCCGGGTGACGATCATCGTCGCCCTCGTGACGTTGGCGCTATCGGTCACCAGCATCCTGGCCACCAGATCTGTGTTGATGGGCCAGCTCGACCAAGCCCTGGATCAGGCATTGACCCGGCAGGGCGACGCCCGCGGCGGGCACGACGAGGACGATGACGACGATGACCTCGATGATGACGACCGCGCACCGGGTGTCGCATTGCCGGGCATGTCAGTGGGCACTGTCATCGTCAGCCAGCTCGACAATGGCAGGACCCTGATCGGCGAGGTGGCCGACGGTAAGCTCGCGCGCCCCGACGAGGCGGTGGTCGCCGCGCTCCTGACCACGCCCCCCGACGGCGAGAAACACACGATCACTGTGACGCCGGGTCACAGCTACCGGGTCAAGG
Organism: Arachnia sp.; assembly: GCA_047972985.1. GTDB lineage: Bacteria > Actinomycetota > Actinomycetes > Propionibacteriales > Propionibacteriaceae > Arachnia. Next base: position 1,788 of record JBKEBG010000081.1, read on the forward strand.
TGCGATCCGATGCGTCCGGGCGGGTGATCGTGGCACTCCCGACGCACGAGGTGGACGAGGTGGTGCAGCGCCTGGTGCTGATAGCGGCGGCGCTCGGGATCGTGGCGGTCCTGGTGGCTGCCCTGGCCACCCGCGCCGTGGCGACCTCGGTCACCCGTCCGCTGCGCCGGCTCAGCGCCACCGCCACCGATGTGGCCGAACGGGACCTCACCGCAGGGGATGCCGTGGTGGGGGTGCGGGTCCCCGACAGCCAGCTGCCCGGCACCCACGAGGTGGCCAGGCTCACCCAGGCCTTCAACCACATGCTGCACAACGTCGACGGTGCCCTGGCCGCCAGGCAGGCCTCCGAGACGAAGCTGCGCAGGTTCGTGGCTGACGCCTCGCACGAGCTGCGCAATCCGCTGGCGGCCATCCGTGGCTACACCGAACTTGCCGGACGCTCCCCCACCCATGAGGACCGCGCCTTCGCGATGCAACGCATCGACTCCGAGTCGGCGCGGATGGCCAAGCTGGTCAACGACCTGTTGCTGCTGGCCAGGCTCGACGCCGATCCCGAGCCGCAGCTCAGTGACGTCGACGCCGTCGAGGTGGTACTCAACGCGGTCTCCGACGCCCGGGCTGTGGATGCCACGCACCGGTGGCAGCTACGGCTGCCGCCGGATTCGATCACGGTCCGAGCCGATGCCGGTCAGCTGCACCAGGTGGTGGTCAACCTGCTGTCGAATGCCCGCGCCCACACCCCACCCGGCACCACTGTCACCGCCAGTGTCGAGGCGATCGGCGCCGAGGTGTGCATCCGGGTGTGCGACGACGGCCCGGGAATCCCTCCCGAGCTGCTGCCGCACGTCTTCGAGCGCTTCGCCCGCGCCGATCACTCCCGCGCGCACCGGAGCATCCCCTCGACGGGTCTGGGCCTGGCAATAGTGCAGGCTGTGGTGACAAGCTTCTACGGCAGGGTCGAGGCATCATCAGTGCCGGGGAACACCTGCTTCCTGGTGCGGCTACCCGCCGCGGCCGGGCCGCCCGGGCAGGGGTAGGCTGCCCTCACGCCACTTCGAGTTGGAGGCCCCATGGAGATCACACGCGAAGCACTTGCCCGGATGGTCGATCACACATTGCTCACGACACATGCCACCCGCGCGCAGGTATCGGCGCTGCTTGCCGAGGCGAAGCAACTCGGCACCTACTCGATCTGCATCTCGCCGTCGATGCTGCCGCTGACCGACGACCTGGGGACGGTCAAGCTGGCCACCGTGTGCGGCTTCCCCTCCGGCAACCACACCCCGACAGCCAAGGCCGCCGAGGCGGCCGAATCGACCCGGCTCGGCGCGGACGAGGTGGACATGGTGATCAACATCGGGCTCCTCAAGAGCGGCCACCCCGAGCTCGTCGCCGAGGAGATCGCCGCGGTACGGGCCCAGACCGGTGGCCTGCTCAAGGTCATCATTGAGGCCGCCGCACTCACCGACGATGAGATCGTGGCAGCCTGCCACGCTGCCGCCGACGCCGGTGCTGACTACGTCAAGACCTCCACCGGTTTCCACCCGGCCGGCGGGGCCAGCGTCGAAGCCGTGCGGCTCATGGCCCGGAGCGTGGGCGGGCGGCTCGGCATCAAGGCCTCCGGCGGGATTCGGGACTGGGACACCGCGGTGGCGATGGTCGAGGCGGGGGCCACCCGGTTGGGACTCTCCGGCACCCGCGCCGTCCTCGACGGGGCCACCGCAGCCGCCGGCTACTGAGCGCCTGGGCGCTGCTCAGGAGTCGTTGGAGTACTCGGTTCCCACTAAGGAGCGGCGGGTCCGCCCGAAGGAACGAATCGTCGCGCCCCGGAACAGGCTCGCCGTGGGCAAGCCCAAGGGCCGGGCCAGCTGCGAGCCGAACGTCGAGCCGGCGGCGATGGCGATGGCGACGGTCAACGCCGTGACCAGGTTGAGGCTGGCCTCGAAGGACGGTGGATCCGCCATGCCGCCCAGCAGTGCAAACAACCCACGAAACAGCGCTTGCCCGGGCACCATCGTCACTGTCCCGAGGGTCACCAGCGCTACCAGCGGGATCCGCCGGCGCCCCGTGATCACCTGAGCGAAGAAGCCCACCACGAACGATCCCACCCCCACAGCCGCGGCCTGGTTTCCGAAGCCGGCGTTGGTGACCATGAACACCGCGTAGCCGGTGGCCCCCAGCAGCGCCACCCACGGCAGATCACGAGTGGCGGTCTGCGATCCCAGGGCGATCCCGATGCAGATCAGTCCCGCCCAGATCACCAGCCCCAGCGACGGCGAGGCGTAGCTACCGGTGGCGGTGATCGACCCGGGCACGCCCAGCGCCAGCGCCAACCACAGCGTCGCGACGACCCCCACCACGATGCCGGAGGTCTGGATGACGGCCTCGAGCCACCGGGCGTTGGAGGTCAGAAGGTTCCCGTCCAACGCGTCCCGGGCAGCGGCGACGAACCCGACACCGGCCAGCAGCGAGACTATCCCCGCCGAAACGATCAACGAGGGTGAAACCTCGTAGAGCAGGCTCACCTCGTGGTAGCGGGCATACATCACCAGCACCGCGATACTCGTGGGCACCGCAGCGCCTATCGCCTGGATGAAGAACGACGACAGCTGGGTCCTGCTGAGCAGGGCCTGCACCACGTACAGCAGGGCGCAGGCGATCCCGGCGAGAGCTATCTCCATCACCCTGCCGCCGAGCACTGCCGCCATCCCGGCGCCGGTGATCGCCTCGCCCAACCCGATCACCCAGCCCCGGTACGGATGGAACCGCGATTCGGTGCGCTCGAGTTCGTTGCGGGCCTGTTCCAGGGACAATTCACGCGCCCCGACCCGGTCCATGAGCCGGGTCAACGCCGTCAACAGCATGTAGTTGGTCTTACGGCGCCGCACCGAGCGGAACCCGGTGATCGGACGGACTCGTCCGGGGGGCTGGTAGCTGCCGGTGACCGAGGTCCATGTCACGTCGACCTCGGCCGGCACATCGTAGGCGGCCAGCACTGTCAGGGCTATCGCTGTGGCATCGGCGGTGAGGGCTCCCCACTGCACTGCCCGTTCCGCTGCTTCCAGCGCGAACTCGAGGGCTTTGGCGGCGTGTTGCTCGTCCGGCGGATCCACGGGATCGCCGGGAGTGTGCGTGACCCGCCGCCGAAACAGCCATCGCCACCGCTTGATATCCGCCCGCACCGCGACCTCCCGGTTTCCACCGTAGCCCGCCTCACCCGCGGGCACAGTATGCTCCCGACCATGCTCCTCAGCGATCGTGACATCCTCCACGAGGTCCACAGCTCCGGAATCCTGCTCGAACCATGGGACCCGAAGATGGTTCAGCCCTCCAGCGTAGACGTCCGCATCGATCGGTACTTTCGGGTCTTCGAGAACCACAAGTACCCGCACATCGACCCGGCCGAGGAACAGGCAGAACTCACGCGCCAGGTCGAGCCGGGTGAGGGCGAGCCGTTCGTACTGCACCCCGGGGAGTTCGTGCTGGCCGCCACATTAGAGAAAGTGACCCTCGGCCCCCAGGTGGCGGCCCGGCTGGAGGGAAAGTCATCGCTGGGCCGGCTCGGCCTGTTGACCCACTCCACCGCAGGCTTCATCGACCCGGGATTCAGCGGCCACGTCACGCTCGAGCTGTCAAATGTTGCGACGCTGCCGGTGAAGCTGTGGCCAGGTATGAAGATCGGCCAGCTGTGCTTCTTCCGGCTCAGCTCCCCCGCCGAACGTCCCTACGGGTCCCCCGCCTACGGTTCGCGCTACCAGGGCCAGCGTGGCCCCACACCGTCGCGGTCCTACCTGAACTTCCACCGCACCGACGTGTGAGGCCGTGAGCGGCCCAGCGTCACGGCCGGGGGTTAGGGGGTCGGTGATTCCCGCCGCAGCACTGTGAACCAGCGGTCACCGTAGGACACTCTGGCGCCGCGCCCGACCCGCACTCGCGCCTCGGAGGGGCACGGGTCGATACCCGAACGGGTCACCACGGCGGTTCCGTTGGTGGACCCGCGGTCCACGACGTACACGCCGTGCTCGTCAGCCGCGATGAACACGTGGGTCCGGGAGATCATCCGGCCGTCACCGCCGGCCGGCACCAGCTGCAGCTCGGGATCATCGGAGGACTTGCGGGGATTGCGGCCCAGCAGGACCGGAACCGCCAGGCCCACCTCGCGCCCGTCGTCGAGCAACAGGTACCACTGCCTGGCGCCGGCGGGGGCGATCCGCGTGGCATCCGACGGCTCGATCACCGATGAGGGGGTCGGCAACGGGATCCAGCCCTGGTTGACCGGCGCGGCCGGTGTGGCATTCTCCGACCGGTTCACCGGGTGCTCGTCGAGGCCAGGCATCCACCCTGGCCGGGGTGACGGCGGGGTCCGCGGGGCATAGGCCTCCACCTCAGCGGGCGTGACCGGACGGGAGACCAGCCCGACCCTAGGCCGCTCGAACTCCGACGGGATCCGCGGGGCCGCCGCCTCCGGGGGCTCCGGGGTGGGTTCGACAACTATCGAACCGGCCGCGAGATCGTGCCATCCCTGCCGCCGCTCCTGGATCACCAGGAACACGCACATGGCTATCCCACCCACCACGCTTCCCAGCAGCAGGTACAGCACCACCTGGCGCAGCAGGAACCTTCCCCAGCCCAGGGTCAGCCCATCGCTGGCCGAGACCAGCCGCAGCCCAGTGGCTTGGAACCCGAGACCGGCGGTCTTGGTGCCGTAGGCCCACCACTGGTAGAGGCAGTAGCCGATCAGCACTATCGCGGCGATCCCGACGCCGATGACCTGCAGGATCGGAGCAGGGTTGAGCGACATCACGAGCGCGGCGCCGCCGATGGCGACGGCCGGGATCAGGCTGTCGACGATGAGAGCGATGAACCGTTTGCCGAGCCCAGCAACCACCACACCGCGCGGCATGTACAGGCTCACGGGCTCCCCTCTCCACTCGATTGTTGGCGCCCACTGATCGCCTCAGGGTAGCGAACCTTGCGGAAAGACCGGGTGGAGGCACGGCCAACCCACCAACGTGGCCGCGGCACCGAGGCCCGCATCCCCAACTCAAGCTCACCGGTCTCGCGCCACCGCTGATCGACATCGGCCACGGGCGGCACCTCTGGCGCGAACACGTCCCGGTCCACCGCCCGGGACACCGTCAACGGGTCGCAACTCGCGTCGATACGGGGAAAATCGAGCAACAATTGCGAAGCCTGCTCGCTGCGCGTCGCGGCAGCCGAGGGGGCACGCCCCAGATCGCGGGCCTTGTCCACCACCTCGCTCCACGCCCCCGATGCCCGGGTCGAGGGCAGTGAGGCGGAGCGTCTGCGGTTGCGACGGCGCCACTTCAGGACCAGGACCGCGACGATAGGCAGCACCACTGTGACCAGCGGGATGAGTGTCAGCGCCGCGATGGCCCCGATCTGGCCCCAGTCGAGTTCGTCGGGCTGCTCGGGCGGGTCGGCCCTGGTGATCGGGAGGTCTTCCTGCGGCAGCGCCGGCTCCGGGCGCTGCGGCGGTGGCGGCGGGTTGGCCACCTGCGGCTCCGGGGTCGGCGGGGATGGCTCATCTTCAGAATCGAGGATCCGGTCCTGCGGCGGGGTCGGGTCGAACACCACCCAGCCGTGACCTTCGAGCTGGAGCTCCGCCCAGGCCGTCACGTCGGCCCCCGTCACCACCGACGAGCCGCTGCCCCGATAGCCGTAGCCGACCCGGGCCGGGATCCCCAGCTCCCGGGCCATCAGCACCATCGCCGAGGCGTACTGTTCGGCGTCGCCGACCATGCGCTGCGGGTCCGACAGGAGAGTGGCCAGCCTGGCCTGCGAGTGGCCGGGCAGCGACCGCACCTCCTCGTCCTGCCCGTGGCTGAAGTAGCCGCCGCGCAGCTGGGTCTCCAGGGCCAGCGCCTTGGCACCGGCGCTGGGATAGCCATCGGTCCAAGCATGGGCGGTCTCGATCAGGAGATCCGACAGCCCGGTGACATCCACCAGGTCCGCGGTACCTTGCGCTGCGTCCGCCAGCTCCTGGTCCGGCGGGCGCCGTGAGGCAAGGAACGACAGCTCGTAGCTGTCGCCCTCGCCAAGCCCCACCGTGTCCAGCCCGGTTCCTGAGGCGCGGTGGTAGAAAAAGTTCTCCGCGAGCGCGGCCCGGCGCTGGCCGGTGAAGCGGATCTGGGTCGTGCGGCCCATAGTGGGTACCCACACGCCCGTGTACCCGGTGATCCGGACGGTGGTGGCTCCCGGCTCGCCCGGGCCGTCGTCAGCGATCCACTCCCCCACCCGGGTGAAGGTGCTCTCCTCAGCCCCGGAATCGTCCACGGTGGCCGCCTTGAAGCTCACCCCGTCGTAGGAGTCCAGCGTGGCCACCCTTACCAGGGCCCCCTCGGGCAGCCCGGTGATCTCCAGCAGCGAATCGTCGAGGTGCTCGGTGATGTTGGCGCGGAACGCCTGCAACGGCGATGGGTACTGCGACAAGTCGATCGGCGGTTCGACGGCCTCGCGTGCCGTGGCGCGCAGCCCCACCGGGATCAGCGGCATCACCACAGCGATCGCGAGCCCCGCCAACCCCAGCATCGCCACCGCCTTGATCGCCGATGTGGCGCGCAGCCGCGAGCCACCGGCGGCCAGCAGCGAACGCTGCTGCGTGCGGCGCAGACTGGTCCAGCCGAGCACCACCAGCACGAACCCAGCCCCCGCCAGCACCGGGGGGCCGGTCACCGACGACCCGAGGGCGGCCGCGGTCAGGTAGGCCACTCCGAAGGGCAGCCACGACAGCCGCGGCATCTCGGTGCGCAAGCTCACGCTGCCTGCGATGACACCCGAGCTCAGCGCCAGCAGCCCGGGCACCACCAAGAGGTTGGAGGTCTCCCCGATCGGCGGCGGCAGGGTCAACATGTCCCGCCACGCCGTCACCGGCCCGGTGAGCAGACCGAACAGTGAGCGGGGGGTGGGAACACATCCCCACAGACCCGCCGACGGCATGATCAAGGCAGTGCCCAGACCGAACCAGGCCCCCAACGCCGCCAACGCCACCGCGACCGCCCGCCACTGGAGCAACGCCCCCACCAACGCGATGGCCGCCCCGGCCAGGCCGAACCCGAGCACCGCAACGAAAACCTGACCCGAGGCGTAGACCGGCCAAAACTCAAGACCGAGCAGCGCCAACAGGGCGAACATGGCCACCAGGTCCACTGCCAACCAGCGCCACCGTCGGCCCTCCATCCCGGTCCAGCCCCTGCCCTGGGCCCGCCGGGCGCTCATTCGGCGACCCTGCGCATGGCGCGCGGCAAGTCACGCAGTGACCCGATCTGGGCCACGGCGACACTGCCCCCCGAGCGGACCCGCAGCACGGCGTCCTCCTCGATGCGGATCCCCACGCAGCGCAGATCGGCTCCAAAGATCGAACAGGCCTTGCGCACCTCGTCCATGGGCGCCGACGAACCGGTGACGATGAGAATGGCCGACGCCTCGGCGGCCAGCCGGGTGGCGTGACGCGCGACATCGGTCAGGTCAAGGCCGGGGCCTCGCTCGACGCCGCTGAGTTCGTCGAGCACCCGCGGCGCCGAGACGGCCATGAGGCGTTCCTGCGGGGTGGACAGTGCCAGCGAGCTGCCGGAGCGCAGCGCCTGCACCGCGATCGAGCCCACGCACGAAACCCCCAGCTCGAATTCCTCAGCGTCGATCCAGGCGGTGCGCGAGGTATCGAACAGCAGCGCGACCCTGGAGCGGCGGGACTCGTCGAATTGGCGGATCAGCAGCTCACCCGCCCGTGCCGACGATCGCCAATGGACATGCCTGCGATCATCTCCGGCCACATAAGGACGCAGCGCCCTGAAGTTGAGGTCCGAGGCAGACAGCACCTGGCTCGCCTGCCCGTCGAGGTCGTGCACAAACCCGGCCTGGCCCCCCGGCCAGGTCACGGTGACCGGGTGCACATAGACCTCGGCGGTCCCGGTCCACTTGGTTTCCCGGCCCGTCAACGCGAACGGATCGCCCTGCACCGAGCGCGCCGGGCCAAGCCGGATCACTCCCCGGTGCCGGGTGGGCACCCGGAACTGCACGAGTTCGTCGCGGCCCGCACCCAGGCCGGGGACGGTGAAGCTGGCGGTCTCGCCGCCGATCGGCAGGTCCATCCGCGATCCGAAATGGCGCCGGGGCCCGGTGTTGCGCACCCGCAGCTCCCCCCACAGCGGCGATCCGACCACCACCGAATGTTCCGGGATCTCCAGGTCGACTCGCAGCATCGGCCGGCCGATGGTGAACAGCAAGCCGATCCCCACCAGCGCCACCGCAAGGGCACCCGCCAGCGTGACCTCACGCCAGCCCCATACGAGCCCCGCCACCAGGGACCCGGTGCCCGCCACGAGCGCGCCCCACCCGGCCCGGCGCAGCCCGAGGCGCTCGTTGAAGCTGCGCAGCCGGTCCTGCTGCCGATTCAGCCACGTCGAGACGTCGGTGAGGGGCTCCGGGGCCCGGGTGGCTGAGCTCACGGGCCAGGCTCACGAAGGGTTGGCGGGGGCACAGTGCCGACGAGATCCGCGATCACCTCGACCGCGCTGACCCCGTTGAACTCGGCCTCCGGATCCAGGATCAACCGGTGCGCCAGGCACGGGATCGCGAGCATCTTGATGTCATCGGGCACCACGAAGTGCCGGTGCTGCGAGGCGGCCCACACCCGGGACGAACGCACCAGGGCCAGAGCGCCGCGCGTGGAGGCCCCCAGCCGAACGTCGGGGATGCCGCGGGTGGCCTGCACCAGCCGGGCGACATAGTCCATCACGGACTCCTCGACATGCACGGTGCCGGCCAGCTGGCTCATCTCGGTCAGCTGCGAGGAGCTCAAAATGGCCGGCAGCGGCGCCGATCCCGGCCGGGATCCGCCGCTGGCCAGGATTCGCACTGTGGTTTCCAGCGTGGGATAGCCCAGCGCGGTGCGCATCAGGAACCTGTCAAGCTGGGCTTCGGGCAGCCGGTAGGTGCCCGCCTGCTCGATCGGGTTCTGCGTGGCGATCACCATGAAGGGGGACCCGACAGGATAGGGCACCCCGTCGACGGTGACCCGGTTCTCCTCCATGACCTCCAACAGCGCCGATTGGGTCTTGGGTGAAGCACGGTTGATCTCGTCGGCGAGCACTATCGAGGCGAACACGGGCCCCTGGTGGAAGTTGAAGGCCCCGGTCTTCTGGTCATAGATCGTCACCCCGGTCACATCCGATGGCAGCAGATCCGGGGTGAACTGGATCCGGCTCGTGGTGCCCTGCACCGTCTGCGCCAGGGCCCTGGCCAGAGTGGTCTTCCCGGTCCCCGGCACGTCTTCAAGCAGCAGATGCCCTTCGGCCAGCAGGCAGCACAGCGCCAGGTGAACCGCCTCCGGGCGGCCCAGGATGGCGCGCCCGACGTTATCGGCCAGGCTGGCGAAGGTCTCGCCAAACCACGTGGCTTGCTCTGGTGTCACGGATGAGCCCTCGAATCTAGGAAGCTAGGAATGTGTAGTCGCTGAAGCGGCTGCTGGAACAGTGGACCCTCACTGTGGGGGGCGGATCGGCGAATTCCAAGGTGGCGGTCCCCGAGAGAGTCGTCGCCCCGTTTTGCGTGATAGTGGTCCCCTGCGAGGAATCGTCGTCGACCCAACACGAAGCGTCGCGGACGTAGCGCATGGTGATCGACAGCCGCGAGGTGCCCGGGTCCCAGGACGAGGACAGCGGCGGCGGCAGCGACATCGCATACGACTTGGTCTGCGAGGAATCGGTGTGCCTGGCCTCCAGCCTGACGTTGATGGTCGAGCTCCACCCGGAGGCATCGATCCGGAACTGGCTCGATGAGTTCCAGGAGTTCCCGGAACCGAAGCGGCAGCTGGTTGGCTCGGTGCAGCGGAACTGGTAGCCAGCCAAATCCCAGCCGCCGCTGCCCGGCAACGACGACGAAACCTGCAGCAACCCCTCGACCGCCGCGCCAGTGAAGCGCAGATCTGACTCGTCGAGGCCGGGCCACGTCGGCACCGCCGAGCGCGGCGTCACGGCGCCCGCCGACACCGCGGCGGAGGCCTGCCCGTCGGCCAGCACCACCCGCACCTCTACCTCCGAGCGGACCCCGTTGCTGGCGGCGACGTTGCCCGAATCCGGCAGGCTCTGCCAGCCGCCACCGTTGATCCGGTACTGCACCTGCGGCGACGCCTCCGTCCGGGTTTCGAAGTTGTGGGTCACGTCGATCTGGATCGAGCCGTCCCCGGCGCCAGCCCGGGCAGATGTCACCTCGGGCAACCGCCATGCCCGCTGCCATGAGCTGGTTGTCGTGGCGGCCCCCGGCCGGGGATGCTTGTTGTAGGCCACCACCTGGAACCGATACGGCTGCTCCCCGAGCCCGTCGATGGCGACGTTGACCGATCCGGAGCCGGCGGCGTCCACCGTGACGGCCTTGCTGGTCACCGGCCCCGATTCGGCGACGGGGGTGACCACGAACGAACGCACCGGGTCGCCGTTGGTGGCGATGCCCGCGGCGGAGACTGCGATCTCGAAGCGCCCGCCGAGCTCGTTCGTGGTGGGGGTGGCGACGATCCCTGGGGGCGCCCCCGGTGGCCCCGCGGGCCATTCGACGGCCGAGGCCTCAGAGTATCCCGAGGACCCCGCTTCGTTGACAGCTTCCACCGCGAATCGGTAGCGCCGGCCGTTGCTGAGCCCGTTCCAGGTGTAGCTCAGCGACCCGGGGCCCAGCTCCCTGACCTCCAGCTGCGCCCCACCCTCACTGAGCAGCGCCAGCCGATACGACCTCACCGGGGATCCAGGGTTGGCCGGATCGTCCCAGGTAGGTGCGGCCCAGGTGGCGGTCAGCTGGGAATCGTCGAAGCTGACCGACGGCCGGCCCGGGGGGTTGGGAATCACATCGGGCACCGCGATCGCCGACAGCGGCGAAGGGTCGGAGGTCCCGGCCTGGTTGACCTCGGCCACCTTGAATTGATACGCGGTCCCGTTGCTGAGCCCGGTGACGGTGCAGGTGGTGCTGCCGCACTCGACCGGGTCGAGCTCCCTGCCGCTGGCCAGGACCGGGGTCGCGAGCCGCTGCTCGATCGGGAGCCCGTTCGGGCTGCCCGGGGTGTAGGTGAATGTCACAGATCCATTCCCGACGACGATGTCGCGGGGGGTGCCGGGACGAGACGGCCGAGCGCTGACTGTGCCACGGATTGTGCCGTCGACGCGGCGGCTCGGGTCACCGGTGGCGTCCACGACCGTGTAGGCCACAGTGATGGTCCCAACGAAACCCTGCGCCGGGGTGACCGCTACCCGGTCACCCTCGACGCGTGCTGTGCCGTCGCCGGCGATTACCTTCGCAGACAGCAGCGTCAGGGTGGGATCCGATGCCAGGTGCGATGAGTCGTTATCCAGCGGGGACACCATCGATTCTTGTCCCGCCACGGCGTTCGGGATCACGTCGGCCACCACCGTCGGCAGCGGCTTGGTGGATGAGACCACCTCGAGCCGGATCTCGAACTCGGTGCGGCCGTCGTTGGCGTCGATGGCCGCGGCCCGAATAGTGCGGGTGGTTCCCGGCTCCGTGCCGATCGGAGTGGTTCCCAGGACGAAGTTGCCGTCGGTGGAGGTGCCCCATTCGATGGCGCTGCTGCCGCCGGCGGCAGCGAAATCGGTGAAGTAGAAACTGTCCCCCTCGGCGTCGTGGAACAGGGGCTGCAGGTCGAGCCGGGCCTCCTCCTCGCCCGCGCCGACGCTGAGCACCGGCGGCGGCCCGGCGAGCTCAGGCGCCGAGTTCGCCGCCGCGAGATCCTCGGCCGATTCGTCGGCGTCAGGCGGCGGCACCACGGTGATCGGGATGCTGATGTATGCCCGTTTGGCGGAGGTGTTGCCGTCGGGCACGATGTCGGTGACTTCGAACACCAGCGACGCGGGGCCCAGGTAGTCCTCGTCGGAGATGTAGTCGATGCTGTCTTGGCCGGGGACGGCCCGCCCGTTGGTGGCAGTGACAGTGTCGACGCCGGTGAGCCGCACCGAGCGGTCAGCGGTGCCGGCGACGAGATCGTTGAGCGTCACAGTGATCGGCTCGCCCGCCACCGCCTCCAGCTCCAGCAGCGGATCCCGCAGCACCGGCACCGAATCCCCCCTGCCCGGTACGAGCACCAGGCCCTGCGCGGTGATGCCATCGACGTCGGTGACCTGGTACCTGACCTGCTG
>JBKEBG010000091.1:0-26987 GCA_047972985.1 Arachnia sp.
GGACTGCAAATCCGTGTACACGGGTTCAAATCCCGTCTCCACCTCGGGCGGTTGGCGCAGTGGTAGCGCGCTTCCTTGACACGGAAGAGGTCGCCAGTTCAAACCTGGCATCGCCCACCGAGGGCCCCAGTCGAAAGACTGGGGCCCTCATACATGTCTGGGGCACGTCACTGCAGGTCGGGGCGCAGTGCGCTGACGACGAAAAGTTCGTGCCTCGTGGGGGCCCCGTCGGGGTGTGAATGATGGATCGTCAGCGGATCTGACCAGACGATGCGCTCGAATCCGGCCAGACCTAACGAATCCTCGAGCCGTGCGACGGGGAATCCATCGTGGTGACGGTGTTGTTCGGGGCGATGGAAGTCCTGAGATCCCTCCGGTAGGTCGATCAGCACGAGGTGGCCCCCCGGTTTGAGCGCGCGCCACATGCCCGCGATGGCGGCATCCACATCCTCGACGTGGTGTAGCGCCAGCATCGAGTACAAGAGCTCGGCCACCTGTGAAGGCGAATCATCGTCCGGGAGGGATAGATCACGCAGCTGCACCTGCCAGGGCAGGCCGCGGCGGGCGATCTCCGAACGCGCTACCTCGAGCATTCCGGGGGAGGTGTCCATCACGATGACGTGCCCGATGGCTTCGGCCAGGTGGAAGCTCAACAATCCGGTTCCCGCGCCGTAGTCAATTGCGGTGTTTATCTCGGCGAGGTCCACCGCCGTCGCGACGGCCTGGGCGGCAGCCCGCGCGCGGGCCATCTTGTGCGGGTCGTCATTCCAAGTCATGGCCAGTTGATCGAAAACATCCATGTCTCAATCTTCCCCGAGCCTCGTCCGGGTCGCGAGGGCTCCATGGCGCAGGGCAGAATGGGGCCGTCACTACTACCTCCAGGAGTACCGATGAGCCAGTCGATAACCGTCGCGAAACAGACCACGGGGATCGAGTTGTTCGGTACCGATCGCAGGGTCGTCGCGATGCGCGTCGCCGACGAACTGCTTGACCTTGCCCACGAATTGCCCATCGGCGCCGTGGTGTCCCCGGTGCTTGCCAGCGAGCCGGATGGCCTGGCGATTCTGCGGCACTCGGCGGCCCACGTCACGGCACAGGCGCTCCAGGATGTGTTTCCGGACGCCAAGTTGGGCATCGGCCCGCCGATCACCGACGGTTTCTACTACGACTTCGCCACCGAGCCCCTCACCCCGCAGGACCTGACAACCGTCGAAAAGCGCATGAACCACATCGTCCGGGAGAAGCAGCGCTTCGTGCGGCGAGAGGTCAGCGATGACCAGGCCCGCCGCGAACTAGCCGAGGAGCCGTTCAAACTAGAACTCATCGACGACAAAGGTGGGGCTTCAGCCGAGGACGACTCGTCAGTGGAGGTCGGCCAAGGACAGTTGACGATCTATGACAACCTTCGCCGTGATGGAAGCCTGGCATGGAAGGACCTGTGCCGCGGCCCGCACGTGCCGCACACCGGATACCTGCAGGCGGTTGCACTGACCAAGTCCTCAGCCGCCTACTGGCGGGGCGATCAGCGCAACGTCGGCCTTCAGCGTGTCTACGGCACAGCCTGGGCCTCCAGGGACGACCTCAAGGCGTATCAGCACCGAATGCTCGAAGCCGCCAAGCGCGACCACCGCAGGCTCGGGACCGAGCTCGACCTGTTCAGTTTCCCCGATGAAATCGGCTCCGGATTGGCGGTGTTCCACCCCAAGGGGGCCATCGTGCGGATGGAGATGGAAGACTATTCTCGTCGCCGACACATTGAGGCCGGCTACCAGTTTGCCTACTCTCCCCACCTGACCAAGTCGAAGCTGTTCGAAACCTCGGGCCACCTCGACTGGTACGCCGACGGGATGTACCCGCCGATGCATCTGGACGAAGAACACGACGAGGCGGGTAACCTCACCAAACAGGGCACTGACTACTACCTCAAGCCCATGAACTGCCCCATGCACATCCTTGTCTTCTCCTCTCGGGGACGCTCGTACCGCGAGCTCCCGTTGCGGATGTTCGAGTTCGGCACCGTGTACCGCTATGAGAAGTCTGGCGTGGTCCACGGACTGACCAGGGCACGGGGATTCACCCAGGACGACGCCCACATCTTCTGTACCCGAGAACAGATGCGCGACGAGCTGGCAGGCCTGCTGCGGTTCGTGCTGCAATTGCTTGCCGACTACGGCTTGGATGATTTCTACCTTGAGTTGTCGACCAAGAACCCCGAAAAGTACGTCGGTGATGACCTCACCTGGCACGAGGCAACCGAGGTGCTGCGGGAGGTAGCCGAGGGCTCCGGCCTGGAACTCGCCGATGACCCCGGCGGCGCCGCGTTCTACGGGCCTAAGATCTCGGTCCAGGCGAAGGACGCCATTGGGCGTACCTGGCAGATGTCGACGATCCAGTTGGATTTCAACCTTCCAGAGCGGTTCGGCCTTGAGTACCAGGCCTCCGACGGGACCCGGCAACGTCCGGTGATGATCCATCGCGCGCTCTTCGGATCGATCGAGCGCTTCTTCGGCGTGCTAACCGAGCATTACGCGGGTGCCTTTCCAGCGTGGCTGGCCCCTGTGCAAGTGTTGGCGATCCCGGTCGCCAGCGAGTTCGATGAGTACCTGGCAGGGATAGTGGCCCGGCTCCGGGCCGAGGGCATCCGCGCCGAGATCGACACCTCGGACGACAGATTCGGCAAGAAGATCCGCAATGCCCAACGGGAAAAGGTGCCCTTCATGCTCATCGCGGGCGGCGAGGACCGGGATCATGAGGCGGTGTCCTTCCGCTACCGCGATGGTTCGCAGCGCAATGGCGTGAGCACGTCTCAAGCTGTCGCCGAGATCGTTTCGTTCGTGCGGTCCCGTTCAAACCTGGCGCCCACGGCTCCGGTGGACCCGCAGTGAGTCAAGCGGCGGGCTTCACACCGCCCGGGGTTCCCGACGCTTTCGGGCGCCTGTGGACTCCCCACCGGATGGTCTACATCCAGGGAGAGGGCAAACCCACCAGCAACGCGGGATGCCCGTTTTGCAAGGCGCCCGGCCACGACGACGCCGAAGGCCTCATCGTGGCGCGCGGTATCACCGCCTACGTCGTGATGAACCTGTTCCCATATTCGCCCGGACACCTGTTGGTCTGCCCCTATCGCCACGTCGCCGATTACACGGAGGCCACCGAGGCCGAGTCCGCCGAGATTGCCTTCCTGACGCAGCGAGCCATGGCAGTGCTGCGCTCAGTCAGCGGCCCCGCCGGGTTCAACATCGGCATTAACCAGGGTGAGGTGGCCGGCGCAGGAATCGCGATGCACCTGCACCAGCACATAGTGCCCCGATGGGCCGGGGACATGAACTTTCTTCCGGTGGTGGGACAGACCCGGGCCATACCGCAGCTATTGGCCGATGCCCGCGCGCAGTTGGCAGCAGCCTGGGCAGCATGATCCGTCGGCGCTTCCTTCAGGTCGCATGGCGTCTGGGGGAGAGGGTCGGGCATCGGACCCGCCCGCGGCTGGTGGCCGTCGGCTCTTGGTTGTTATCGCTGGTGCCGCTACCCGCTGTGGACCAGTGGGCGCGCAACGTCGCGGCAGTGACCGCGGCGGCACCCACGAGGCGTCAGCGCCGGGAGCTGCTGGCGTCCTGGCTGCGCAACACTCTCATGTCGATCTCGCTTGCCACCTGGACCCGGGCCGAGATCCAGGCCAGGGCGCATATCAGCCCCGCCGAGGAACAGCGGCTGCACGAGTCCCTCGCAGGCCCCGGGCTGATCCTCGCGCTTCCCCACCTCGGTAGCTGGGACCTGGCCGGGTCGTGGGCAGCCAGCGTGGGCATCGACGTGGTCAGCGTGGCCGAGCGATTGCCCGGTGGCATGTATGAGAGTTTTCGCCACGCGCGCATGGCCATGGGGATCGCCATCTACCCCGTCGATCATCCTGACCTGTTGCGACGCCTCGCCGATGATGTGCGGGCCGGCCGCATGGTCTGTCTGCTGGCCGACCGTGATCTCGGCGGCCGGGGACTGCGGGTAGCGTGGCCGACCCCGGACGGCGAGGTGCCGCTACCGATGCCCGCCGGACCGGCCCTGCTGGCGCGCCTGACCGGCGCGGACCTTCGCGTGGCAACGGCGGCATTCGACCGGGGGACCGACGCGGTGCGGTTGCGTGTGTCGGACCCCATGCCGGGATCCACCCCCGCAGAGCTCAGCGCGGCGCTCGCGCGCCAGTTTGCTGCTGCGGTGCAGGCCGAACCCACCAGCTGGCTGGTGCTCCAACCGTGGGAGCGAGGCCAGTAGTGCGAATCACTCAGGTGTGCCCGTACAGCCTCGACGTGCCTGGGGGAGTGGGAACCCACGTGCTCGGCCTTGCCAGCTGGCTCAGCGGCCAGGGCCACGAGGTGTGTGTGGTCGCCCCAGGCAGGTCTCGCCCGGATGTTGCTGAGGCCGTTCAGGTTCAGCTCGTCGGAGCCGCGGTGGGTCTAGGGTTCAACGGATCCACCGCTCGGTTGGCGCTGGGAGCTCATCAGTGGCGCCGCGCCCGCCCGGGCCTGGCCGCCGATGTGATCCACGTTCACGAGCCGCTCACCCCGGGCCTGGCCTATGCCCTGGCCCGGCGCAGCGAACATCTGGTGGTGACCCACCACGCACACTTCCCCGTTGGTGGGTGGCTCGGCCCGGTGTTGCGGATGCGAGCCAGGGCTTTGCCCAGCCACCGTCGCGCCATCGCGGTATCACCGGCGGCGGCGGTCACGGCGCACGGGGCCACCGGCAGGCAAAGCCGCGTCATCGCAAACGCCATTTCCTGGCCGAGCCCTCCCTCGGCACCTGGTGGGCCGTGGCGCGGCGGCGTGCGTCCTCGCATCACATTTGTGGGGCGGCTCAACGAGCCGCGCAAGGGCTTCGGTGCCTTCGACGCGTTGGCGCGCAGCGTCCTCGACGCCGAGTTCGTGGCGGTCGGGCCGGGAAGGTGCTCCAGTTCCGCCGTGCGCCATCTGGGACAACTCGACTCCGCCGGGCTGCGCGAAGCACTGTGGCACACGGATATCGTCGTGGCGCCCAACCGGTTTGGCGAGAGCTTCGGGATGGTGTTGATTGAGGCGCTGGCCGCGGGCGCGAGGATCGTGGCAACGGACCTTCCGCCGTTTCGCCGGGTCCTGGGCGAGAACCCTCACGCCAAGCTCGTGAAACCGGAATCGCCCCAGGCGCTCGTGGCGGCGGTGCGGGACGCGCTGGCGCAGCCGGCCGATCCCATGGGGGCCCACCGGTCAGTATCGGCCTGGACCTGGGACGCGATCGGACCGCTGGTCTTGGAAGAGTTGCAGGCTGTAGCCACGATAGCCAGAAATGGCCAGCGGCGCGGTGCAGAGGAACACCCACAGCAATGACCTAGGCTGGGGGTGTGGCTGGAATCGAGCCGATCGAACAGGGATGGGACACGCTTCAGGTGTGGACCATTCCTAATGCGCTGTCGACGTTGCGGCTTTTGGGCGTCGGTGTTTTCGGATGGCTAATCCTGTCCGAACAAGACCTCGCCGCCGCGATTTTGCTTGCGGCTTTTGGCGCCACCGACTGGCTTGACGGATTCCTGGCACGTCGGTTGCAGCAACGTTCCCCGCTGGGAGCGAGATTGGACCCCATCGCGGATCGGCTCTACATCTTGATGGCGCTGGTTGCGCTGGCGGTGCGCGGGATCCTACCGTGGTGGCTGCTGGCGGTGCTGGCTGCCCGCGACCTGATGCTGGTGGGTCTCCTGCCGTCGCTGCGCCGCAGCGGACGCGTCGCGTTGCCGGTGAACCTGGTGGGCAAGGCCGCGACAATGTGCCTGTTGATCGCCTTCCCGCTGATCCTGATCGCCGCCGCTGACTCGGACGCCTGGCAGTGGGCGTGGTGGTTGGGCTGGCCGTTGGCGTTGCTTGGCGCCGCGCTGTATTGGTGGGCCGGGTTGAAGTACCTGGCGCAGACGATTGCGCTGGCACGAGCTCGGCGGGGGACGAGATAGATGTCACACCCCGACGAGAGCATGAGCCTGCTTCGGGAGGTCACCCAGACCGCGCTGGAACCGGGATATACGTCCCGACCAGCCCATGAGCGCCATCCGCGGCAGCTGGTGTTGGTGATTCTGCTCATCGGGATTCTCATCGCCGTGGCGGTGGTGCACTCGACTAGAACTGCCACCGAATTGGACCGCGAACGCCAGGATCTAGTGGATCGAGTCGAGGCTGGTCAGGCGGAGGTGACTGAGCTCGAGAGCGAGCTCGCCGGCTTGGAGGACGAGGTGAGGTCATTGCGTCAGGGGCTCACGCAGGATCGCGAGATCGAGTCGCGGACCGCTTCCTTGGAACCGATCGTTGGGTCTATCGCGGTAACGGGCCCCGGCATCACTGTCACCGTCGACGATGGTACCGAGGGCGAGGGACTCGTCTACGACACCGATCTTTCGATCCTGGTCAACGGCCTCTGGCAGGCCGGCGCTGAGGCGGTGGCCATCAATGGGCGCAGGGTCTCGGCGCTCACCTCGATCCGCACCGCGGGATCGGCGATCACAGTGGACTTCATATCGTTGTCCCCGCCCTACCGGGTGGAGGCTATCGGGGATCCGAAGACCTTGTCGGCGCGATTCGCACGCACCCCAGCGGCCGCATGGTGGCAGTTCCTACGCGAGAACTACGGCGCCGGATTCGTCATCGACGAGGTTGACCAGATCGCCTTGGCAGCCGATCCTGGCATGCACATCCGGGTCGCCGAAGGGTAGGAGGGCACATGCTTGCCGCGGCTGGGCTCATTGCCGGGATCGTCATCGGGATGCTGCTTGCGCCCACCATGCCGCCGTTTCTTGAGCCCTATCTCCCGGTGGCGATCGTCGCGGCGATTGACGCCATCCTCGGCGCGGCCCGGGCCTACCTCCAGGGGACCTTCTCCGACCGTGTGTTCGCCGTGTCGTTTCTGTCCAATGTGCTGATCGCGGGCGTGATCGTATTCGTCGGTGACCAGATTGGGGTGGGTTCCCAGCTACTGACTGCTGTGGTCGTCGTGCTCGGGATTCGAATCTTCACCAACACCGCCGCCATCCGACGGGAGATTCTGCATGCGTGAGACCGCACGGCGAGCCGTCGAAGAGGCCGAGGAGGGGGCGGAACAGAGCAGATCTGCTGTCATGGGCTGGATACTGCCCAGCCGCGCTCAAGGGGTCGTAGGAGTTGTGTTGTTCCTCACCGCGATCCTCGTGGTAGTCACGCTCCGCAGCCAGGCCGAGGAGGCGGACTATTCATCGCTGCGACGCAGCGAGCTCATCCAGCTGCTGGACAATCTAAGCGCCGAGACCCGCCGTCTCGAGGCTGAGATCCGAGACCTGCAGACGACCCGTGATGAGCTTGCCGGCGGTGCAGTGGGGGCGGAGGAGGTTCAGGCGGCGGCCGGGCGCCGGTTGAATGAACTGGAGATCATCGGGGGAACCGTGCCCGTCAAAGGCGCGGGGATCCGGATCACCATTGCCGACCCGAAACGCGGCGTGAGTGCGGAATTGCTATTAGACGCGGTCGAGGAACTACGCGACGCGGGGGCAGAGGTGATTGAGTTCAACGACGGTGTCCGGCTCGTGGCCTACTCGTGGATCGCCGCCGACGATCAAGGCACCATCATGGTGGATTCAGTGCCCCTGCAAGCTCCCTTCGTCATCGAGGCCATCGGCAATCCAGCAACACTTGAGGCCGGCGCCAGGTTCCGCGGAGGTTTGGTGACCAACGTGGAGGACCCACGGATCGGCGGTACCGTGACGATTGAGCAGTCCGACGAGATCACTATCGACACCGTCGTCGAGCCACGCGACCTTGAGTTCGCCGAATCACGCTAATCCCCGACGCGCGCCAGCGCGGCGTGCTGGTGGGGAGGGGGGGTGCCCCGATAGTGTGAAGGAACGGGGGAAACCAAACAAGGCAAGGAGACTCCATGAAGTGCCGTGAGTGTGGTGCCGACTTGCGGCCCGGCGCCAAGTTCTGCAGCGAATGCGGCGCCCCGCGGATCGACTGGCCGGTTGACACCACAACCGTCCTCACAGCCATCACCGATGACATCGGGAACCTTCCTTCGCCGGATGCGGCGACGGCGTCGGCTCAACTGGCCGCTGGCGATGCCCTGCTCATCCTCAACCGTGGTGGGGGGGACGAATCCCGCTTCCTCATCGACACGAACCTCACCAGCGTTGGCCGCCATCCGGCCTCCGATATCTTTCTCGATGACATCACTGTGTCGCGTCACCATGCCAAGTTCCTGCGACAGGACGGTCGACTCTTCCTGGAGGATCTGGGTAGCTTGAACGGCACCTACGTGAATCGTCGAGTCATCGAGGGTCGCCAGGAGATCCACGCCGGCGACGAGATCCAGATTGGCAAGTACCGGGCGACGATCAGTCTGGGTGAGTCTAAGGCCTCCTAATGCCTAGTGCCCCTCGCACAATCGGGCAGGTGCTGGAGATCATCCGGGCGGAGTTCCCGGAGATCTCGGTGTCAAAACTTCGTTACCTCGAGTCCGAGGGGCTGATATCTCCTGAGCGTGATCAGCCTTCGGGCTACCGGCGGTTCCGCCAAGAGGATGTCGACCGCCTGCTGTACGTGTTGCGCGCTCAACGCGATCGCTACCTTCCGCTCAAGGTGATCCGCGAGCACCTGGCGGCTTTGGATCGGGGCGAGGAGCCCCCCGCCGAGCAGGAGCCTGCCGAGCAAACCGCGCAGGCGCCGGCGCGACCGAAGGCCGCTGCCAGCAGTAGCTCCTTGGTGACAAGGCGCCAGTTGCTGGCGGAATCGGGCCTCGGAGAGGCCGCCATGGTTGAACTCGAACGGCTGAAGATCATGACGGTGCGTGCGGGCACTCACCTCTATGGCAGAGAGGCAGTCGCGATCGCCGCGACCGCCAAGCGGTTGAGCGATTTGGGAGTCGATCCGCGTCAACTTCGCGTCGTTCAGCAGGCGGCGGCCACGGAGGCCGCGCTCGTAGAACAGACCTTGGCACCCTTTCAGCGTCGCTCGGGTGTGCCGCGTGAGGTTCGGGCCGATGTCTACCGGGTCGTACTCCAGGCGCACGCTGCCTTGCTGCATGCTCAGATCAATAGGTAATACCCTGGAATCATGATCGATCTGGACGTCGTCGGGTTTCGCCTCGTCGAGCCGGAGGACACCCCGGTCCTCCTGTTGCAGGACAGCGGCGGCACCCGGGTGCTGCCGATCTGGATATCCTCGCTCGATGCCGCGGCTATCGCCGTGGTGTTGGAGGATGAGTCGGCGGCCCCTCGCCCGATGACACACGACCTGCTGGCCTCGGCCTTGCGGGAGATGGCCGGGGATGATGAAGGCCGGGCCGTGATCACCGAGATGAACGACGGCATCTACTTCGCCAGGCTCGAGGTAGGCGACGCCTCGTTCGATTGCCGCCCCAGTGATGCCGTCGCAGTGGCGCTGCGGCTCGAGTGGCCGATCGGCTGTTCCGAGCAGCTCATGGATCAAGTTGGGGTTGAGGTTGCCGAGGCCGACACCGATGAGGTACAGCGATTCCGGGAGTTCCTCGACACCGTCAATCCGGACGATTTCGAAAGCTAAATCCCTTGTCAAAGGCGGTTTGGTCCGGGTCTGCCGCCGAGATCGGCCGGGCAGGCGTCACTTCGAGCGATCGCTGTGCGGCGTGTCGTTGACCTCTGGGTTAAGAGCGGGTTAGCGTCTAGGTATCGGCATTACGCCGGTGTGATTTCTACGGGGTGGAGGAGTTGCGATGGCTGATCAGGCGACAGATCCGACGGGGGAAAGCCTCCAGGGACTGCTGTTCGACGGCGACTTCGCGCCCCTGCCTACAGGGATGGGCTTTCGAGGCCCGGTGGCACACCGCGTGGCCGGGATCACGTACCGCCAACTCGACTACTGGGCCCGCACCGGGCTGGTGACCCCCGAACTGCGCCAGGCCGATGGCTCGGGGACGCAACGCCTCTACTCCTTCCGCGATGTTCTGCTGTTGCGGGTGGTCAAGCGCTTCCTCGACATCGGCATCTCGCTGCAACAGATCCGGGTAGCCATCGACCACCTACGCTCTCGGGGGGCCGCAGATCTCACCGAGCTGACCCTGGTCAGCGACGGCTTCAGCGTCTACGAGGTCACTTCTGCCAATGAGCTATTCGACCTGACTCGAGGTGGACAGGGCATGTTCATGATCTCGGTCTCGAGCGTCTGGCGGGAAATCGAAGGAACGATTCAATCGTTGCCTGCCGAGCGGGTGGTCTCGGCCGATGAATCTCATCCGAGCGATGAGTTGGCCGCCCGGCGCCGGAACCGGGCCGTCTGAGGCTCACCCTCGGCGCGCGCGCGCACCAGCGGGTCCTCATGGGTTCACTCTTCACAGCTGCGAACCGGCTCGGCTCATGGGCAGTCCCGAGACTAGCTAAGGTCGTCGGGTGAAGGAACGCATCGATCACCTACTCAGCCGTCCGGCCATCGCGCACGTGGTTGCGGCCTATCAGCGATTCAACAATCGGCTGGGGCCCCAGTTTGCCGGCGCCATCACCTACTTCACTGTCCTGGCCTTCGTACCGGTGCTGATGTTTGGGGTCGCCATGCTGGGGATGACGCTGACAGTGCTGCGGCCCGATCTCTACGACGTGATCAAGGACACCATCGACGCGCAGCTGGGCAACTCCGACCTGGCCAAGGACATCGGGGAGGTCCTCGACGAGGCGTTCGCATCGTGGCGCAGCACCACGGCCATCGCGCTGGTCACCGCGGGTTATGCCGGGTCGAAATGGGTGGGCAACCTCAAGCGGGCATTTCGGGCGATGTGGAAGCCACGCCTTGCCCAGGCCGCGGACAAGCGCAGCTTCGTCGGGGAACTCATCGAGAACCTGCTGATCTTCTTGGGGCTCCTGCTGATCTTCGGCATCGCTTCGGCCGTAACCTCGGTGGGCAGCGGACTTTCCGACATCGTCGTCGGCTGGCTGGGACTGCAAGACATGCCAGGCATCGGTGTGCTGCTCAAGCTGGCCTCCATCGTCGCTTCATTCCTGGCCAGTTGGCTGCTTATGGCGTTCGTTTTCCTCGTGTTACCGGGGCAAACAACGCACTGGCGGATCTGGCTGGCGGCAACGGTGACCGGGGCCGTCCTCCTGACCGTGCTGCAGCAACTTGCCGGTCTGGTCATCGGGGCGTTCCAGGGCAACGCGGCGGCGTCGATATTCGGACCCGTCATAGTGTTGATGCTGGTGTTCAACCTGATCGCGACGATCCTGCTTCTCATCAGCGCCTGGGTGGGGACCCACGACGGCTGGGACGTCGACCATCACGCCGATGAGCCGGACCAGGGCCCGGCGGAGGTTGCGGATGGACACCAGGGCGCCGATCCCGCGGTGGTGGAATCGCCTCGCACCTGGGCCGATAGGCGACGACAGGAGCGGTGGGCCGCGAGGATGTCTCGCGATGAGTTGCTGGCGGTCAATTTCGACCCGGGCCGGGTGCCCTCACCGGATCCTGATCGCATGGTCTCCGAGAAGACCGCCTCGGCAAGCATGAAGGCAGGTGTCGGGATCGGCTACGGGCTGGGCGCGGCTACCGGCCTGGGGCTCGGAGCCGCAGCGACGGCGGTCGTGAGGCGAATCACGAGCCGCCGCCGCAACAGCGCCAATCCCTAATGCCCTGCGGCAGGCCGGGGCTCACCCTGGCCGATGGCGCTGAGCATGTCAGTGAACCAGGGCGTGGTGATGTCGAATGCCTTACCGCCAGCGATCCGGTCGAAAGCGATCGCCGAAAGCACGTCGCCGTTCTCCTCGTCCTGACCGATCACTCCCGCCTCGCCGCGCAGCGCGCAATCGACGGCGAGGTCGGTGCACTGGCGAATCAGTTCAAGGTCGGCGGGGTTCGATGCTGCCGAGCGGGAGAAGTAGCCCGACTTTTGCACCATTACCTTCTCCGCTCCGAGCCGCTCGGCAAATTGCTCAGCGAACCACTTGCCGGGATTGACCTTGTCGAGTTTCACGTGCCCGAACGGATCACGAGGAACCTCCTGGCCGGCCGCCTCCAGTTCGGCGACGATGGCGTCGAGCCCCGCACCCTCGGACAAGAAAATCGTCACGTTGCCGACCTGATCCATGACGGCCCCCAGCCGTTGGGACTCGGCGGCGACGTCGATCTCGGCCTCCGGCACGAACACTGCATGAACATCCCATGCTTCGCGCGACAGGCCGATCTCAGGCACCCATTCTTGAGCGTCGAGCCACTCCCGGTACTTCTGCGCGGTGGCGGCGGTGAGCCAACCGCAGTGACGCCCCATGACTTCGTGGATGATGAGCATCCGGGAGCCGGAGTTGTGCTCGGCCACGACGTTTTGCGCAAACAGCGAGCCCTGCTCGGCAGCAGTCCATGCGCCCAACGATTGCCGGATCGGGATGACGTCATTATCGATGGTCTTCGGCAGACCAACGACGGTCAGCGGATAGTCGTTGGTGGCGAGAAAGGCGGCCAGATCAGCCGCGGTGGTGTTGGTGTCGTCACCGCCGATGGTGTGCAACACGTCGACGCCATCGGCCACGAGCCGATCTGCAGCGACCTGGAGCGGGTCGGCGCCCTCGGCCACCAGGCCGCGCTTGACCAGGTCGGCGGCGTTGGTCAGCTTGACCCGGGAGTTCCCGACGGGAGAGCCGCCGAACTTGTGCAGAACGCCGGCCTTGGCCCGGACCGTCTCGGTCACCTCAAGGTAGTCGCCCTGGAGCAGGCCTTGGTAGCCGTGCTTGTAGGCGATGATCTCCACATCGGGAGCGATCTGGGTGTACCGCTCGATGAGGCCACCGATGGCCGACGACAGGCAAGGGGCGTAGCCGCCCGCAGTGAGGATGGCCACCTTCTTGACCATGGGAGTCCTTTCGCTTGGTGCTATGACCCGCCCAGCCTATGCCACAGCGGCCTTGGCCGCCCGGCGGGCGCGGCTAGCGCCGCACCTGTCCACAGCCCCCTCCCGGGTGACCCGACCCGGTGGCAGGATCGACTCCATGTGGCACCGGGACAGGGGGCTTACCAACGGCGTACAGCTTGTCATCCTGTTCCCGCTTGCCTGGCTGATCCTCCTGCTCACGCTGCAGTGGGCGATGGTCTCGTGGGCCTCCGCCACAGCGATGGCGGCCGCGACCGATGGCGCGAGAGCAGCCGCGGCGCTTGACTCCACCCCCGCTGCTGGGCGGGCCGCCGCTTCGGCCGCCGCCGACAACGGCTCACTCAGCGATGTGGCCGTTGATGTGGTGCGTGGCCCCCACACGACGACGGTGACGGTGGTGGGCACGGCCTACGCACCGCTGCCCGGGGTCATGACCAAGGTCACCCGGACCGCCCACCTGCCCAGCGAACGGCTCGACTGATGCGGCGGGACCAACACGGACATGCCGTCGCGATCGAGGCAGCCATCATCTTGCCCGCGCTGATCGCCCTGGTTGCCCTGGTCATCTTCGGTGCCCGTGTGGCGCTGGCCGATCAGGCTCTGGGAGCGGCGGCCGCGGGAGCCGCGCGCGCCGCCAGCCTGGAACGCTCGGCAGTCTCGGCCGAGGCAGCAGCCAAGGCCGCGGTCGAGGCCAGCCTCGCCGGTTCCCTGCCGGAGTGCCATGAGCCTCGGGTAAGCCTTGACGTCGAGGCTGTGGGCACCCAGCTTGGTACCAGCGCAACTGTGCGCGTCACAGTGTCGTGCCGGGTGCCGGCGGGCATCGGGTTTGGGCTGCCGGCCGAGATGGAACGCAGCCAGACTCGCACCGCCCCCGTGGATGCTTATCGTTCCCGGGAACCGTAGGCTGATCAGATGGTTGAGTACTTCGAGGTCCACCCGGTCAACCCACAACCGCGCACTGTGGCCCACGTCGCGGACATCGTGGCGGCCGGTGGGCTGGTGGCCTATCCCACGGACTCGGGTTATGCTCTGGGCTGCCAACTCGGCAACGCTGACGGATTGGCCCGGATCACCCGGATCCGCGATCTGGGGCCGCGGCACCATTTCACGATCGTCGTCGACGAGTTCGCCAAACTCGGGGCCTATGTGCAGATGGATAACTGGGCGTTTCGCGCCATCAAGGCCGCGACCCCCGGCCCGTACACATTCATTCTCAAGGCCACCCGTGACGTGCCCCGGATGATGCAGCACCCCAAGAAGCGCACCGTGGGAGTGAGGATCCCGCAGCATCGCACGGCACTGGCACTGTTGGGCGCCCTCGATGGCCCGTTGCAGAGTTCCTCGCTGCTGCTGCCCGGAGACGAGCTGCCCCGATCAGATGGGTGGCAGGTGCAAGAGATCCTCAGTCATGACGTCGATGTGGTCCTGGACTCTGGAGACTGCGGTCTCGAACCGACCACGGTCGTGGACCTCACCGGCGACGAGCCGGAAGTGCTCCGGTTGGGAGCCGGCGATCCAGAACCGTTCACGTCGTAGGCTGCGGCCATGACGAGACCACGGCGCCTCGGGCAGTTCCAGGTTTCCCCCATCGGTTTGGGGGCGATGCCGTTTTCCATGGGCGGTAACGTCCAGCCCTCCCAGGAACAGGCGATCCAGACTGTGCACGCGGCGCTGCGGGCAGGCATCACGCTCATCGACACCGCTGACATCTACGCCCCGGCGTGGGATCAGATGGGTCACAACGAGCGGCTCGTGGCGCTCGCGCTGGCCTCTTATGAAGGCGATACCTCCCATGTTGTGGTGGCGACCAAGGGTGGCATCACTCGCGGCGCGGGAGAAACGTGGGGCCGCGACGGCACGCTGGCCTATCTGCGAGGGGCGGCGCTTCGTTCCCAGGAGGCGCTGGGAGTCGACGTGATCGACTTGTACTATTGGCATCGCCCGGATCGCAGCATCCGCTATGCCGAGGGCGTGGAGGCGCTGGCCGAGCTACGCTCCGAAGGGCTGATCCGGGAGATCGGGCTGTCCAACGCCAATGTCGAAGAGTTGGATGTTGCGGTGTCAATCCTCGGGCCGGGCCGCCTGGCGGCGCTGCAAAATGAGTTCTCGCCGAAGTTCAATCACACAAGCCTGCCGGAGCTTCGCTACTGCCAGGAACACGAGATTGCTTTCGTGCCGTGGTCCCCGCTGGGCGGCACCCGTGGCGGTGCGATGAGTGTGGGGGACAGGTACCCGATCCTGACCGAGATCGCGCAGGAACACGGTGTCAGCCCACAACAGGTGACTCTGGCCTGGGAGTTGGGGCTCGGCCAGCACGTGATAGCCATTCCCGGTGCTTCCCGCCCGGCCTCCATCATCGACTCGGCTGCCGCGATGGATGTGCAGCTGACCGATCAGCAGCGCACCAGGATCAGCGAGAGCCTGCTGAGCCTGGACGCCTAGCGTCCCGGCCCGCAGAACCCTGGTCAGGCGCCGACGTACTCGGCCAGGTGCCGCCCGGTCAGCGTTGAGGGGTGGGAGACGAGTTCGGCCGGGGTTCCTTGGAAGACGACCCTCCCACCTTCGTGCCCCGCGCCTGGGCCGAGATCGATGATCCAGTCGGCCCGCGCCATGACTGCCTGATGGTGCTCAATGACGATGACTGACTTTCCATCGTCCACGAGTCGCTCCAGCAGCGACAGCAGGTGGTCGATATCGGCAAGATGGAGCCCGGAGCTGGGCTCGTCGAGAATGAAGATGGTGCCGGCTTCACCCATCTGATTGGCAAGTTTAAGTCGTTGCCGCTCGCCCCCGGACAGGGTGGACAATTGCTGGCCGATGGTGACGTATCCGAGGCCGACGTCAGCCAGCCGGGCGAGGATCCGATGCGCAGCCGGAATTGAATTCCCCTCGGGTCCCAGAAACTCGCACGCTTGCGCGACCGGCATTGTGAGGACCTCGTGGATGTTGTATCCAGCGAGCCGGAAACCGAGGACTTCAGCTTGGAAACCAGTACCGTCGCACACTTCGCAGGCTGTGGTCACGGTCTCCATGAAGCCGAGCTCGGTGAAGATGAGCCCGGCACCGTTGCAGATGGGGCACGCAACTTGGGAGTTGGCACTGAACAACGCAGGTTTCACGCCGTTTGCTTTGGCAAAGGCTTTGCGGATCGGCTCCAACAGGCCGGTGTAGGTCGCGGGGGAGCTGCGTCGGGATCCACGGATCGCAGTGTGATCGATGGTCACCACCCCCTCGAGCGAGGCGAGACTGCCATGGATCAAGGAGCTCTTCCCCGACCCAGCCACACCCGTGACCGCCACCAACACTCCTAGGGGCACATCGACATCGACGTGGCGCAGGTTGTGCCGCGTTGCGCCACGGATGGGCAGCGATCCAGTCGGTACCCGGGGCAGGGGCTTGAGCTGCGCCCGGTACCTCAGGTTGCGCCCTGTCAGGGTGCCGCTGGAGCGCAGCCCATCCACGCTGCCCTGGAAGCAGATCTGGCCGCCGGCGCTGCCCGCGCCCGGCCCTAGGTCAACCACGTGATCGGCGATGGCGATGGTCTCTGGTTTGTGTTCCACGACCAGCACTGTGTTGCCCTTGTCCCGCAGCTGGCGCAGCAGCTGGTTCATGCGCGCGATGTCATGGGGGTGCAACCCGATGGTGGGCTCATCGAAGATGTAGGTGACGTCGGTCAGTGCGGAGCCGAGATGACGGATCATTTTCGTGCGCTGCGCCTCGCCACCCGACAGGGTCCCTGAGCCTCGCTCGAGGCACAGGTAGCCAAGGCCGATGTCCACGAAGGAGCCGATGAGGTGCTGTAAGGAGGCGATGAGAGGAGCCACACCTGGGGCCCGGATGCCCTCGAGCCACTGGCCGAGGTCGCTGATCTGCATTCGGCAGACCTCAGCGATGTTTCGCCCGTTGACGGTGGAGGAGCGGGCCGCGGCGCTGAGCCGGGTTCCGTCGCACTCGGGGCAGGTGATGAACGTGACGGCTCGGTCCACGAAGGAGCGAATGTGCGGCTGCATCGCGTCCCGGTCCTTGCCGAGCATCGACTTTTGGATGCGGGGGATCAGGCCCTCGTAGGTCATGTTGATCGCATCGATCTTGACCTTGGTGGGTTCCCGATACAAGAAGTCGTGGCGTTCTCGCTTGCTAAAATTCTTGATCGGCTTGTCTGGCGGAAAGAACCCGGATTCACGGTAGATGCGCGCGTTCCACCCGTCGGCGCTATATCCGGGAATCGTGAAGGCCCCCTCCGCGAGCGATTTGGATGCGTCGAAGAGCTGGGAAAGGTCAATGTCGGTGACGTGGCCCATGCCCTCACAGCGC
The DNA here is from genome assembly GCA_047972985.1 of Arachnia sp. GTDB lineage: Bacteria > Actinomycetota > Actinomycetes > Propionibacteriales > Propionibacteriaceae > Arachnia. The sequence goes on from JBKEBG010000091.1 coordinate 17,173, forward strand.
GGGCACATGCCGCCGGTCAACGAGTAGCTTGTCTTCCTGGCTAGCGTCTTTTCGCCCCGTTGAACCGTGACGGCTCCCGCCCCGGTGACGCTAGGAACGTTGAAGGCATAGGCTTGCGGCGAGCCGATGTGCGGTTCGCCAATCCGGCTGAAGAGCAGGCGGAGCAGCGCATTCGCGTCGGTGGCAGTCCCTACGGTGGAGCGCGCGTTGGCGCCCATCGGTTCCTGATCGACCAGGATCGCTGTGGTGAGTCCGGCGAGGCTATCGACATCCGGGCGGTCGAGGCTCGGCATGAAACCCTGCACGAAGGCGCTGTAGGTTTCGTTGATCATGCGTTGCGATTCGGCGGCGATAGTGTCGAAGACCAGCGAGCTCTTGCCGGAGCCGGACACCCCGGTGAACACACTCAGGCGACGCTTGGGAATCTCCAGGCTCAGGTCGGCTAGGTTGTTCTCCCGAGCACCCACTACTCGGATGACGTCATGGCTATCGGCCGGGTAAGCGGGGGAGCGCGATGCGTTCATGAGTCTCCTTGGTCTTGGCGCATTGTATGGCCGGGAAACCCACCCGCAACTACTCAGGCGATCCGCTCGCTATTTCAGGGGCCGCGGTGGCATAGTCCTGCTCATGATGCGCTCTCGCGTGTCAGGCACTATCTAAGGAGGGGCCCTATGGCCGAGACCATCAATACCCCCAAGGGCGCAGGCGTGGTGAACGGGATCCGCACCGCCTTCGGGTTGGGAGGCATCGCGTCCCTGATCATGGGCATCGTGATCCTGGTGTGGCCGGCGCCCAGCGCCGCGGTTGTCACTATCATGGTCGCGATCTACGCGGCGATCGCCGGCCTCGCGAATCTTGGCGTGGGCATCTTTACCAGGGACGTTACCGGCTGGCGGCGGGTGGGTTATTTGGCGCTGGGTGTTTTGTTCCTGATCGCCGCGATCGTGGCCTTGGTGAATCTGGGCCTGGCGACGGCGGCGCTGCTGAGCTTCATTGCGATCATGGTCGGATTCATGTGGATCGTCGACGGAGTGATCGCACTGACCACCCTCGGCGATGCGGCCTCGAAGGGCTGGGCGATTGCCTACGGCATCATCAGCCTGATCGCCGGCAGCATTCTCGTTTTCTCACCCCTGATAGGCGGGGTGTCGTTGTTGCTGCTGCTTGGCATCGGCCTGGTTGCCCTCGGGATCATCCAAATCGTTCGTGGCTTTACCTTCGGCAATAGGCGCTGAGCGCAGGGCCCGTTCCACGGGGCGTCGGATGCTTCCGGCGCCCCGTGGTCGTGCCCAGGGGAGTGGCAGAGTCGTCAGGCCGCATCAGCCCTTTCAACCTGACATAATGTGCCTTATCGGACATATGTCAGGGTGTGTCTGGTTCCGTAAGGAATCGGTAACCACAGCATCGGCCCGGCACGCGTAGCCTTCTGTGGTGGCCCGCGTCCTTGTCGTCGACGACGATCCCACCGTGCGTCAGGTGGTCGTCGAGTATCTCAGCGCCGCCAGCATTGACAGCTTCGAGGCAGATTCGGGGCCCGCGGCGCTGCAGGCGGCCTGGCAGTTCGTCCCTGACCTGGTGGTGCTCGATCTCAGCCTGCCTGGAATGGACGGTCTCGAGGTATTTCGTCGGCTGCGGTTGAGCAACAGCCGTACCGCGGTCATCATGCTCACGGCTCGCGGTGAGGAACCAGACCGGATCCTCGGCTTTGAGATCGGTGCCGATGACTATGTCGCCAAGCCGTTCTCGCCGCGTGAGTTGATGCTGCGGGTTCAATCAGTGCTGCGCCGGCTATCGCCAGATCAGCCAACCCGGCAGCTGCTGCGCGAGGCGGACCTCACGATCGACCTCGACGCCCGGAGCGTCACGCGGGCCGATAAGCCCCTCACGTTGACCGCACGCGAGTTCGATCTGTTGGTGCATTTGATCACCCATCCCCGCCGGGCCTTCACCCGCGACGACCTCGTCAGGGACGTGTGGGGTTGGCAGTACGGGGACCAGTCCACAGTCACGGTGCATGTGCGGCGGCTCCGGGAAAAGGTGGAGGCTGACCCATCGCATCCCACGCGACTGGTGACGGTGTGGGGCGTGGGCTACCGCTGGGATCCACACCATGGGTCCTGAGCTCTCACTGATTGGCGGCAGCGTCGCGGCAGCACTGCTGGCTGGGGCCGTGTCAGCGGTGGGTGTCCTGCTGATCTCCCGACGCTGGCTCGGGGTGGCAAGCGTGCTGGCCCCGGCCGTCGCGGTCGTCGCGACCGCCGCGGGTGTGGTGGTGGGCACTCACCAGATGGCGATCGAGGCTTCGGCGGTTGTCGTGCTGAATTGGATATTCATTACCAGCCTGCTGTGTGCACTACCCGCCGGGTACGTGGTGGCCCGCAGCATCCGTGGCCGCGAGCAGCTGGCCCAACTGGAACATGCCCGCCGGCAGCGCGAGGCCGAGGTGGACGCCTCCCGACGCGACATGATCACCTGGCTCTCGCATGACCTGCGCACTCCGCTGGCCGGGATCAAGGCCATGTCGGAGGCCCTACTCGACGGCGTGGCGCAAGATCCCGCCGCCTATGCCGAACGAATCGGCCGCGAGGCCGACCGCACCTCATCGATGGTCGACGATCTGCTCTCACTCACCCGGCTTCACGCCGGGCTTGAGCGCCGCCGCGACAAGATCGAGGTTCGCGACCTCGTCTCTGACACCATTGCCGCGGCCCGTGCGCTGGCACACCAACGCGGGGTCAGGCTCCTGGCCCACGCCGATGAAGGAAGCTGGGTAGCGGGCGATACATCGCTGTTGTCCCGGGCGCTGTGGAACCTGGTGTCAAATGCGCTGCGGCACACCCAGCCCGGCGGCCTGGTACGGATCGAGGCACGCCAGCATGGGCGTCGGGTCGTCGTCGCCGTCAGCGACGAGTGTGGCGGCATTCCCGAGGCGGATCTTCCCCACCTGTTCGAACCTGGGTGGCGGGGTTCAGCGAGCCGGACCCCACATGACCAGGGCGGAGCCGGCTTGGGATTGCCGATAGTGCTGGCGGTGGCCCAGGCCTTCGGAGGTACGTGCGAGATTCGAAACCAGGGCTCCGGATGCCTCGCGCAGATGGATCTGCCTGGATTCGGCTAGATCCAGGCCGCGCTGGTCGGCTCCAGCTACTGGCCGGGGACGAAGATCGTATCGAGGGCCCACGGCGCGAGCGGTGAATTCTGCACCAGCCAGGTCTGAATTGCCCGGTCCGCCCCGGTGAGGACTGCCAGGCCCACCACTATCAAGACAAGACCGATGACTCGGCGCAGCCTTCCTCCGGAATCGGCCGCCCAGCCCACCCGGGCGATCAGGCGTTGGCCCCACAGGGCGATTGCCAGCAAAGTGCCACACAACCCGGAGACGTATCCGAGCAGCAAGATCAACCCCCACCAGGGCGTGGCGGGCAGCACCGTGACCACGACATAGGCATACAACGGCGAGCACGAGGAGAATACTGGCCCCAGCGCGGCCCCGGTCAGGACGGCAGAGCCCCAGCCCCTCCCCTGGGCCGCCGCCAAGGCACCGGTGGAGCGGGACTGCAGAGACAGCCATCCGGAGACGCGCTCCCAGGCGCGGGGAAACACCATTGCGCCACCAAGCAGCACCACCACCCCGCCAGACAGCACGGCCCAGACGGCGGCTGGGATGCCAAGCAACGCCGCCGTTGACTTCAGTACAAGTGTGAAGATGACCACCGAGGCACCGAGGGATGCGGTGACTGCCACGGCGCGGCGTGGGCCGCGCAGCGGGCCGGAGCCCTCGACTGCGCCGCCAACGATCACGGGGAGCAGCGGCAATACGCAGGGGGCCAGACACGTCAGCACCCCCGCGACAACAGCTCCCAGAAGGATTATCACTGGGTGGCCTTGGCCTTGATCTGTTCGCCGGTTGCCGATCCGGTCCAGGTGCGCCGCGCCGATCCATTGTCGTCGATCAGGACGAATGTGTGCTGCTGGGTGATGGCGTAGGTGTTGCGCAGCTGTGTCATCTTGTCGAAGTCCACCTTGACCACAGTCAGCCCGGCCGGGACCCCGTCGGTGGTGAGGGATTCGTCGGTGGCCTGGCACGATGGGCACCAGGTGGCATGGAAGAACAACACGACGTTGTTTCCTCCGTTGCCCATGCCCTCGGCGTAGTCGTTGTAGTCCAGGTACTGGCCGGCAGCCTTGGCATCCTCAGCCATCGGCTCCGCTGCCTCGGACATGTCAGTTTCAGCCATCGGCTCGGCACCCGAGCTGGACTCGCTGGTCATCGATGCCTCCGGCGTGGCCATGGCGGCAGACTGTGCCGGATCGGGCTCCATTGAATCGGTGGCGCTGGCAGATGCCGCCGCCGGAGACTCCCCCGGATCGGCCCCGGAGCAGGCGGGCAGTATCACCAGAGCGGGCAGTGTGATGGCCATCAGTAGGCGCGAAGTCTTCATACCCCCTAGCCAAACCCGCTGGCAGGCACAATCCAATGGCAGGAGTCTTACAGGGTTCTTAGGGTTTAGCCGCCATGGTGCAACAAAGACAGACGCCGCGCCCGGTGCCGGGCGCGGCGTCTGACAGGTGCCGAGCTAGCGGCCTGGCTCCGTTGGCTCACAGATTGATCATGTGACCGCCGATGCCCTCGGCGGCTTCCTTCAGCGCCTCCGACAGAGTCGGGTGCGCATGGATGTTACGGCCGATCTCGTCTGCGGTGAGGTCGTAGGCCTGCGCCAAGGTGAGCTCCGGCAGCAACTCAGTGACGTCGGGGCCGATCATGTGCGCGCCGAGGATTTCGTTGTAGCGACGATCCGCCACCAGCTTCACGAAACCGGTGGCATCGCCCAAGCCCCAGGCCTTGCCATTGGCCGAGAACGGGAACTTGGACACGACAACGTCGTAGCCGAGGTCCTTAGCCTGCTGTTCGGAGTAGCCGAACGAAGCGATCTGCGGCTGGCAATAGGTGGCACGCGGGATCATGGCGTAGTTCACGGGCTGGGTCTCGGCCCCGGCGATGGTCTCGGCGGCGACGACGCCCTGAGCCTCGGCGGTGTGGGCAAGCATCAGCTTGCCGGTGCAGTCACCGATCGCGAAGACGTGGTCGACGTTGGTTCGCATGAAGTCGTCGATGGCGATCGCTCCACGATCGGTGAGTGCGACGCCCAATTGCTCGATCCCGAAGCCTTCCACGCGGGGGGCAAAGCCTACTGCCGAGAGGAATCGATCTGCCTCCAGTACCTGCGGCTCGCCGCCTGCTGCCGGGCTGACTGTCACCCGAACCCCGGAACCGGTGTCTTCGATCGACTCGACCTTGGTCGATGTCATGACGTTGACGCCCAGCTTGCGATAGGCGCGAGCAAGTTCGGCGGACACGTCAGCGTCCTCGGTGGGGACCATCCGATCCAGGTATTCCACGATCGTCACATCCACCCCGTAGCTGCTCAGGACGTAGGCAAATTCGGTGCCGATAGCGCCTGAACCACCGACGATCACCGAACCGGGCACCTCTTCGGCCAGGATCTGCTCGAGATAGGTCACCACATTCGCCGACACCGACGTCCCCGGCAACAGCTTGGTGGTGGAACCGGTCGCGATGATGGCGGAGCCGAAGGTCACCCGCGATGTGTTCCCCTCATCGTCGATCTCGATTGTGTGCGGGTCGACGAAGGTCCCCCAGCCATTGAGTTCGGTGATCTTGTTCTTCTTCATCAGGAAGTGAATGCCCTTGACCATGCGGTCAGAGACCGCTCGGCTGCGCTGGAAGGCCTTGTTGTAGCTGAGGGTGAACTCCCCCGAGATCCCGAAATCGTCCGCCTCGTGCTGCAGGATGTGGGCAAGTTCGGCATTGCGCAGCAGTGACTTGGTGGGGATACACCCGACGTTGAGGCACACTCCACCCCAATAACGCTTCTCGACGATGGCCGTCTTCAGGCCCAGCTGGGCGGCGCGGATGGCGGCGACGTAGCCACCAGGCCCGGCGCCGAGTACAAGAACGTCAAAGTCATGGCTCATGGTCCCACTGTAGTAGTCAGGGCGGCGGTGGTGTTCCAAAGGTCGGCCGAGGCGTCTCAGCTCGGATCGAACTTGTAAGGCGGCTACAGTGTCTGGGTGACCGCAACCAGCCACTCCATAGGCAGCATGATTCGTGACGCGCGCGAAGCGAAGGGGTGGACAACCTTTGAATTAGCCGAAGAAGTCGGCACGGGAGCCGCTGCCGTCGAGCGGATCGAGGTCGGCGAGCAGAACCTGTCGCTGCTGATGATTCAGCGCCTCGCCGCGGCCTTGGAGATGCCGCTACTCGAAACCGCGACCTCCGGGAAGATGAACTACCGGATCACCGGTCCCACCACGCTGTCCGGCGATATCGAGGTTCGCAGCTCCAAGAACGCTGCCGTCGCCTTGCTGTGCGCCAGCTTGCTCAACCGTGGCCGCACCGTCTTGCGAGGTATCGCCCGGATCGAAGAGGTCGATCGCATCACGGAGGTGCTGGAGTCCATCGGTGTCCAGCTGATCTGGACCGCTGGCGGCCGTGATCTCGAGATCGTGCGCCCCGAGCACCTCACGCCCGAGACGATTGACCAGCGGGCCGCCCGGCGCACCCGCAGCATCCTGATGTTCCTCGGGCCGCTGATGCACGAATTCGATACCTTCGATCTGCCCTACGCCGGTGGCTGTGACCTCGGTGCGCGCACCATCCATCCCCACCTATCTGCGTTGCATCGGCTCGGGCTTTCCGTCGAAGCCACCGACGGTCAGTACCACTCGAGCGTGACCCACGTCTCCAAGACCGAGCGGCACATCACATTGGTGGAACGCGGTGACACAGTCACCGAGAACGCGATCATGGCTGCCGCCCGCGTCGAGGGAGTCACCGTCTTGCGTAATGCTTCGGGCAATTACATGGTGCAAGACCTGTGCTTCTTCCTGGAGCGTTTGGGTGTTGCCATCGAGGGGATCGGCACCACGACCCTGCGGATCACGGGCGTGGCCGACATTGACCGGGACGTCGAATACACCATCTCTGAGGATCCGATCGAGGCGATGAGCCTGCTGACCGCGGGAATCGTGACCAACTCTTCGATCACGGTGCGGCGCTGCCCCATTGAATTTCTGGAGGTGGAGTTCGCCGTCCTGGAGGAGATGGGTCAGCGCATGGTGATGACCGATGAATACACCAGCGCTAACGGCAAGACCCGGCTGGTGGACGTGACGCTTCAGCCAAGCGAACTTGTTGCCCCCCTGGACAAAATCCACCCGATGCCCTTCCCCGGCCTCAACATCGACAATCTTCCGTTCTTTGCGCTGATCTGCGCCAGCGCCACCGGCCAATCGGTGATCTACGACTGGGTCTATGACAATCGGGCGGTGCACCTGAAGAAGTTGGAGGAACTGGGCGCCAACCTCCAGGTGATGGACGCTCACCGAGTGCTGATCATCGGTCCGACGAGTTGGCGCGGCCGCACCGTGGCCACTCCCCCGGCGCTGCGGCCCGCGGTGTGCCTGCTGCTAGCGGCGCTGGCCGCCCGCGGCCAGACTGACCTGCTCGACGTTTACGTCATCAACCGTGGCTACGAGGATCTTCCGCAAAGGCTGAACCGGCTCGGCGCTGACATTCAGGTTTCCTGGGGTCAGCCGGATTAGTACCGCGTGTGGCCACCTCGGATTCTGGCCGAACCGGTGCGCCACCCTGCGGTCGGAGCGCGCCGCTGCTCAGCGCAGCGGCTGCGCCTCGAACCTGAAACGAGGCTCAACCAGATCGGTCTGCGCAGCCACTAGACGCAATTCGAGGTCGCCGCTGGTAGCCGTGGCCTCCAGGACCGAGTACACGATGGACGCCGTCGCGGACAGGGCTTCGACTAGTGACCGGGAACCAAGCCAATTCGCGAGGAACATCGCGGTGGTGAGATCGCCGGAACCGGTGAAGGTTCGATCGAGCAAGGGCGTCTCTACCACCCAAGCACCCTCGGCGCCCACCGCGATCATCCGCATTGCATCGGGGCGGGCGCCCTCGGCGACTACCGAGGTCACCACCACGATCCCCGGTCCCGCCGCGCGCAGTTCGTCAGCCGCCGCCAGCACATCGTCCACGGTGCGGGTCGTGGCTCCGGTGAGGTATTCAAGCTCGAAAAGGTTGGGGGTCATGATGTCGGCGGCGGGAACCACCCGATCGCGCATGAACTCGGGGATACCGGGCCGGGCGTAAAACCCTCGCCCCACATCTCCCATCACCGGGTCAGCGCACAAGACCGCCGCCGGATTGCGCTGCTTGACCATCTGGGCCGCATTGACGATGACCTGGCCCACCTCTGGCGAGCCCTGGTAGCCCGCGAGGAGTGCATCGACCCGGCCCAATACGCCGCGCTCGTCGACGCCGGTCACGACATCGGCCACATCGTGTGCGGGAATCAATGGGCCACGCCAGGCGCCGTAGCCGGTGTGGTTGGAGAAGGTGACGGTATACACCGGCCAGACATCAACCCCCACCCGCTGAAGCGGGAAGACTGCCGCCGAGTTTCCGGCGTGCCCGTAGGCCACCGCAGATTGGATGGACAACACAGTGTGCATTTGGCCAAGTCTGCATGAGTCGGGCTGGTGCACCAACCCGATCGCTGATCCTCGGGTGCAGATGTGGCCGGACCTCGGGTGCATACTGTGCACATGGATAAGGAGGATGACAGCTATCTGGCACCAGAGTTTCTGGCTCTAGCGCACCGCGGGGGCTCGTTGCTGCCCAGCAACTTGGGCATCGAGAACACTCTGGCGGCGTTCAACAACGCGGCCGAGCTGGGGTTCCGCTACCTCGAGACCGATGTCCACGCCACGAGCGACGGGCACCTCGCGGCATTTCACGACGCCGACTTGTCGAGGGTCACCGACGTTCCCGGACGGATCAGCCAATTCACGCTTGCCCAGCTGTCCACGGTCCGGGTCGGCGGGCGCGAGCAGATTCCGACCCTTGATGACCTGCTTGAGGCCTTTCCCGACGCTCGGTTCAACCTCGATATCAAGGCTGACGCCGCTACGGACTTGCTCGTCGACGCGGTCAAGCGGCATCGGGCGGCTCATCGGGTCTGCGTCGGGTCCTTCGCGATCTCTCGCATTCATCGGTTCCGTCGCGAACTGCCTGGGGTCACCACGGCTGCTTCCCCCTTCGGCGCCGCCGGGCTGGCCTGGGGCCGTTGGCTGTTGGCCGCCAGCGCGGGCGACGTGTTCCAGGTCCCTATGCAGCACCAGGTAGCCGGGGTCACGACCCGGCTTGTGACGCCGCGATCGGTGAGTGCGGTTCACCGCAGCGGACGCAAGATCCACGTCTGGACCATCGACCGCCCCGAGGTCATGCATGAACTGATCGATTGGGGGGTCGACGGCATCGTGACCGACCGGCCTGATCTGCTGCGCGATGTGTTGCAGGCCCGCGGCATGTGGTCTACTCACATCGGAACATAATCGCCCCATCGTTCGTTGAACAGGTGACCAACCTCAGGAGGGACACATGGCGGATCGGGCACTGCGTGGCGTCGGGCTTGGCGCCAAGAGCTTCGAGGATGAGCAAGGCATTGAGTTCGCCCAGCGAAATCTCGTCGGTTTCGATTGCCCCAAGAACCATCATTTCGACGTCGCGTTCGCGATTGAAGCTGAGCTGCCGACCGAATGGGAGTGCAAGAAGTGCGGGCTGATGGCCGTGCGATCCGATGGATCAGTCGGTGAGGGGAAACAGGCCAAACCCCAACGCACTCATTGGGACATGCTGCGCGAGCGCCGCTCCATCCCGGAGCTGGAGGACATCCTGGCCGAGCAACTCACCAAACTCCGGGAGTCCGACGATATCT
>JBKEBG010000114.1:0-5230 GCA_047972985.1 Arachnia sp.
AGGCCGTGCTGCGGGAAATTCAAGAAGAGTCAGGCCAAAGCGTCACCCTGGACCGGGTGATAGCGCTGGAATCCGAGCATTGGATCGGCCACTCGATGGCCGGGGTACTGGAGGACTTCCACTCGCTGCGTATCATCTATGGCGCGACATGCGAAACACCCAGCGACCCGGTGGTCAATGATCCCGGAGGATCGACCGAGCGGGCCGACTGGGTGCCGGTTGAGCAGTGGCGAAAGCTGCGATGGACCCTCAGCTCGCGGGGGCTGCTTGCGCGTTACGCCCGCGAGCTGGGTTCAGCTCAGTTTCTGAAATAGGACAGGATCCGCAGCATCTCGATGTAGAGCCACACCATCGTCACGGTGACCCCGAAGGCGGCTCGCCACGATTCCTTGACCGGGGCCTGGGCCGCAATGCCGCGCTCGATAAAGTCGAAATCGACGATCAGGTTGAACACTGCCAGGCCAACCGCGAGGACCGAGACCAGGATGGCCAGCCACCCCGCGCCGGGGCCTGCCGAACGCAGCCCGGTTTCAACACCGAACAGCATCAGCACGAGGTTGACCAGCATGACGCCAGCCAGCGACATGGTGCCGATGAGAACGAACTTGCGGAACTTCGGCGTGACCCGGATGTTGAAGAACTTATAGGCGGCCAGAGTAGCCCCGGCAGCGATGAAAGTAGCGAGCACCGCGGATACGACGATGCCAGGCCACGACGCCTCGAAGACCTTTGAAATGGCCCCGACGAAAACGCCCTCAAGCGCGGCGTACAACATAACGCCGGCCACGGGAAGATTCTGCCGACCGGCCACGAACAACACTGTGACCAAGCTCGCCAGGCCAGTGGTGATCATGATGGGGAAGATGGCCTCGACCGGAACCAGCAGGAAGGTGGCCGCCGCGAAGGCGAACACAGCCAGCAAGGTCAAACCCGTCTTGGCGATGACATCGTCCATGGTCATCACACCGCCGGCGGCCTGCGGCATCGGCTGTTGGTAGCCGGGCTGACCGTACCCGGGCTGGCCATAGCCTTGCGGATATCCATTGGGTGCCGAGCCAGCCGGAGCAAAGCCGGGCTGGCCGTAACCCTGCTGCGGGACACCTGGAGCCTGGTTGAAGGTTTTGCTATTGGTAAAGACCGGATTGGCCATGCGCGTCACTTTCTGGTTGGAATGTCCTCGTGAGCCATGCTACCCCAGGGCTGGGGCCTGGCCCACGCCCGCGGTGGCACACGCCACACATCAGGATTCAACGCATAGTCCGCCTAATCTATTCCCATGACTGCTTATCCAGCCACGCCCAAGGGTGAGCGCCGGCCACGTGTTGTCGCCATCGCCGTGGTGGTGGCCGTGATCATCGTCGCGGTGGGAGTGTGGGCCTCGGCTCCGTGGCGGACCGAGCGCTCGCTGGAATCTCTCGCCGGAGTCGAGCACGTGCATCGTTCCGGCACATACTTCGAGGTGGTCATGAACTGCGGCATTGACGCTGCGGCGTCGGCCGCCAGCTACCGCTCGATTCTTGCCACCGCCGATTCACCGGTGTTGGGCAGGATAGTCATCACACACGGGCCCATCTCAACGACTGTGCTCTCCCCCGCCCCCGGCGTCGCACCGCACCAACCGGCGGGGGACGCTGCCGCGCTGCTGTGCGCAGACCCCCACATCGCCTCAGCGACCCTTGACTTCAGGGGGACGCTGGATGTGAGTCTGCTACCGGGCACCGACGTGGCGGAATGGATGCGCATGGCTGTCGGCACCCTCGCCGAGCTGGGCCGCCCCATGCGCATCGATGCCGCCGACGGCGAGAAGGCGATCTCACTGAGCACGGGCGAGCAGTGGCAACTCGACCTCTACGACCAGGTAGCCACCACAGCCCCGCAGGCCTCAATCATCGAGTTCGCCGTCGGTCAGAATCAACCACCCGATGTGGAGGTTGATCTGAGCGTCACCGACCGGGAAGCGGCTGGCGCCACCGGTGCCGCCCTCACCCAGTGGGCCCCCACCGTCCCGGTCACACTCACGGGCACCATGGAAGTGGCCGACGCGCTGGTGATCGAAGGGATCACCGACCCCGAGGCGGCGTTCGAGGCGGTGGCCGACCTCGAGGCGGCCGGTGGGCGGGTACTACGCATCGACACATCGGTCTCGGAGGTCTTTGTGGGGGTGGACGACCCTGCCGAGCTCGGTGCGCTGGCCGATGGGCTCCCCGGGATGTCGCTGTCTGCCACCACCCTCGTCCGGGTGGATGGCGCCGGCTGGGTGAGCGGAACTGCCGCGGACATGCCGGAGCGGCTAGGCATCGCGCAGCGGCTGTGGACCGATGGTTGGCCCGAGGTCCGGGTCATTGATCCCAACGATTCCGGCCTCACCCATCAGTTCAGCATTCCCGCCGACCCCGGCTACGCCAGCCCGCAGGCTCAGCGTGAGGTGTTTGCAGCCATTCGTGCCGCGGGCTGGACCGGGGTCTCGAAGATCAGCGTCGTGAGCCCCAATGACACACAGGTGCTCAGCTTCCGCTCCACCCCCGACGGAACCGCACAACGCATCAGCGGGACGGCGGAGTGGATGCAGCCCTACGTGGCCGCCTGGAACGCAACGGCGGGCTGATTTCCCGCACCAATGCTCTAGCGGCGGGACTCTCGGGATTGCCCGCTGGTGAGCGCCGAGGGGGCCTGGTGCTGCGCGGCGTGGGCGACGGCGGCGTAGCGGTCCGCGACGACGGCGAAGGCCTGCCGGAGCTGAGGTGGGCCGACGACAGTCATCGCTGTCTCGAACCGGCCGAAGGAGGCGGCGAGCGCGCCCCACGACCACGCCCCGGCTTCGAGGATGCAGGTGCCTTCGTCGATCGGGGTGACAGCCCCGTCACCCATGAACGGCACCACCTCGGCGGCGGGCAGTTCAAGGATCACCGAGCCTCGGCAAGGCCACTGATTCACATCGGAGCCCTTGAACCGCGCGGCAACGAAATCGGCCACATCCCCGCCGGGGACCTCGCGCGGTGTGAACCTCGGACCTGTCGTGGCGCGCGGAGTGATCCGGTCGAGGCCGAAGAGCCGCCAGTCGTGCCGCTCGAGATCCCAGGCCAGGAGGTACCAGCGCCCGTGGGCCGAGACGATGTGGTGTGGTTCGACCCGCCGTATCTGCCCGGGTGCATTGTCGTTACCCACGCCCGACCGGGGGGCGTAGTCGAAGCGCAGCACCTCCCGGGCCCGGATGGCGTGGGCCAGCCACAGGAGGGCATCGGGCGCCGATCCGATCGTGGGTGCCGGGCCGGGGCGCTGCGCGATGGCGGTGATCTGCAGCGCGTCGAGTCGGTGCCGGAGCCGGGAGGGCAGCACTTGTCCCATGGTGGCTAACGCCCTGGTTGCCGCCTCCTCGATTCCAGCACCCGCCAGCGACGCCGTGTGCAGTGCCACTGTGATGGCGACGGCCTGTTCGTCGTCGAACAACAAGGGGGGCAGCTGGCTGCCCGCGTACAGTCGATAGCCGCCGTCGGGGCCCAGGTGGGCCTGGATGTTGTATCCCATCTCGCGAAGCCGCTCGACGTCACGTCGCACAGTGCGACCGCTGACCCCCAACCGTTCGGCAAGCAGCGGCCCGGGCCAATCGCGCCGCGCCTGCAGCAGCGACAGCACAGTGAGCAGCCGCGTGGTTGTCGTCGACATCACGCCAAACTACTTCACATCTAGGACATATCCTGTCCTATTAGCCTGCGATGCTTCGAACCACGGCCCCGACCGGGGCGAGGACACCCACCAGGAGCACACATGACTATCCAGACCACCACCCACCTCAACTTCCGCGGTGATGCCCGCGCGGCGCTCGATTTCTACGCCTCGGCTTTCGGCGGCCAAGCAATTGTCAACACCTACGCCGATTTCGGCATGCCCGCGGATCTTCCTGGCGCGGACACGGTAGTTTTCGGGCTCGTTGCCGCTGCCAACGGCTTCCGGATCATGGGCTACGACGCCCCTGGCCACACCGGCGGCTCGATCATCGGCGGAGGTGTGACCCGACGCGAGAACAACACGACGGTGACCGATCAGGCCCTCTTCGTCTCCGTGGGCTGCGAGAACCTTGAGGAGCTTCAGGGCTACTGGGACGCGCTCGCGGTCGACGCCGTGATCGTCGAGGCACTGGCTGCATCGGCCTGGAGCGCCGGATTCGGCATGCTTACCGACCGCTTCGGTGTCACCTGGAGCTTCACTGTCACCCCCGCCTGATCCCTTCTCGGGGCGGCGCGGTAGCTCCGCGTCGCCCCACCCGAAGCCGCTGCGCCTGCAGCGGTGCCACTACAGAAAGTTCAGAGGGGGTAGTTCTGGCTGATCGAACGACGGTTCGCGGCGAACTGGCGGAGTTGTTTCGTCGAGCGTGGATACGCAGCGACCTCGGAGATCACCGCAGCGACCGGGCTCGGCAAAGCACGTCTGTACAACCTGTTCCCCGGCGGGAAGCAGCAGATGCTCGCCGAGGTGCTGGCCGATGTGTGCGAGTGGTTCGAGGATCATGTCTTCACCCCTCTCGACCAGGATCATCCCGATATTGACGGCATGTTCGAGGTCGTAACCGGCTACTTCGATTCCGGGCGCGGGCTGTGCTTGGTCGGACGGATTGGTCGTGAACCTGGCCTGGGCGGTCTCGGGGACGCCTCGGCGGGCCACTTCGTGCGATGGCAAGAGTCCTTCGCCGGAGCGCTCCACCGCGACGGTCGCACGAAGGCCGATGCGGAGGTCCTGGCAGAGGAAGTGGTCGCTGGGATTCAGGGGGCACTGATCCTCGCTCACACCCGCAATGAGCCAGCGATATTCACGCGCGCCATCAATCGACTGCAACGTGCGGTGACTCGATGAGCACCCCGATTCATTAGTTCAGCTCATGGTTGCATTCGTTCTTCGTCGTTGTTCGGGCTTCCGATTCGAGGTGGGATTTGATGTGTGACTTCTTCATCTTTACCCCATTCAGCAGTTCCTCCTCGCGAACGATTGACGCCGATCGTGATCGTCGGATTGACGACGTTCCTGGTGGTCACATCGGAGATGATGCCCGTGGGCGTCCTCACGCCATTGGCGCAGTCTTTGCAGGTCAGCGTGGGGCTCGCGGGGGTCTCTCTCACGATCACGGGTGTGATCGCCGCGGTGGTCGCCGTGCTGGCTCCGGTGCTCGCGGGGCGGTTAGATCGCCGGATCGTGTTGGCCGGGTTCATGCTGGTCTTGAGCGCTGCGAATGCCCTGT
>JBKEBG010000145.1:0-2161 GCA_047972985.1 Arachnia sp.
GGGCGCGAACAGGGATTCGCCCGCGTGGGTGCGGCGGATTGCGTCGAGCAGGGTGACAGGATGCGCGTCTTTCAAGAGGAACCCGCTGGCCCCGGCACGGAGCGCCCCATAGACGTACTCATCGAGTTCGTACATGCTCAGCACAAGCACTCGAACGCCGCGCAGCGTCGGGTCGGCGGCGATGGCCCCTGTGGCGTGGATACCGTCTGATCCTGGCATTCGGATGTCCATCAGGACCAGGTCGGGGGTGAGTCTTCGGGTGGCCCGCACCGTCTCGTCGCCATTGCCAGCCTCGCCGACCACATGGAGGTCGGGCTGGCTGTCGATCACCATACGCAGGCTCTGACGCATCAACGGTTCGTCGTCGGCCAGCAGCACGCCGATCGGCTGGCCCGCTCCGCTCATGTGCTCGCTCCGATCGGGATGGAGGCGTACAGGCGAAACCCATGCTGGGTCGGGGCTGCGGCAAGGGTCCCGCCGTGGGTCTGGACGCGTTCGCGGAGGCCGGTGAGCCCGTGCCCAGCGCCAGGCTCCGGCTGCCAGCCTGGGTGTTTCCCGTCGTCTTCGACGGTCACATTGACCGCGTCGTTGTCGCGGGCGATGGTGAGTCGGACGGTGGTGGGGCCGGCGTGCCGGATCACATTGGTGAACGCCTCCCTGACGACGGCGCAGGTCGCGAGTTGCACGCTGTGCGCGATCCCACCGTGGTCGTCCCGCACGTCGCCAAGGCCGTTGACGGAGGTCTGAACGATCAATCCTTCCCGTTCGGCGTCGCCGATGATGCCGGGCAGGGCCGCGAAGGTGTCGGCGGGGTGGAGCGGTGCGGGGTCGTCGCTGGGGCTGCGCAGCAGGGTCAGCATCCGACGTAGCTCGGTAGTGGTCGAGCGTCCGACACGCTCAATATCGAGGATCGCTTGCCGGCGTTCAGCGTCGGCGTCGGGGCCATCGAGATAGCGCGTCGCGGCCGCGCGCACGGTGATGATTCCCAGGCCGTGGGAGCTGAGGTCGTGCAGGTCCCGGGCGATCCGCAGCCGTTCCTGCGCGACGGCTCGTTCCGCCGCCCAGGATGCGAGGCGTTCCTCGAAGTCCCGACGCTGCTGCCGGGCGCGCTGGGCGGCCCAGATGAACGCCGCTGCGATCAGGATCAGCCCTGACACGATCACGGCGACCGTGATGCTGTCCGAGTGGAGCATCAGTGCGGCCAGGAGCGGCACCGGGGTGAGGCAGGCGACCACGATCCAGGCGCGCGACCGCTCCCGGGTCGGGCGGTCGGTCGTCTCCATACCTCAAGACTACGAAGCACGACAGGCAGATGCCTCACCCCCAGGGGCGACACACCTGGGCAGAATCCCGTGAAATTCACCGCTGGCGGTGATCCGGCGGCGTGCCCCCTGCGGTGGCATGGAGGCTGGTCGCGGCGGTGTTCGTCGTGAGTCAGCAGGTCACCCACGAGGAGGGTTGGAGGATGAGTGAGCACGTGGTTCTGGTGGAGAATCTTGTCAAGGAGCATGGCGGGGTCAAGGTGCTGGATGACGTCAGTTTCACTGCTCGTCCGGGGCGGGTGACGGCGTTCCTGGGTCAGAATGGCGCTGGTAAGAGTTCCGCGTTGCGGATCCTGCTGGGCCTCGATCGGGCCGGGTCCGGATCGGCGACATTCGCCGGGGTGGCCTATGCCGATCTTGTACGCCCCCTGACCCAGGTCGGCTGCGTCTTTGACGGCCTCGGCGGCGCGAAGGTTCGTAAGGTTCGGACCCATCTGCGGATCGTGGCCCAGAGCAACGGGATCGCGGTGTCCCGGTTGGGTGAGGTGCTCGAAATCTGCGGGATGTCACACAAGGCCAACGCCCGGCTCGGCGGTCTCTCCCTCGGCGAGGGGCAGCGGGTGGGTTTGGCCGCGGCGCTCCTGGGGTCTCCCCAGTATCTCGTGCTGGACGAGCCGGCCAATGGCCTCGACCCGGGTGGAATCTTGTGGATCAGGAACCTACTGCGGGACCAGGCTGCTGCGGGGACGACTGTCTTGATGTCGAGCCACCTGTTGCGCGAGGTCGAGGATGTGGCCGACGACGTGGTCATCATCGATCACGGCCGGATCGTGCTGCATGGCGAGATCGGCGAGGTCACGTCCCGGCTGCGGGGCCTGGAAGATGTCTTCTTCGCGGTG
>JBKEBG010000065.1:0-2816 GCA_047972985.1 Arachnia sp.
GATGAACATGCCGATCACCAGCAGCAAGATGTTGATGAGCAACAGCAACACGATGGTGTTGTCGGTGAGCCCGATGATCGCATTGGTCACGGTTTCTGGAACCCGGCCCGAGGTCAACGCCCACGAGTAGAGCTGGGCCATAGACAGCACGAGCATGATGAGGCCGATGAGGTGCGTCGACTCCACCAGCGCCGTCCGCAGGCTCTTCCAATTGAGGTCCCGGTAGACGAGGACCCCGATGAGCAGCGCGTAGATCACAGACATCGCGGCGGCTTCGGTGGGGGTAAAGAACCCACCGCGAATGCCTACCAGGATGAGCGCGGGCAACATCAGAGCCGGTACGGCCTTGATGAACGCCGAACCCAAGGGCGGGATCTGATCGCGCGGGGCCTTGCCGACATCCCCGTCCGTCTTGGCCCGAGCCACGGCTTCGGGAGTGACCCCGATGCGCTTGACCGAGAAGTAGACGAACGCCATCAACGTCACCGTGAACAGCGCCGCCGGTACGACGCCCGCGAAGAACAACTGGCCTATGGAGGATCCGGTCACGACGCCGTAGAGGATCAGCGTGATGGACGGCGGCAGGATCGGCGAGAGCAGCGCGGAGGTTGCCGTGGCTGAGGCGGCGAAGCCGGGACGGTACCCGCGCTCCTTCATCGCCGGAATGAGCACGCGGCCCAGGCTGGATACGTCCGCCACGGCCGACCCGGACAGCCCACCGAACATGAGGGAAGCTAGAAGGTTCGTGTGGGCGAGCCCGCCACGCAGCCGTCCAACTAACGCATCGGCCAGATCGAGTAGCCGTCGAGTGATGCCGCCCTCGTTCATCAGGCCACCGGTCAGCACGAACAGGGGAATGGCCAACAGGGGGAACGGGGAGATTCCAGCAACGATGCGCTGAGCCCCAATGTCGAGGGGGGTCGTGGTGAGCCAATACAGCGAGATCAGCGAGGCGGCACCCAGGGCGAACCCAATCGGGGTCCGCAGCAAGAACGTCAGAAAGAAATACCCGAGAAGACTCTGTCCCATGATGGCCTCCTACCCGACACCGGGCGCGTACTCGCCGACTTCTTCGTCGGCCGGTTTGGGTTTGCCGGTCAGGTCGTCCCACCACACTTCGATGGCGAAGATGACGCACAGGACGAATCCGACAGGAACGGCGAGGTTGGCCCACCCTGCCGCGACACCGAGGCCAGGCAGCGTCCGACGCATCGCCACGGCGAGCATGTTGTAGCCGAAGTAGGCGAGCGTTCCGCTCACAGCCACGACGACGGCCGTGGCGAACGTCGTGACCGCACGCTGCACCCACACGTTCTTGATGCCGCCCCACACGTCGATCATCATGTGGCGACCGTGCCGGACACCGATGGCGATCGACAGCAGCGAACACCACACGAAGGCGATCTGCGCCAACTCTGGCGCCCAGGCCGTCGACGCCTGGGTGACATAGCGTGCTGTCACCTGCCAAGCGACGGCAACGACGACGACCACGAGGGCCACCACCGCCCCGATTTGGCAGATCCGCTCGAGCAGATCGAGAGCTTTGCGCATCATGATCCCTCCCCTGCTGCCCGGGCGATCTCTTCAGCCTCAAGGCCCTCAAGAGCGGCGACCTTCGGCGCTGACGGGGAGGCCGGGTCGAACGTGTACCCGAGCCACTCCGAGATCAAGCGCCGGGCTAGTTCGATGCCGACCACCCGCTGACCCATGGTCAACACTTGGCAGTCGTTGGAGAGGATGGATCGCTCGACGGAGAACGAGTCGTGGGCGGTTGCGGCTCGAATACCCGGCACCTTGTTCGCGGCGATGGCCACACCGAGCCCCGTCCCACAAAAGAGCACAGCCCGATCTGCGGATCCGCTGACGATGCGTTGCCCTGCCTCGACGCCGACTTCAGCGTAGGGCTTGTGGAAGCCGTCCGTGTCGCGGTGAACACCGATGTCGATCACCTCGTCGACCCGAGGATCGGCGGCGAGATCAGCTCGAATCTGATCGGCGTAGTCGACCCCAGCTTCGTCGCTTCCGACGACGATCCGCAGGCCGGTCATGAGAGCACCTCATGGATCTCGGTCACGATCATGGCGAACGACACAGCCCCTGGATCGGGGGTGCCCACACTCTTAGCGGCGAGTGGTCGCGCTCGACCCACGCGGGGTGTCAGCGCGGCCGTGCTCTGCGCCGCCTGCGTGGCGACTGCCGATGCCGCTACGGCAGCATCCTGGAGAGGTGTGCCTTGGGTGATCGCCTCGGCGAGCGCGTCAACGTAGGGCACCGCGGCATCAAGCATGGTCTTGTCACCCGGCTGGGCCTTGCCGAGCGCTTGCATCCGCTCCACGAAAGCGCGCGCCGCACGGGTGACGTCGCCCGCTCCGACCTCCCGATCATTGCCCAGCTCGTCCCCTGCAGCTTGAAGCGCCGCGCCCCACAGCACGCCGGAGGTTCCACCGGCCTGGTCGGCCCAACTGGCGCCAGCAGCATTGAGCAGATCGGCAACACCGACGCCTGCGTCTGCTGCCGCAACTGCCGCCGCAGCGGCTGCGGCGCTGCCTCGCACCATGCCGCGTCCGTGGTCACCGTCACCAGCAATGGCGTCGATCCTGCCGAGCTCAGCTTCGGCACCTCGCATGAGCGCTTCGGTGGCTTGAAGCGCCCGGCGAACGCGGGCGGCGACGGCCTGCGACGCGGGTGAGCCCGGCTCGAGGACCTGCTCGGCGACCGCGACCGTCTCCTCGACAGGGACAGGGTCCTCTCCCTCGGTCATCGCGACAGCGCCGCGTTGGAAGGCGGGAGTGAGGGCTGGCGCGCACCAGAGTTCT
>JBKEBG010000103.1:0-17786 GCA_047972985.1 Arachnia sp.
GGGTCGAGGGTCGCATCTCCGGATCGATTCCGACCACGTCGCGCACGCGCGCGTCGAGCAGAGCAGGCAGCGATTGCATGCCCGTCATTGTTCCACGGCCACCCCCGCCAGCGTGATTCCACCCGCCGCCGGCCCGGGTGTCCACCCTAGCCGGTGGGCCAGGAGGCGCGGGCGGCTCCGCGGATTTGATCGGCGAACTCCTCGGCGCCCCGGCACTGCAGCCGCAGCACTCCCGCCGGGATAGTGATGTGGATCACCGCCAGCACCGGGCCGGGGAACACTTCCACCCGCGCAATCGAGCGCAGCGGCGTCTCGACCGCCAGCCGGCCTCGCACCATCAGCTGCACCGGATCGGGGATGAAGCTGAGCCGGGCACCCCGCAGCATCGCCACACCGCTGGCCCACTGCTCGCCAGAGCCTGCCATACGGGCCACGAGATCTTGCGACGACAGCGCCCCGACGGCTGAGGTCTCCGCGGCAAGATCGGCCACTCGCATCGAGCCGAGGGCCAGCCGTCTGGCAAGGATGGGATCGGATGCCGCCACCTACTACAGCCTACGACGCCACCGCCCGCGGCGGGGCGCCTAAGCTGGGGCAAGCAGACAACCGATCGAAGGACCCTCCCATGCCCCTGGCCCCCACCGTGGCCCTCAACGACGCGCACACCATTCCCCAGCTGGGCCTCGGGGTGTGGCAAATGTCCGACGACCAGGCCCAACGGGCGGTAGTGGCCGCGGCTCAGGCGGGCTATCGGCACATCGATACCGCGGCGATCTACCGTAATGAGGCCGGGGTCGGGCGGGGCATCGCCGAGACGGGCCTGGCCCGCGAGGAGCTGTTCATCACCACCAAACTGTGGAATGCCGAGCATCGGCGGGACGACGCCCACCGCGCCCTGGCCACCAGCCTGGAGCTGCTCGGCCTGGACTACGTCGATTTGTACCTCATCCACTGGCCCGCGCCCACACAGAACCGGTTCGTGGAGGCCTGGGAGGCCCTGATCGATCTGCGCAGCGCCGGCCTGGCGCGCAGCATCGGCGTATCGAACTTCACCGCCGATCACCTCAACACCATCGTCGACGAGACCGGGGTCAGGCCTGCGGTCAACCAGATCGAGCTGCACCCCACGTTCCAAGCGCACGACCTGATCAACCAGACCACCGATCTGGGCATCGTCGTGGAGTCCTGGAGCCCGCTGGGCCAGGCCAAGGACCTCGACAACCCCACCATCGCCTCTATCGCGGCCGACCTCGGCGTGACCCCGGCGCAAGTGATCATCCGCTGGCACCTCGACCGCGGCTTCGTCGTCATCCCGAAATCTGCCGACCCGGGGCGGATCCGGGCGAACTTCGACGTCTTCTCCTTTGCCCTCACCTCGGCCCAGCGCGAGGCCATCGACTCCCTCGACACCGGCGAGCGGCTCGGCGGAGACCCCGACGAGGTGGACTGACCCGGCTGCACCAGTTCCCCGCCTGGACGGCTAGCCTGGAGGGGTGCGAATCTCAGTCATCGGTTGCGGCTACCTCGGTGCAGTTCACGCGGCCGGGATGGCCGAGCTAGGTCACGACGTCATCGGCCTCGACACCGACAGCGCCAAGATAGCCACCCTGGCCAGCGGCGAGGCACCGTTTCGCGAGGCGGGACTTGATGAGTTGCTCCACCGCCACGTCGCCTCGGGAAGGCTGCGCTTCACCACCGATCCCGCCGACATCGCCGACGCCCAGATCCACTTCATCGGCGTCGGCACCCCGCAGCTGCAGGGCGGTCTCGCCGCCGACCTGAGCTATGTCGATCAGGCAGTGGATTCAATCATTGCCCACGCGCGGCCGGGTGAGGCACCGGTGCTGGTGGCGGGCAAATCGACGGTGCCCGTGGGCACCGCGCAACGCATCGCCTCTCGGCTCAGCTCCAGCGGCAAGCAGCTGCTGCTGGTGTGGAACCCGGAGTTCCTGCGCGAAGGCCACGCTGTGCAGGACACGCTGCACCCGGACCGGATCGTCTACGGCCTGCCCGAGGAGCGCGGCGACGGCCTCACCGCCAAGGCGATCCTCGACGAGTGCTATTCCCCGCTCCTGGCCGCCGATACCCCGCTGGTGGTGACCAACTACCCCACGGCGGACCTGGTCAAGGTGGCGGCCAACTCATTCCTGGCCACCAAGATCTCATTCATCAATTCAATGGCCGAGTTGTGCGATGCCACGGGCGGCGACGTGACCCGGCTCGCCGAAGCCATCGGATACGACGACCGGATCGGCAACAAGTTCCTGCAGGCCGGGATCGGTTTTGGGGGCGGCTGCCTCCCCAAAGACATTCGAGCCTTCATGGCCCGCGCCGAAGAGTTGGGCGTCGATGAGGCCCTCACATTTCTCCGCGAGGTCGATGCTGTGAACCTGCGCCGCCGGGACCACGCCGTCGCCCTGGCCGAGGCCGCAATCTCCACCGGCCTGGAGGGCAGCAAGATCGCCGTGCTGGGGATCACTTTCAAGCCCGGCACCGACGATCTCCGGGACTCCCCCGCGCTGGACATCGCGGGCCGGCTCTGGAGCCGTGGCGCGCAGCTGAGCGTCGTCGACCCCGCCGCCGCCACCCAGCTGCGCCGGCTTCGCCCCGAACTCACGGTGCCCGCCACTGTCACCGAGGCAGTCGAGGGCGCGGACGCTGTGATGCTGCTGACCCCGTGGCCGGAGTTCCTGCAACTCGACCCGCGGGCGCTGCTCCCGCTGGTGTGCCAGCCCAACATCATCGACGGGCGCAATGTGCTCAACCCCAAGCAATGGTCCGAGGCCGGATGGAACTATTTCGGGATCGGGCGGCGGGTCCCCCTCTGGTGACGCGCCGGCCACCTGCCTTTTCACCCGCGCCGGACGCGCTGGTCCTCTACGACGCCGACTGCGGATTTTGTGCCGCGTCGACGCGGCACCTCATGGGACGGTGGTTCCGGGCCCGAGCCAGGCCCGTGGCGCTGCAAGCCGCCGATCTGGCGAGCCTGGGACTGCGCCTCGACGAGTGCCGCAGCGAACTCCACGTCGTCGACGCCGGACGGGTGTATCGGGCGGGGGCCGCCATCGCCCACCTGCTGCGGCGTTCGAGGCTGCCGTGGCCCGCCGTGGGGATCACGCTCGACCTGCCGGGCATCAGACGGGTCACGCGGCGGGTATACGCCCTTGCCGCGAGGAACCGTCACCGGCTCCCCGGCGGCGCCGCGAGCTGCGAGCTGCCAGGGGCCAGGAACTAGGCAGCCGGGAGGACCCGCCGCAGGAACTCCACCGCCTGGGCGAGCCCGTCGGGGGCGATACCGTGCCCCAGGCCTCGGCTGGTGTGGGTGCTGACCTGGAGGCCGTGACGGCGAAGCTCCCGCGCCGCCGTGGGCATCGATTCGGGCGCCACCATCGGATCCGCGTCCCCATGCACCAGCAACACCTCGGGCGTAACGGTGGGGATCAGCTCGGCGGGATTCAGCAGCGCTCCGGAGAATCCGACGATCCCGGCCACCGGCTGGGTCCGCCGAAGCAGCGTGTGCAGCGCCAACATCGTGCCTTGCGAGAAGCCGATGACGACTGTGGCGGCCGCGGGCACCTCAGCCGCCTGGTCGTCGAGGAATGCGTCGAGGTCCGCCCGGGCCGCCGCCAGCCCCGCCGCCGCGGCCTGGGCAGATTCGCCATCCAGGCGTGGGATCGGGAACCAGCGCCGCCCGCCGGGCATTCCTGGCACCGGGTGTGGCGCGTGGGGGGCCAGGAACCCGGCAAAAGGAAAGATCGGCGCCAGAGGCTCGGCAAGGCCCATGAGGTCGTTGCCGTCGGCGCCGTAGCCGTGGAGGAACACGATCAGCTGGCGGTCCCGGCCGGAGATCGCGGGGCGGCGCGGGCCGCTGAGCCTGGTCACATTCCTACCTCCGGTCTGGTGAGCAGTTCCCACTCCATCTTCAGCGCGGCCGGCCACTCGCGCGCCTCGGCCCGGGAGTAGACCTCAGGGTTGGTCTGGCTAATTGTCTGGTCACCGACCCCCACAACATCGACTCCCACAGCATTGCACGTCGTGACGGCGCGATTGACGTGGTACATCTGGGTGATCAGCACCGCGGATTCGACCCCGAAGACCTCCGAGGCGCGCACACACGTGGCGTAGGTGTCGTAGCCCTGGGTGTCTTGCGCTATGTCGACGGCGGGGATCCCGGCAGCCTCCAGATAATCCGCCATCGTCTGCGGTTCGTCGTTGGCGAAGCGGTCGCCATTGCCCGAGACCAGCAGGTTGGCCACCTTGCGCTCCCGGTAGAGCCGCACCGCGATGTCCAGCCGCGCCGTCAACGACTCGCCCGGGCCGTCGACGGTGGCGCGGGCCCCGAAGACGATGCCGGTCGGGCGCGCCGGCACGTCCGGCTCGTCGAAGACCAGGCCAGCGGCGGCCGAATTGATGTGCCAGCGCGCCGCCCCCATCACGCCGACGAAACCGACGCACCCGGCCATCGCCGCGATGGCCACGTGCCGCAGCCACCGCAGCCGACGGCCGCGCTTGGGCGGTTCAGTCACGCTCGCCGAGATACCAGCTGACCAGAGCCTGCGTGGAGCCGTCCTGCTCGGACAGGGCCTCGGCGTCACCGAAGATGGCCGGCGCGATCTCGAGCGCGAGCTGCTTGCCGAGCTCGACACCCCACTGATCGAACGAGTCGATGCCCCACACGACGCCCTGGACGAAAGTGATGTGCTCATACAAGGCGATCAGCTGCCCGATTACCGACGGCGTGAGCGCCGGGGCCAGGATCGAGGTGGTGGGCCGGTTCCCGGGGAACACCCGCGCGGGCACTATGTGCTCCGGGGTTCCCTCGGCGCGGACCTCGTCGGCAGACTTGCCGAACGCGAGGGCCGCAGTCTGGGCGAAGAAGTTCGCCAGGAACAGCCCGTGCACGTCGACCTCGCCGTCGACGATCGGGTGCGCCGGATTTGCCACCGCGATGAAGTCGGCCGGGATGAGCCGGGCCCCCTGGTGGATCAGCTGGTAGAACGCGTGTTGCCCGTTGGTGCCCGGCTCGCCCCAGAAGATCTCACCCGTGGCGCAGGTGACGGGAGTGCCGTCCCAGCGCACCGATTTACCGTTGGATTCCATCGTGAGTTGCTGCAGGTAGGCCGGGAACCGGTGCAAGTACTGCGCATAGGGCAGCACTGCGTGGCTGTGGGCGTCGAAGAAGTTGACGTACCAGATGTTGAGCAGGCCCATCAGCAGCGGCACATTGGAGCCGGGTTCCTGGGTCTGGAAGTGCACATCGACGCGGTGGAAGCCGTCGAGGAATTCCCGGAACCTGGTGGCGCCGATCGCGATGGCGATCGGAAGGCCCACCGCCGAATCCACCGAGTAGCGCCCACCCACCCAGTTCCAAAAGCCGAAAGCGTTGACGGGATCGATCCCGAAGTCCGCCACCCGGTCCAAGGCGGTGGAGACTGCCACAAAGTGCTTGGCGATGGCGCCGCGGGACTGCTCGGTGGACCCGTCGAGGATCCCGGAGGCGGTCAGGGACCGCAGCAGCCAGTCCCGGGCCATGCGCGCGTTGGTGAGCGTCTCCAGCGTCGTGAATGTCTTGGAGACGACGATGAACAGCGTGGTCTCCGGGTCCAGGTCGGCAGTGGATTCGGCCACGTCCGCCGGGTCGATGTTGGAGATGAAGCGGCACTCAAGCCCGTCATGTTTATAGGGCAGCAGAGCCTCGTAGACCATGACCGGCCCGAGGTCCGAGCCGCCGATACCGATGTTGACCACGGTTGTGATGGGTTTGCCCGTCACGCCCAGCCACGTGCCGGTACGGACCTGTTCGGCGAAGGCGAGCATCGCGTCGAGCACGTCGTGGACGTCGGCGATGACGTCTTGACCATCGACCTTCAACTCGTCGGTGCGCGGGCGCCTCAGTGCCGTGTGCAGCACTGCACGGTCCTCGGTGAGGTTGATGTGTTCGCCGTTGAACATTGCCTCCCGGCGCTCGGCCAGGTTGACCTGCTCGGCCAGCCGAAGCAACGCCGAGACCACATCGTGGTTGATGAGGTTCTTCGAAAGATCGACCCGCAGGTCTGCGACGTCAAAAGAGAACTCGTCGGCCCGGCCGGGCTCACCCGCGAACCACCCCCGCAGGTCGGGACGAAGCGATTGCTTGAGTTGGTTCAGTTCGGCCCAGGCGGGCATGGCGGTGGCATCAACCGGCTTTTGCATGGGCCCCACACTAGTGGCCCCGTATGAGCACAGTCTGCCTCCCAGCCCATGGGACGACCCGGCCTGCGCGGGGGTAAGCAGACCGGGTCGTCGGATTGGGGGGGAAACTACTTCACACCGATGTGGACGTGGTCGTAGTGATTGGCTGTGGCGTTGCCGCGATCTGGGACACTGCGCCAGCCCTCACCGGCGCGCTGCGAGGTCCAAATCTTCTGGGCGTAGAGGATCTCGACGATCCCGAGTTCGCTGGCGTGATCGCGAGCCCAGTTCGCGACTTGCCACCCGGCATCACCGGAGATCATGGCGTCAATGGCGCGGCCCGAATTGTGCAGGCTGCCACTGCCGGAGCGGTAGCCGCCGTAGCTGGAGACCCCGCTGGAGGCATTACACACTGCCCGGGCCATGGTGACTGCGCGCTGAGTGAGCCCGCTCTCGATTCCGGCGACCCCGCGGCACTCAGAGGTATCGATACCCGAGGAGGAATCCGACCGCGTCGTGGGGGTGGGCTTGGTGCTGCTGAGATACTTCGCACTGACCCAGAGGGCCTTGCCGTTGTAGCTGATCTGCTGCCAGCCGTCAGTGTCCCAGGTGGTGGTGGTGAGTCCGGTCCCCGTGGCGACTGTGCTGATCACGTCATAGCTGGTGCCCGGCCCGGAGCGAAGATTGAGCCCGGAAGTGGCATAGAGTTCAGCGTCCTTATCGGCCAAGGCCGTGTAGTCGACCTCGGGTGGTGTCGAACTCGGCGCGGGCGTCGGCGTGGCGGTGCTCGCGACCGGGCTCGCCGAGGGCGAGGGCTCGGCCGCTGAGGGTGACTGGCTCGCCGCTGCAGTGGCCGATGGTGAGACGCTCGCCGCAGGTGAGGAGGAAATCGAGGGCGAAGGGCTGGCGGCCGGTGAGCTTGCCGCAGGCGGGGAGGGCAGCGGGCTGCGTTCCCGATCGCGGCTGGTTGTCTGGGAGACACCCGATTGCAGGGGCGGGTCGGCCGAGGTGACCAAATCTTGAGGGTCGAGCACCACCACGGCGGCGGTGGCAACCACTGCCAGGGCAGCCAACGGCGCGACGATCCGGCCGATTCGAGGACGCGATCCCCGGCGGGCAGGCTGGGGCGCGTCAGTGGACGCGACGATGGTCGGCGTCTCGGCCGCCCTTCGTGGTGCAGACATGCGCCACCCCTTTCCTGAACTTTTCTCAGTGTACGTTAAGCAAAGGGTCAGTGGCAAGTACGCGATTCACCAGCCATTAGCCCCAGACCCTTGCGCGGGTCGGTAGTGTCGTCCTGACACGGAAGGGAGACCCTATTGACGCGGCGCACTCGCCGATGGCTACGAGCCATGGTGGTTCTCATGCTGATAGCGATACCGCTCCCGGCTCACGCCGTGGGGTCCAAGGTCGCCATCCAGGTCTCCCTCACCAGAGATTACGAAGTCACCGTCACCGGGCAACTCACCACCGCCGACGGCCAGGGAATCGTCGGGGAACTCATGGTGTCCATCGGCGAGGTTCAGGTGCAACGCACCCGTAGCTCGGCCGACGGCGAGTTCGAGTTCCAATTCGTCCTGCACGAAATTCACCAAAGCGGCAAGCAGACCCTCACCGTGGCATTCGAAGGCAAGGGCAATGCCGAGCCCGCTAGCGCCACAGCAATCCTGTCCCTCGGTGATGGCGCACCGGCCCAGGGGGCTGGGGTCACATTGACGGCCCAAGTGGACCCGGCCTCGGCCGCCCCGGGAGATCTGGTCTCCATCAACGGAACCGTCGCCACCGCCGGCGGCGACCCGGTTCGCCAGGCCGAGGTGGACGTGACAATCGGCGGCACGGCACTGCCCGATTCCACGACGTTCACCAACGACGACGGCAGCTTCGCCACCTACGCCGAAGTGCCACTAGATCTGCCCCCCGGCTCGGTGGAGGTCACCCTCACCTCACCCGCCACCGCCTCGCTCGGCGCCGGATCGCTCGCGGTGGAGTTCGCCGTCAAAGCGGCGCCCCAGGTGGAAGCATCGCCCGGGGCTTCGCCTTCGCCGGAGGCCTCCCCCTCGGGCGACCCGTCTGCCCAGGCAAGCGCGTCGTCCACCGACCCCGAGGCCGCCCCGTCCGAGGACACGACCACGGCCAGAGTCGATGAGAATCTCGTCAACCCCTTCGAGTGGCTCTTGGTGGCGGTCATCGCGGTGGGCGGGGTCAGCCTGCTCGTCGTGCTGGGGCTGCTGATCCGGCGCAGGACCAGACGCCAGCCGCCGGCGGAAGATGCCGATCTGTTGGGCCTGAGCTCCGATCCGGACTGGGGCGGTGGCGACCCCGAAGGCGACGACCTGCTCTCGGAGGATCCCGCCCCCAGCCCAGCTCCCCGGCGGGGCATGTAGAAACCGCAGGCAAACCCTCGGCGGTTAGACCTCAGGCTGCAACGAGCGCGTGGCCCTGCGAAACGAGGCGCAGCGGTCGCGCAGCGCCCCGAGATCTCCCCCGCGTAGCGAATCACCCAGCAACGTGGCATCGACACACGCGGCCTGCGCACCTGCCTTGAACCACTGCTCGGCCGCGAACGCCCCCAGCCCGCCGCGCGGCACCACACCGTCGATCAGACCGAGCCCGGCGAGCCGCTCGGCCATGACGTGACCCACCACATCGGCCGGGTACAGCTGCACGTTGCCGTGCGCGCGCGCCATCCGCACCTCCCGCGGCGTCATGGCCTGGAGATAGACCGGGATGCCGCATTCGGCCCCGGCCTCGGCCAGTGCGGGATCGTCGGAATCAGCCAGGACGAAACTCGCCCCCCGCGCCGCCAGATCACCGATCTGTTCGGCCGCCCAGACGCCGTGCACACCAAACCTGGCACGGGCGCCGAAGATGCCCACAGCAGCATCGAATTCCAAGAGGTCACCCGGGACGGCGAAAACCCCCAGCTCCTCTTGCACGAGTACCTCCATGGGCCCGATCAGGTCCTCCAGCGAGGCCTCCGGTAAACAGACCACAAGGCCAGAAAGCGGCTCGGCAGCGTCCATACGCCCCATCATGCCAGCCGACAAACCCGCGACCATCAGGTGGGCACGATGGCGCTGGTCGAGGCTCATCAGGTTACTATCGCGCATGCTAACCCGATCTGACAGGCTCGATCGTCTTCCATACACCAAGAAACACAACCGGATGCTGCTCGGTTCCGGGATCGGCTGGGCCCTGGACGCGATGGACATCGGGCTCATTTCGTTCATCATGGCGGCCTTGGTCGCCGAGTGGTCGCTCACTGCGACGCAGCTGTCCGTCCTTGGCTCCATCGGCTTCGTCGGCATGGCCGTCGGTGCCTCCGTTGGCGGGTTACTTGCCGACAAGATAGGGCGACGTCAGGTGTTCGCTCTCACGATGCTCGTGTACGGGATCACGACGGGGTTGTCGGCGCTGTCGACGGGCCTGGTGATGCTCATAGTGTTCCGGTTCATCGTGGGAATGGGCCTGGGGGCCGAGCTACCGGTGGCCTCAACACTGGTGTCCGAGTTCGCGCCCAAGAGGATCCGCGGCCGGATCGTGGTGGCCTTGGAATCGTTCTGGGCGGTGGGGTGGCTCGCGGCCGCGCTGATCGGCTACTTCCTGGTTCCCAATGTTGCCAACGGCTGGCGCTGGGCGCTGGCGCTGGGGGCAATTCCCGCGCTGTGGTCGCTGGTGATCCGCTTCGGGCTGCCCGAATCCGTGCGCTTCCTCGAATCCAAGGACCGGCATCAAGAAGCCGAGGCGATCGTCAAGGACTTCGAGGCGGCAGCCGGCGTTGTCACCCCCGATTCCCAGAAGGCACCGGAGGTATTCAACAAAGCAACGAAGATCCCCTGGCGCGGGCTATGGACGGCGCGGTTCCGGCGCAGCACAGCCGCGCTCTGGCTGACCTGGTTCGGGGTGAACTTCGCCTACTACGGCGCATTCATCTGGCTGCCGACGCTCCTGGTGCAAAACGGCATGACGCTGGTGCGTTCATTCCAATTCACCCTCTTGATGACCCTGGCTCAGATCCCCGGCTATGCAGTATCGGCGATCCTGATCGAAATCTGGGGCCGCCGCCGGACCCTCGCGACATTCCTCGCCGGCTCTGCGGTGGGCGCGGTGGCCTACGGCCTCGCGCCACAACTCGCCCAGGCCATCGCCCCCGGCAACGAAACAGTGCTGTATGCCACGGCCTTGACCGCCGGCTGTGTCCTGAGCTTCTTCAATCTCGGCGCCTGGGGCGCGCTGTACGCGGTGACCCCCGAGGTGTATCCGACAATCATGCGCGCCACCGGCTCGGGAGCGGCCACTGCCTTCGGCAGGATCGCCGCCATGTCAGCTCCCCTGCTGGTGCCGCTGCTGCTCCGGTTAGGTGGTCAGCCGGTGCTGTTCGGGATCTTCGGCGGGATGTTCCTCATGGCGATGATCGCGGCGCTGGCCCTGCCCGAACGGACAGGGGAGTCGCTGGCCGAGACGTAGACATCCCCCGGGGCACCCGGGAAGTTACTGAAAAAGTGCGGCGAGGGGGCCACAGCCTCGGCGAGTCGGCCCAGATCAGCCACCTCGCCGCACTTTTCAGCACCCTCGGCGGGCAACGGCCCGGGCGCCAGTGCGGTTTGGCCGCCGCGGCGCGGGCCGGTTACCTTTGACGGCTGGAGTGCAACTACCTGACGACCGGTTAAGGCGGCACAATTCGCCGCGGGCCGAGGCCCGCGTCTGTGGAGGCAGCATGACCGACGACGTCCCTTCCCTCGTGCAGCTCGCGGGCCGCAGCTACTTCCCCGTGGCCCTCATCGCCCGGCTCCCCTTCGCCATGCTCGTGGTGGGCATGCTGACCCTGGTGGTGGGAGAACGTGACTCTTTGACCCTCGGCGGGCTCACCTCCGCGGCGGCGGGGATCGGCACCGCTGTCTTCGGACCACTCATCGGCTCCGCCGCAGATAGGTGGGGGCAGCGCCGAGTCCTGCTGGCGGCCGCGATCGCCAGCAGCCTCGCCATGGCGAGCCTGGCGTGGGTGGCGGCCGCGGCGGCCCCCGAACCGGCGCTCCTGGCGATCGCCTTCGTCGTGGGCGCTACGGCACCCCAGGTGGCGCCGATGTCGCGCAGCCGGCTGGTCGGGATCATCGGGCACGGCATACCGGCCCAGCGCCGGGCGAGCACCCTGACCGGGACGATGGCCTACGAATCGGCGGCCGACGAGGTGGTCTTCGTTTTCGGGCCGGTCATGGTGGGGATCTTGGCGACGACGCTCACCCCGGCTGCGCCGGTGATCGGGGCCGCGGGCCTGACGCTGATCTTCGTCACCTGGTTCGCGTTGCACCCGAGCGCGCAACTGGTGGACACTCCCTCGGATCAACCACGCCGGGCGGCCCCCATCGCCGAGCTGTTCCGCCCCGGAGTGCTCATAGTGGTGGGGGGGATGCTCGGGATCGGGCTGTTCTTCGGCTCCACCCTGACCTGGCTGACGTCATTCATGGCCGATCGGGGGGTCTCCGAACAGGCAGGGCTCATCTATGGGGCGATGGGAATCAGTTCAGCTATCTTCGCGCTGGCCGGGGCATGGTTCTCGCCCCGCTTCACATCCTCGGCTCGGTGGGTCTGGTTCTCGTCGGTGATGTTCCTCGGATCGCTGGCGCTGTGGCTGGCCGATTCAATCCTCGGTGTCACAGTGGTGCTGTTCGTCATCGGGATCGGGATCGGCCCCACCCTGGTGACGTTGTATCACTTGGCGGCGCTGCGCAGCCCGCTCGGGCGCTCGGCCACTGTGATGACGATGCTCGGCTCGGGTGTCGTCCTCGGGCAAGCCTTCGCGGCGGCGGTGACCGGCTGGGTCGCGCAGAACCTCGGCACCTCTGCCGCACTCGCCGGGATCGGGATCTCCGCGGGTATCGTGGCGGGCAGTGGCCTGCTCAATCTGCTGCTGGACCGGGCCGGGACTCGTCGCCGCTGATCAGCCCGAGCCGCACGAAGGCGTTCCACACCCCGTCGTCGAGTACGTCACTGGTGACCAGGTCGGCGTGCGCCTGCAGCGCCGGGTCCGACTGACCCATCGCCACCGACGTGCCGACGACGTCGAACATCTCCCGGTCGTTCCAGCTGTCGCCGATCCCGACCGATGCCTCCACCGGGCGCCCCAGGTGCGCGAGCATCGACCTGACACCGCTGCCCTTATCGGTGCCGAGCAGGCTGACCTCACCGTTGGAGCCGCCCGGCATCGGCAGGCTGCCCGGAATCACGAGGAACCTGTCGCCAAGGTCACGCTGGGCCTGGCCGAGGGTCTCGGAGGTGGGGCTGACGAATACTGCTTTGGCGATGCCGTCGAGGTCAGCCTGCGCGACACTGCGGTAACCGGCACCCAGCGCGGCGTCGGTGAGCTCGGCCTCTGGCAACCCGAGCCGGGCCCGGTCGAGGCTGTGTTGTGCTCGGCGGGCCTCCAGGAACTCCCGGGCGAAGTCGAGGATGCCGTCGCTGGCGTAGACGTGCTCGTAGGTCTGCAGGAAGTACAGCAGCCCGTGGGCCTCGAAATAGTCCACCAGCCGCTGGGCAGCATCGGCCGGCATCGGGCGCGCCAGGATCAATTCGTCACCGTGGCTGGCGAAGGCGCCGCCGTTGGTGATCGCCCCGTCGAGGCCGATCGCCTGCACATCGGGGTGGATGTCACCGGCGCCGCGGCCGGTGCACAGGTAGACCAGGTGACCGCGGGCGCGGGCCTCGCGGATCGCCGCGATAGTCGACGGGGCGATGACTGTCCCGTGTTCGAGGATGGTGCCATCCACGTCGAGGAAGATGACGCTTTCGCGGTGCCTCACCTGATCCATTGTTGCTGCCTTCCCCGGCTCACAGCAGCCCGTGCCGTTCGAACGCTATGTGGATGCCGTCGGCGTCGATAGCGGCGGTCACCTCATCGGCCAGGGCCTGCACGCCGGGTGCGGCATTGCCCATCGCGATGGCAGTCCCGCACACCTCGAACATCTCGGCATCGTTCCAATTGTCTCCGACGCCGATGGCATCGGCCGGGTCCAGGCCCAGGTGCGCGAGCAGCTCAAGGATCGTGGTGCCCTTGTTCACCCCGGCCGCAGCCACCTCCCCTGAGCTGCCTGCCGGGACCGGGATCGTGCCCTCGACCACCGAGTAGTCGCTGCGCAGCTCATCAAGGACCGCGGCGACAGCATCGGCGGCGTCGCTGAGGAAGACAGCCTTGGCGATCTGGCCGGGGCGCAGCAGCGCGTCATCATCGAAGGTTTTCATGCCGACGCTGTAGAAATTCGGGTCATCGGGATCCCCACCGGCGGCGCGGCAACGCTCCCGATCCCGCGCGAGGGCCTCGTCGAGGACCGCGGCCAGGCCCGGGCCGGCAAACATACGGTCATAGGTTTGCCAGAACCAGTGCACCCCATGGGCGCCGAAGCACTCCCGGATGCGGGCCACATCCGCCTCGGAAAGCAGATGCGCCACCGCCACCTCGTCGCCGGCGGTGGCGAAACCGCCGCCGTTGGTGACTGCCCCGTCGAAGCCGATGTCGAGGACCGCTCCGGCAAGTTCCTTCATACCCCGCCCGGTGCTGAGAAACACCCGGTGGCCGTTGCGGCGTGCGCTGCGCACCGCGGCGGCTGCCGACGGCGGGATGTAGCTGCCGTCTTGCATCAAGGTGCCATCGACGTCGAGGAACACGCTACGGCTAGGTGTGGGGGTCACGATTTCCTTTCGCTGGGATGTGGCGGCGCGGGCCCATTCACAGGGGCCCGCGCCGCGTGGGGGTTCAGGCCTGCAGCACCCCGCCGTTGCTGGCGATCACGTCGCGGTACCAGCCGAACGACTTCTTGCGGTAGCGCTTGAGGCTGCCGGTGCCGTCGTCGTTGCGGTCGACGTAGATGAAGCCGTACCGCTTGCTCAGCTGGGCCGTGGAGGCGCTGACGATGTCGATGCACCCCCACGACGTGTAGCCGAGCACCTCGACGCCGTCATTGATCGCCTCGGCCACCTGCACCAGGTGGTCGTTCATGTAGGCGATGCGATAGTCATCGATCACTGTGGTGACGCCGTCGGCTTCGACCAGCTGGTCTTTGGCTCCCAGCCCGTTCTCGACGATGAACAGCGGCTTTTGCCACCGGTCCCAGAACTGGTTGAGCACCAGGCGCAGCCCGATCGGGTCGATCTGCCAGCCCCACTCGCTGGCAGGCAGCGTTGGATTGGGTACCCCGCCCATGATGTTGCCCTCGCCCGCAATGCGCAGCTCCGGGTCGGCGGTTTCGGCCACCGACATGTAGTAGCTGAACGAGACGAAATCGACAGTGTTACTCAGGTCCTCCCGGTCGGCGTCGGTGATATCGAGCTCGATGCCCTTCTCCCGCAGGCTGCGCAGGAAGTAGCCCGGGTAGCGTCCGCGGGTGTGCACGTCGCCGTAGACCAGGTTGCCGTGGTCGCTGGCCAGCACCGCGAGGGCATCGGCCGGGGACGGCGAGAGCGGATACACCGGCATCGCCAGCACCATGCACCCGATCTGCGCCTGCGGCGCCACCTCGCGGGCGATTCGGGTGACGCGCCCCGAGGCCACCAGCTCATGGTGCATCGCCTGGTACAACTGAGCCTCGCTGAGCTGTTCCTTGGGCGTATTGATGCCCCCCGACATGAATGGGGCGTGGACCAGCGAATTGATCTCGTTGAACGTCAACCAGTACTTCACGCGTGAGCCGTAGCGTTCGAACAGGGTGCGGGCATAGCGCTCGTAGAACCCAATCATGCGGCGGTCAGTCCAACCGTCGTAGGTTTCGGCCAGGTGCAGCGGCGTCTCGTAGTGCGAGATGGTCACGAGCGGTTCGATGCCGTGGCGCTCAAGTTCATCGAGCACCCGGTCGTAGAACGCCAAGCCGGCCTCATTCGGCTCGGTCTCATCCCCGTGAGGGAAGATCCGGCTCCACGCGATCGAGAACCGGTAGACGCCGAAGCCCATCTCAGCGAACAGCGCTATGTCCTGCTCGTAGTGGTGGTAGTGGTCGATGCCAACGAGCTTGAGGTTCTCGGGGGTGGGGGCCTGGGTGCGTGGGCCCGAGATGCCGCGCGGCATCACGTCCTGCACCGAGAGGCCCTTCCCGTCCTGGTCGAAGGCTCCCTCGATCTGGTTGGCGGCGGTGGCGCCGCCCCAGAGGAAACCGTCGGGGAATCTGATGGTCATGGTTTCTCCTTACGCGCGAGATCCGGCGGCCTCGGCCGCGACCGCCGTGAATAGGGGCTCGCCGTGGGCCACGGGGCCCGATGCCGTCGCGGCAACCAACGGGTACATGTCGGGATTGGTGACGATTACCGGGGTGGTGATGTCGTAACCGGCCGCCTTGATGGCATCGGGGTCGAACTCGACGAGCAGGTCGCCGGCGCGGACCTCCTGGCCGGATTCGACCCGGCTGGTGAAGTGCTCCCCGTTGAGCTTGACGGTGTCAAGCCCGATGTGGATCAGCACCTCGGTCCCATCCGAGTGGCGAAGCCCGAAGGCGTGACCGGTGGGGAAGGCCACCAAGACTGTGGCGTCGAAGGGTGCGTACACGGCACCCGAGCGCGGCTGGATCGCCACGCCCTGGCCGAGCGAGCCTTCGGCGAAGGCAGCGTCAGAGACCTCACTCAACGCGATGACTGTGCCATCCACCGGGCTCAGCACAGCCACATCACCCGCCGAGACGGCGGGGGTGGCGGTTTCTTCGTCCAGTTCCTTGAAGCCCAGTATGACAACCATCAGGAACGGGATGAGGATGGCGGCTGCCAGGCCGATCACCATCAGCACCATGTTGCCGTTACCGAACAGCGCGGGCAGGGCAAGACCAGAGGGAACCACGAAGGCGCCAGAGAACACGTTGCCCATCGCGATGATCGCGCCGCCGACGACGCCACCGAGGATCCCGAAGGCAAATGGCCGCTTCAGCGGGAGGTTCACACCGTAGATGGCCGGTTCGGTGATGCCCGCCAGGAAACCGGACAAGGTGGCGGGGGCCGCCAGCGAGCGCATGGTTTGGCTCCGGGTGCGCACCCAGACCCCGGCGACGGCGCCGGCTTGGGCAAGCACGGCGGCGAAGACCGGCGCCAGGAGCGCGATGTGCCCGGTGGTGGCCAGCTCAACCTGGAAGAGCGGGACCATGCCCCAGTGCAGGCCGAAGATGACCAAGACCTGCCATAGGCCACCCACGATGGCACCGCCCAGCCAGGGCGCGGTGGTAAACAGCCAATTGATGCCGCTTCCGATGGCAGAGGACACGACATCGGAGATCGGGCCGACCACCAAGAACACCAGCGGAACCGCCACCAGGATCACGATCATCGGGGTGACGAAGCGGCGGATGACACCGGGAAGTACCGAGTTGAGGAACTTCTCGGCGTGACTTTGCAGCCACACGATCAAGATCACCGGAATGACCGATGAGACGTAGCTGACCATCGTGACGGGGATGCCGAAGAAGGTCAGGCCCTCCGCACCATTCATCGCCACTATCGTGGGATAGACCAGCGCGGCGGCAATCGCGAGGGAGGTGAACTCGGATGCCTTGAAGTAGCGGGCCGCGGTGATCGACAGCGCCACGGGCAAGAAGTAGATGAACCCGTCGGAAAGCGCGTTGAGCATCGCAAACGTCGAGGACTCAGGATCGATCCACTCGAAGGTTTGGGCCGTGGACAGGAATGCCTTGAGCAGGCCGGTAGCCGCCAACGCCCAGACCAGGGGGGTGAATATCGACGAGATCATCGTGATGAAGCGGTTGAATAGGTTGCCCTTGGGGGCATCGTCATCGCCGCCACCACTACCGGCGCCGAGCCCGCTCATTTTGCCGATCTCGGCGTATACCTCGGGAACGTCATTGCCGATCACTACCTGATACTGGCCACCGGCCTGGGTGGTGGTGATGACACCTGGTGTTGCCTTCAGCGCAGCCGCATCGGCTTTGGATTCGTCCTTGAGGACGAATCGGAGCCTGGTGGCACAGTGCACCAACGAGGTGACATTGCCTTTGCCACCGACACCGCGCAGGACACTCTCCGCGGTCTTCGCGTAATCCGCCATGGGATCCGCCTTCCTTTCGCCGCTCCACTGCGGCCTTGTGTTGTCGCTGGACAGCTAGCCGTGCGAGGGCAACAAAAAAACCTGAACTCGTTCATCGCCAGATGGTGATGTGAGTTCAGGTTTTGCCCGCCGCAGCGGTAACAATCCAGATTCTCGGCAGGGCGGGAAGCCCTGCCGAGAATCAATCTACCACAGGCGTGTCTGGCTCATCGGGGGCCACCAGCGAGCGGAGCCGCTCCACGTGAACCGTGACATAGAGCATCTCCTCGTCGGTGAGTTCGGAACCGGTGGCGGCGGCGACATAGGCCTTGACGCTCTCCGCGATGGCGTGTGAGCGGGGGTAGCTGTGCCGGGCGAACTCGAAGAACGACGTGTCTCCACTGGCGAGCATCGTGCGGTCCACCAGGCGCTGCATCAGGAACTGCACGTGGAGGATGAAGCGCGCATAGTCGGGGGTGTCGGGATCGAGAGTGACGCCAAGCCCTGCTTCCACAGTGTCGATGACGTGCTGCACGCGGCGAAACAGCAGCGCCGCAGTGCCGTTGGGCTCGTCGCGGCTCGCGTTGAGCAGGTGCATCGTGAGGAACAC
>JBKEBG010000149.1:0-41837 GCA_047972985.1 Arachnia sp.
CACGGCGACATCGGGCCGCGATACCGTCGAAAACCCGCCGGGGTGGGATAAGCACCCCTCCTCGCCGGAATCCAGCTGGCGTTCCTTGCCGGTCGGCAGGCTCACCACCGGGTTGCAGACAACGCCACGCTGAATCACGTCGTTCGCTTCGGGGCATTCGTAGACAAACAATGAGCGACCGACACCGACCTGGGTGGCGGCCAGCCCCACCCCCTCGGCGCGGCGCATCGTGGCGAACATGTCGCGCACTAGTTGCTCCAGCCCAGCATCGAATTCGGTGACCAGGGCCGTGGGGGCGTGCATGACGGGCGTGCCCCAGCGGGTGATGGGCAACACTGTGCCCCCGGTGGTCAGGTCGGCCTGCATACATGTGCTCCTTTGATGAGTGCGCCCCCAGTATGCCGTGATCGTCAGCCCGGTGCCTGCCGCCTCGGGGTGTCTGGGCCAGGTGGTGCGGGCCGCGAGGGCACACTAGTGTCATGGCTGGCTGGGATCAGGTGCTGGAGGAGTACCGGCTGCGCCTGACCAGCGAGCGAGGGCGCTCCGAGCACACGGTCCGAGCCTACCTGTCGGACCTGCGCTCACTGGAGCAGCACGCGCAGCGGGGCCTGGCTGAGGTGAGCCTGTCCGAGTTGCGCGCCTGGTTATCCGACCTGGTGGAGGCGGGAGCCGCCTCGGCGACGGTGCGGCGCCGGGTCTCCTGCGCGAGAGGCTTCTTCGCCTGGGCCACTCGGGAGGGTCTCATCGCCACGGACCCCGCGGCCCGGTTGAGAGCCCCCCGGCGGGGCAGGACACTGCCGACGGTTCCCGCGAAGTCTGTGGTCAACGACGCCCTGGACGCGGCCGCGGGTCAGGCGGCTCCGGACGCCGAGCCTCTCGCGTTCCGGGACGCCGCATTGCTGGAGCTGCTGTACTCCTCAGGCCTGCGGGTCTCGGAGGCATGCGGGCTGCGGCTCAGCGACCTAGACTCGGATCGCCGTGCCGTGCGGGTGCTGGGCAAGGGTGGCAAGGAACGCACGGTTCCGGTGGGGCGGCCGGCATGGGCGGCGCTGCAGCACTGGCTGGCCCGCCGACCGGGGGTGGTCCGCGACACCAGCCCGGACACAGTGTTCCTCGGGGCTAGGGGAGGCCGACTCGACCCGAGGGTGGCGCGCCGCGTGGTCACCTCCGCCACTGCCGCTGCCGGGGCCGAGGTGGGCCCACACGGACTTCGCCACGCCATGGCAACCCACCTACTCGAAGGCGGTGCCGACCTGCGAAGTGTCCAGGAGATGCTGGGGCACTCATCGATCGCCACGACTCAGATCTACACCCATGTCACCTCCGAGCGCCTGCGCGAGGCATTCCGGCAAGCCCATCCGCGCGCGTGAGCGCCCCTGGCTAGGTGTCGACCAAGCCCATCGGGTCAACCGTGCTGCCGCCCCGCCACACCATCCAGTGGAGGTGGCAGCCGGTGGACATCCCCGTGGAGCCGACTGTTCCCAGCACAGTCCCCGCTTGGATGGTGTCCCCGGCCCGGACCGACATCGAGGCCAGGTGGGCATATCCGCTGCGGCCAGCGGCATCTGCCACGATGACCCGGTACCCATACGCGCCGTCGTAGCCCGCCGACGTGACAGTGCCGGCCCAGGTCGCCCGGACCGGAGTGCCACAGGGCGCGGCTAGATCGGTACCGTCGTGCAGCTTCATGACCCCGGTGACTGGGTGACGTCGCATACCGTAGGGCGAGGTCAACCGCCCCGCCACCGGCAACGATCCGGGCCCGGACGCCACCGACGGTAGCCAGACCACGGGGGCGGGCGTCGTGCCCTCGGGTAACAGCCGGATCGGGGCGGTTTTCAGGTAATCGGTGGGGTCGAAGTAATCGGTGCCATCGGTTAGCCCCCAATGCAGGCACTCACCGGCACAGTGACCCGGCCACGTGCTCAGCGTCCCGATGACCTCACCGGCCTTCACCGAATCTCCGGCCGCGACTGAGGCCTTCACCGGGGTGTAGGTGGTGCGCAGGCCGTTGCCGTGGTCGATCGACACCGAATCCCTGCCGCCCACCGAACCGGCGAACCAGACCGTGCCGCTGGCCGCCGCCCGGATCGGATCCCCGAGGCCGGCCGCCAGATCGACGCCGCGGTGCCCCGCCGAATATCGAGTGGAGCCGGGCGAGAAGCCCGTGACCACCGAACCGGCCACCGGAGGTTCCAGGATCAGGCCATCCTCGGCGTGGGCCGGGGGGACCCCCACCAGGGGAAGTACCAGCAGGGCCGCCACCGCCAACAAGATCCGTCGCATTGCAGCACTGTGGGCCGGTGCGCCGCCCATGTCGCAGCAGACGCAGCGGCTGTGGACAATCCAGAGCTCGAGACTTGGTCGGCCTCGTCGCGGCGCGCTACCATGAGGATCGCGACCGGCCTGTCCGGTTGACATCGCATACGCTCTCGCGGGTAACCGTCGGCGGCTCAGTGGTCCCACCTTCGGGTGGGTTCAGTCGCCGGGCGTATCAGGAAGGCCACGGCACGAGCCGTGGTCAACGATAACCACCCGTGAGCCACGGCTCACCCGAGTTTCGGGCGGACCCCTTCGGGCCGCCGTGAAAGGACCGGCCATGGCCGTCGTCACCACTCGCCAGCTGCTCGAATCGGGCGTTCACTTCGGGCACCAGACCCGCCGTTGGAACCCCAAGATGAAGCGCTTCATCTTCACCGAGCGCAATGGTATCTACATCATTGACCTGCAGCTGAGCCTCAGCTACATCGACAAGGCCTTCGCATTCGTGAAGTCGACTGTTGCCCGGGGCGGACAGGTGCTGTTCGTGGGCACCAAGAAGCAGGCCCAGGAAGCCATCGCCGATCAGGCGACCCGCGTGGGAATGCCCTACGTCAACCAGCGCTGGCTCGGCGGCATGCTGACCAACTTCCACACCGTCACCAAGCGGATCCAGCGGCTCAAGGAGCTCGAAGCCATCAACTTCGACGACGCGGGCTCCACCGGGCTGACCAAGAAGGAACTGCTCCAGCTCGAGCGCGAGAAGGCCAAGCTCAATAAGAGCCTGGGCGGCATCCGCGACATGCCCCGCACGCCACAGGCGGTATGGATCGTCGACACGAAGAAGGAGCACCTCGCCGTCGACGAGGCCCGCAAGCTGCACATCCCCGTGGTTGCGATCCTGGACACCAACTGCGATCCCGATGAGGTCGACTACGCGGTTCCCGGAAACGACGACGCCATCCGCTCCGTCGCGCTGCTCACTCGTATCGTGGCCGACGCCGTGGCCGAGGGGCTCATCGCCCGCTCATCGGGCCGCACCGGAGACGAGGTCGAGGCCGAACCAATGCCCGACTGGGAGCGCGAGTTGCTCGCCCAGCCAGCTGAGGAGCCCGCAGCTGCAGCCGAGGCCGAGGTGGTCGAGGCCACCGACGCTGCGGCAGCTGAACTCGAGAATGCCGCCGATACTCCCCTCGCCGAGGCTGCCGCGGCGTCGGCTGAGGAAGCCGCCGCTGCCGCCGACGAGCCGGCCACCAAGTAGCCCTTCGCACACCAAGAACGGAAAGATACACATGGCAATTGCTGCTGCCGACGTAAAGAAGCTCCGCGACGCTACCGGCGCGGGGATGATGGACGCCAAGAACGCGCTCACCCAGGCCGAAGGCGACTTCGACCAGGCGATCGAGGTGCTGCGGATCTCCGGCCTAGCCAAGGCCGCCAAGCGGGCCGGGCGTGAAGCCTCCAACGGGATCGTCGCCGGGCGCGAGGCTGTCCTGATCCAGCTCGCGGCCGAGACCGATTTCGTGGCCAAGAACGCCGAGTTCACCGACCTGGCGGATCAGATCGTCAACGCTGTTCTCGCGCAGGGCCCCGCGGACCTGGCGGCCGCCGAGGCCATCACGCTTGAGGACGGAACCACGGTCGTCGATGCCGTGACCTCGCTGGGCGCCAAGCTCGGTGAGAATCTGAAGCTTGCCAATGTGGCAAACTTCTCCGGCACCACTCACCTGTATCTGCACCGCCGTGCCTCCGACCTGCCG
This sequence comes from Arachnia sp., assembly GCA_047972985.1. Taxonomy (GTDB): domain Bacteria; phylum Actinomycetota; class Actinomycetes; order Propionibacteriales; family Propionibacteriaceae; genus Arachnia. The sequence goes on from JBKEBG010000149.1 coordinate 4,020, forward strand.
CCGCAGGTGGGTGTGCTGGTCGAGTACGAGGCAGGCAGCGACGAGCTGGCTCATCAGGTGGCGATGCAGATCGCAGCCATGAGCCCCCGCTACGTGACCCGCGAGCAGGTGCCGGCCGACATCGTCGAGCATGAGCGCCGGATCGCTGAGGCCACCGCCCGCGAAGAGGGCAAGCCCGAGGGGGCCCTGCCGAAGATCATCGAGGGCAGGCTCAACGGTTACTTCAAGGAGTTCTGCCTCGTGGACCAAATGGCTGTGTGGGAAGACAAGAAGACAGTCGCGGCCGCCCTGGCAAAAAATAGAAAAAAATTCACCCGCTTCGCTCGGTTCGCGGTCGGCTCCTAAGCCCTGTTCGCGTGCGTGCGCCGCGCCCCACCCAGGGGTGCGGCGCACGCCCGCGTTCGAGCATAGATCTTTCTCGGGCGCTAGGCTGAAGCAGATATCCCCAACCCAGGTGAGGTGTACATGGCGTACCAACGGGTCCTACTGAAGCTCTCCGGCGAAGCATTCGGCGGTGGGCAGCTGGGCGTCGATCCAGCCGTTGTCTCCTCGATCGCGGCGGAGATCGCCGAGGTTGTCGGCTCCGGCACCCAGGTTGCGGTGGTTGTTGGCGGCGGCAACTACTTTCGTGGGGCCGAACTCAGCCGCAACGGGATGGCACGTGACCGCGCCGACTACATGGGCATGCTCGGCACAGTGATGAACTGTCTCGCGCTACAAGACTTCTGCGAGAAGGCGGGCATCGCCACTCGAGTGCAGACCGCCATCACCATGGGCCAAGTGGCCGAGCCCTACATTCCCCGGCGTGCCGAGCGCCACCTGGAGAAGGGGCGCATGGTCATCTTCGGTGCCGGATCCGGGATGCCGTACTTCTCCACCGACACTGTCGCTGCCCAGCGAGCCCTTGAGATCGGCGCCGAGGTGCTGCTGATGGGCAAGCAAGGTGTGGACGGGGTCTACGACAAGGACCCGAACCTGCACCCCGAGGCAGTGATGCATGACCGGCTCAGCTACGACCAGTTCCTGGCCGAAGACCTCAAGGTGGCCGACGCCACCGCCATTTCGCTGGCCCGTGACAACGATCTGCGAATGGTGTTTTTCAACCTGACCAAGCCTGGCAACATCGCCAGGGTCGTCAACGGCGAACCCATCGGTACCGTGGTGTCGCGGTGACCACACACGAAAGGAGGTCGGCCGAGTGATCGCCGACATCGAGAAGGAAACCAAGTCAAAGATGCAGCACGCGGTCGACTTCGCCCGCGAGGATCTGGCCACCATCCGAACCGGGCGGGCCCACCCGGCGATGTTCAGCAAGCTGGAAGCCGATTACTACGGTGCGCCCACACCGCTACAGCAGCTGGCAACGTTTACTTCGCCCGACCCGCGTTCGCTGCTGATCAGCCCGTTCGATCGCAGCGCGATCGGGGGCATCGAACGAGCCATCCGCGACTCTGACCTCGGCGTCAACCCCAGCAACGACGGCAACGCCATCCGCATCGTGATCCCGCCCCTGACCGAGGAACGGCGCAAAGAATACATCAAGCTCGCCAAGCACAAGGCCGAGGAAGGCCGCGTGGCGATCCGCAACGTCCGTCGCCACGCGATGGATCAGATGAAGAAGCTCCAAAAGGACGGCGAGATCTCCGAAGACGAGCTCTCCCGGGCTGAAAAGTCGATGGACGCCACCACAAAGAAGCACGTGGAGCAAGTCGAGGAGCTCCTCAAACACAAGGAAGCCGAGCTCAGCGAAGTCTGATGACCAGCAGCAGCCAGACAGCCTCGACGCCCACCGCAGGGCGCAACCTTCCCGTTGCCATTGGTGTCGGTGTCGTGCTGTTCGGTGCCATTGCAGTGGGGCTCTTCTTCGCCCCCTGGCTGTTCATCGGACTCGTCGCCGTCGGGTTCTGCCTCGGCGCTCTCGAGGTGCATCACGCCCTGCTGCGCGTCGGAATGCGTTCCTCGGCCAAGGTCATCATCACCGGCACCGCGGTCAGCGTGATCGGCGGCTACCTGGTCACTGTGCTGCACCTGCCCATCTCGCCGACGACATTCATCGTCTGCTGCCTGGCCGGCACCATGATGGCATCGTTCGTGGCGCGGCTGCGGCTGGGCCCGGAGGATTTCATCCCCGATGCTGCCGCCAGCGCGCTGATCATCACCTACATCCCCTTGATGGGGGTGTTCGTGCCGCTGCTGATGGCCGAGCCGCAGTGGAACCTGCGCACGATCTCGATCATCGTGTGCGTCATCGCCGCCGACACGGGGGCATATGCATTCGGGTCGCTATTCGGGCGACACAAGATGGCGCCGCGGATCAGCCCGAAGAAGACCTGGGAGGGGCTCGGTGGGGCGCTCGGCACCGCCGCTGCCGTAGGCCTGGCAGCCGCGGTGTGGGTGCTGGGTCAACCATGGTGGGTGGGCGTCATTCTCGGCCTAGCCACCGCGCTCTCGGGGACCCTGGGCGACCTAGTGGAGTCACTTATCAAGCGAGGAGCTGGATTGAAAGACATGTCGAACTTCCTACCGGGACATGGGGGAGTCATGGACCGGCTGGATTCGATGCTGTTCGCGGTCCCCGTCGGCTGGCTGGTCCTTCATCTTGATCTGGCCCAGCTGTGACATCGCTGCCATTGATCTTCGACGCGCCCAAGCGCGGCAAGGCACCCACCCACTGGCTGGACCTGAGCGCCGACGAGCGCCGGGCAGCCGTCGAACGTCTCGGCCTGCCAGGGTTCCGCGCGGATCAGATCTCCCGCCAGGTATTTGAACGCCTCAGTGACCGGCCGGAGGACTGGACGGACCTGCCTGGCGCAATCCGGCCGGATCTTGCCGCCCAGCTGTTCCCGATCCTGCTGAGCCCCGTCACCAGACAGGCATGCGACGACGACACGACCGTCAAGACCCTGTGGCGACTCCATGACGGGGCGCTGGTCGAATCGGTCCTGATGCGCTACCCCAACCGGAGCACTCTGTGCCTGTCCAGCCAGGCGGGATGCGGCATGGCCTGCCCGTTCTGCGCCACAGGCCAAAACGGGTTGCAGCGCAACCTGTCCCAGGCCGAGATCACCGGCCAGGTGCTGGCCGCCGACCAGCTGCTGGCCTCGGGCCAGGTGCCCGGAGCCAGCGGGCGGCTCAACAACATAGTTTTCATGGGAATGGGTGAGCCGCTGGCAAACTACCGCGCGGTCATCGGCGCGGTGCGCTCAATGCTGCAGCCGCGCCCGGACGGGTTCGGGATGAGCGCCCGCGGCATCACTGTCTCCACCGTCGGCTTGGTGCCTCGAATTCGCCAGCTCACCGAGGAGGGGTTGCCGATTACTCTGGCGGTTTCGCTGCACGCCCCCGACGACGAGTTGCGTGACGAACTTGTGCCAGTCAACACCCGCTGGAAGGTCGCCGAAGTCCTCGATGCCGCCTGGGACTATGCCCGCGCCACGAAACGACGAGTCTCTATCGAATACGCGATGATGCGCGACATCAACGACTCAGTCGAACGGGCCCAACTGCTGGCCGATGTCTTGCAGCGCCGCGGGGACTGGGGCTGGGTGCACGTGAACCTGATCCCTTTGAATCCGACGCCGGGGTCCAAATGGACAGCCTCTCGCAAACGCGACGAACGCGCCTTCATCGCAACGCTGGAGCGCCGCGGGGTGCCGGTGACCCTCCGCGACACCCGCGGCCAGGAGATCGACGGAGCCTGCGGACAACTCGCGGCCACGAAATCAGCCACGACAACCTAAGGGGTACTCGCCCAACGGCGGGTCGGAACCTGTACCGTGTCCTCGTTAGCAGCCGAGGAGGACTTACATGGATAGCAGCCTGAATGATGTCTACGAACGCATCGTGGCCAGGAACCCCGGAGAGGCCGAGTTCCACCAGGCCGCCAAGGAGGTCATCGATTCCCTCGGACCCGTTGCCGAGCGTCATCCCGAGTACCTGGAGAACCGGGTGCTGGAGCGTATGGCCGAGCCGGAGCGCCAGATCATCTTCCGGGTGCCGTGGGTAGACGACCAGGGTAATGTGCAGGTCAACCGCGGCTTCCGGGTCGAGTTCAACTCCGCACTGGGCCCCTACAAAGGGGGGCTGCGGTTCCATCCCTCGGTGTACCTCGGCATCATCAAGTTCCTCGGTTTCGAGCAGATCTTCAAGAATTCACTCACCGGCCTTCCCATCGGCGGCGGCAAAGGCGGGTCAGACTTCGATCCCAAGGGCCGCTCCGACGGCGAGATCATGCGTTTTTGCCAGTCATTCATGACCGAGCTCTACCGCCACCTCGGCGAATACACCGATGTTCCGGCCGGTGACATCGGCGTCGGCGGCCGCGAGATCGGCTACCTGTTCGGCCAATACAAGCGCATCACCAACCGCTACGAGTCCGGGGTGCTCACGGGTAAGGGCCTTGACTGGGGAGGCTCCCTGGTGCGCACCGAGGCGACCGGATACGGCACAGTGTTCTTCGCCGATGCGATGCTCAAGACCCGTGGCGAGTCACTCGACGGCAAACGCGTGAGTGTCTCCGGCTCCGGCAACGTTGCCATCTATGCCATTGAGAAGGCGCAGCAACTCGGCGCCACGGTGGTGGGCTTCTCCGATTCCAGCGGCTACGTCGTCGATGAGGCGGGCGTCGATCTCGCCCTGCTGCAGCAGATCAAGGAGGTGGAGCGGGGACGCGTCGCCGATTACGTCGAGCGCCGCCCCGGCTCATCGCTGGGATCCGGCGGCAGCATCTGGGACGTCCCGGTGGACGTCGCGCTGCCGTGCGCCACGCAGAATGAACTCGACGCAGGCAACGCCCACGCCCTGATCTCGCACGGTGTGAAGGTGGTGGCCGAGGGCGCCAACATGCCCACCACTCCCGAGGGCGTCCACGCCTTTCAGGAAGCCGGCATTCTGTTCGGCCCCGGTAAGGCAGCCAATGCTGGCGGCGTTGCCACCTCGGCCCTGGAGATGCAGCAAAACGCCATGCGCGACTCATGGACCTTCGAGTACACCGAGGAGCGCTTGCGCGACATCATGGTGCGCATCCACGACCTGACTGCGGCCACTGCCGACGAGTACGGCCGCCCCGGCGACTACGTCGTCGGCGCCAACATCGCTGGGTTCGTCAAGGTGGCGCGGGCCATGGAGGCATTTGGCGTGGTCTAGAGCCGGATCAGACGCGGGCCCGGAGCGCGGTTCATCATCGGCAGCACCGGGCCTATTGGCGGCCGGCCCCCGGCGTGATCGCCTCACGGCGGGGGAGTTCCGGCCCGCCCGAGTTCCTGGGGCTGCCTTGAGGTGGTGGCCCCAGCAGGCCCTGTCGGCGCTGCGGCGCTCCTGGCCACCGGAGGCCTTGGCTGCTGCGGTCTGCGCCGACCAACTGCGCCCCGATGCTGTGATCGCAGCGGATGCCTGGGCACCGGCGCGAGCCGCCACCTGGGGGTCGAGCTATCCTGACCGTCGTGGTCATAGCACTTGCGATCGTCTTCTTCGCCCTCATCATGGCGTCGATCGCCCTGCACGAGATAGGGCACCTCCTTCCGGCGAAGCTGTTCGGCGTCAAGGTCACCCAATACATGGTGGGATTCGGCCGCACGCTGTGGTCCACCCAGCGTAACGGGACCGAGTATGGCGTGAAGCTCGTGCCGCTGGGCGGCTACGTCCGCCTCATCGGCATGTACCCGCCGGAGCGGCAGACTGATCGCCCCAAGGGGTGGCTCACCCGGTTTGCCGACCAGGCCCGCAGCTACGAGTACGAGGAGATCGGCCCCGCCGACAAGGGCCGCCTGTTCTACGAGAAGCCGGTGTGGCAGCGCATCATCATCATGCTGGGCGGGCCGGCGATGAACGTTCTTTTGGCCTTCCTGATCTTTCTGGGGATCCAGGTCTTCCACGGCACCTACCAGCCGACCCTCGAGGTATCCAGGGTCAGCGAATGCGTGATCCCCGCCGAGCGTGAGCCTGCGGTGTGCCACACCGACGACCCGCCCACCCCTGCGGCCGCGGCCGGAATCAAGGTCGGCGATCAGATCGTGGCGCTCAACGGTGAGCCCATCGAGGCCTGGGACGAGTTGTCCGAGATAGTGCGGGAAAACCGGGATGACCCGATGGTGATCGAGGTCCGTCGCGACGGGCAGGTCATCGAGCTGCCCCCCGTTAACACTGTGCTGACCGCAGTCCCGGATCGGCTGGATCCCACGGCCACCATCGAGGCTGGGTTCCTCGGCGTGAGCCCCGACTACGAACTTGTCCACGGCGGGGTCGTGGCGACGGCCGATCAGATGTGGCAGATGACCGAAATGTCAGTGGTGGCGCTGGCCAGCTTCCCCGTGCGGATCTACAACGTCGCGGTGGACATGTTCACCGGCCAGCCGAGGGATCCCAACAGTCCCATATCGATCATCGGCGCCAGCCGGGCCGCTGGGGAGCTCGGCGTTGCCGAGGAGATCCCGGCGGGGGACCGGGCGGCGAGTTGGTTCTCGCTGCTCGGCAGTGTCAATTTGTTCGTGGCGTTGCTGAACCTGGTGCCACTGCCACCGCTGGACGGTGGCCACGTGGCCGGCGCGCTGTGGGAGGCGCTGCGTCGCGCCGCGGCCAGGATCACCCGACGGCCCGACCCAGGACCAGTCGACACAGCGCGGTTGCTCCCGGTGGCCTATGCAGTCGGCGGATTCCTGCTCATCGGCGGCGGCGTGCTGATTATCGCTGACCTCGTCAGCCCCATCAGTTTGTTCTGATCCAGGTACGCTGAGGCCCATGACTGCTCTTGGCATGCCCGCGGCCCCGCCACCGACCCTTTCGCCGCGCCGCTCGACGCGTAAAATCAGGGTCGGCAGCGCTGAGGTCGGCGGCAATGCTCCCATCAGCGTCCAGTCGATGACCACGACCAAGACGACAGATATCAACGCCACGCTGCAGCAGATCGCCGAACTGACCGCCGCAGGGTGCGACATCGTCCGGGTCGCGGTCCCGAGCCAGGACGACGCTGAAGCGCTGCCGATCATCGCGATGAAGTCCAAGATCCCGGTGATCGCGGACATCCATTTCCAGCCCAAGTACGTCTTCGCGGCCATCGACGCTGGCTGCGCCGCCGTGCGGGTCAACCCAGGCAACATCAAACGCTTCGACGACAAGGTCGCCGAGATCGCCAAGGCCGCCGCCGACGCTGGCGTTTCGCTGCGCATCGGGGTCAACGCCGGGTCGCTTGACAAGCGGTTGCTCGAGAAATACGGCGCGCCCACCCCCGAAGCCCTCGTGGAATCGGCACTGTGGGAGGCCTCGCTGTTCGAGGACGTCGGGTTCGGCAACTTCAAGATCTCCGTCAAACACAACGATCCGGTCGTGATGGTGCGGGCCTATGAGCTGCTCAGCCAGAAATGTGACTATCCACTGCACCTGGGTGTCACCGAGGCGGGTCCCCCGTTCCAGGGCACCATCAAGTCGTCGGTGGCCTTCGGCATTCTGCTCGGTCAGGGAAGCGGCGACACCAGCCGCGTCTCGCTGTCCGCGCCGCCGGTGGAGGAGGTCAAGGTGGGGATCAAGATCCTCGAATCGCTGAACCTGCGCCCCCGCAAGCTCGACATCGTCTCGTGCCCCTCCTGCGGCCGTGCCCAGGTGGACGTTTACACGCTGGCCGAGCAGGTCACCGCCGGACTCGAAGGTCTCGAGGCCCCGCTGCGGGTGGCTGTCATGGGCTGTGTGGTCAACGGGCCAGGTGAGGCGCGCGAGGCTGACCTCGGGGTGGCCTCCGGCAACGGCAAGGGACAGATCTTCGTCAAGGGCGAGGTCATCTCGACAGTGCCGGAGGAGCAGATCGTCGAGACCTTGCTCGTCGAGGCGCGCCGCATCGCGGCCCAGATGGGGGAGTCCGGATCGCCCGAAGTGTCGGTGTCATGATATGAGCACACGGGTCCGGGTGCTGGGGCCCCGCGACCGTACCGCAGTCACTGACTTTTTGGCGCTGCGGCCGGTGGAGACGTTGTTCCTGGCTGCAAAGATCTCATCGTTTGGTCTGGATCGCCGCCGGGTCGGGGTACTTCACGGCTTCGAACGCGACAACGAACTGGCGGGGGTGTGTCTGGACGGGGGAACTGTGTTTCCCGCGACTCACGACCCAGAGGCGATCCCGCGCTTCGTGGAGGTCCTCGGACCGGTGCGGCGGGCAAGTTCTATTCTCGGCCCCAGCCAGGCCGCGCTCGGCCTCTACGTCGGTCTGTCGGAGCGCTGGCCGGGTGCGTGGGCGAGCGTGTCGAATGTGCGGCAGCGACAGCCGCTGATGCTGCTCGACGCGCCGCCCACAATGCTCGGCGACGAGCGGGTTCGCGCCCTGACTCCGCGAGACTTCGGGGCCTACCTCGATGCCTCGGTGAAGATGTACACCGAGGAGATCGGCAGCTCACCCTTCAAACACGGACCCGGCTACGAGAGCTTCGTACAGGACCGGCTGCGTCACGACGACGCCTACGGAATCGTTGAGGACGGCGAGGTGCTGTTCAAGGCCGATCTCGGGCCCCGGCTCGGGTCGCACACCCAGCTGCAGGGGGTGTGGGTGCGCCCCGACCAGCGAGGCAAGCGCCTCGCGGTGTCGGCGCTGGCCTCGATGCTGCGGCGGGTCATGACCCGCTACACCCACGTCTCGCTCTACGTGAACGACTTCAACACCCCGGCCGTGAAGGTCTACCAGCGCCTCGGCTTCGAGACCGTCGGGTCGCTGTCCACAGTCCACTACTGATCCCCCGCGGGGTCGCTGCTGGCAGCGGCTGAGTTCACCGCGGGCAGGCGATAGGCTCGGCACAGCAATTCTGCGAAAGGACCGCGAGTGATCGAGAAGCTGTCACGCCTGTTCGTGCGAACCCTCCGCGACGATCCAGCCGACGCCGAAGTACCAAGCCATCGCTGGCTGGTGCGGGCAGGCTACATCCGCCGTGCTGCCCCGGGCGTGTACTCCTGGCTGCCGCTTGGCCTGTCGGTGCTGCGTAAGGTCGAGGAGATCTGCCGCGAGGAAATGGCCGCTATCGGCGCTCAGGAGGTGCGTTTCCCGGCACTGCTGCCCCGCGAGCCCTATGAGGCGACCTCGCGTTGGAGCGACTACGGCGAGAACCTGTTTCGCCTCGTCGACCGTAAGGGCGCCGACATGTTGCTCGGCCCCACCCATGAGGAGATGTTCACCCTCATGGTCAAGGATCTCTACTCCTCGTACAAGGACTTGCCGCTGAATCTCTTCCAGATTCAGACCAAGTACCGCGACGAGGCACGCCCCAGGGCCGGGCTGCTGCGGGGACGCGAGTTCGTCATGAAGGATTCGTACTCCTTCGATGTCGACGACGCCGGGCTGGATGCCAGCTATCAGGCGCACCGAGCCGCCTATCAACGGATCTTCGACCGGCTGGGTTTCAGCTACGTGATCGTGTCCGCCATGGCCGGGGCGATGGGCGGATCCCACTCGGAGGAGTTCCTCGTCGTGGCCGAGAACGGGGAAGACACTTTCGTTCGCTCACCAGGCGGATATGCCGCCAACGTGGAGGCGGTGCGGATCAGGCCCACCGAGCCGGTGGACGCGAGCCATGCACCCGCCGCCCAGGTGGTGCTCACCCCCGATACCCCCACCATCGACACCCTGGTGGCGGTGGTCAACCAGCACCATCCCCGGGCAGATCGCGCCTGGCGAGCCGCTGACACATTGAAAAACGTCGCCTTCATCCTGCACCACCCCGACGGCACCCGCGAGCCGCTGGTGATCGGGCTCCCGGGGGACCGGGAGGTGGACGTCAAACGATTGGCGGCGGCCGTCGAACCCGCCGAGGCGGTGCCCTTCGGTGAGGAGGACTTCGCCAGCCATCCGGATCTCGTCAAGGGATATATCGGACCCGCACTGGGCGCCACGCAGCTCCTGGGCGAAAAGGGCACCTCGGGCGTGCGCTACCTGCTGGACCCGCGTGTGGCCGACGGAACCACCTGGGTCACCGGGGCGAGCCTCGCCGGCCACCACGTCATCGGCCTGGTCGCCGGACGAGACTTCACCGCCGACGGCGGGATCGATGTCGCCGCGATCCACGACGCGGACCCGGCACCCGACGGCTCGGGCCCGTTGCAGCTAGCCCGGGGCATCGAGATGGGGCACATCTTCCAACTGGGACGCCGCTACGCTGAATCCCTAGGCCTGCGGGTGCTCGACAAGAACGGCAAACTCGTGACCCTCACGATGGGCTCCTACGGCTTCGGTGTGTCCCGGGCAGTGGCCGCCGTCGCCGAAACAACCGCTGATGACAAGGGGCTGTGCTGGCCAGTGTCGCTTGCGCCGTATCCCGTGCACATCGTTGCGACCGGCAAAGGAACCGAACTGCTGGCGGCAGCGATGGACCTGGCCGTCGAGATCGAGGCTACCGGCGTCGACGTGCTCGTCGACGACCGCAAGGCAAGCCCCGGGGTCAAGTTCGCCGATGCCGAGCTGCTGGGCATGCCGGTGGTGGTGGTGGTGGGTCGTGGCCTAGCCGAAGGCCTGGTGGAGATCCGCAATCGACGCACCGGTGAGCGCCGAGAAGTGCCGCTGGCCGAGACCGTCGACGCGGTACGGTCACTGCTGGGATAGGGCTACAACTCGGCCCATCCCGGCCACCACGGCAGGCGGCCGCCGAAGGCCTGGACCTGCGCCACGGCACCGATCATGCCGGCGATCCGCGGAGCCGGGGCCTGATCGTCTGCGGCAACCAGCCGGGCCCACCCCTCCAGGACGCCCAGCTCAAGTTGGGCCCAGGCGGCGCGGATCTCTTGGTCGCTGCTCATAGCGTTGGGCATCTCGTAGGCGACGTCTTGGCGGGGGGCGGGGCCATCGATCTCAGCACGCAGCGCGTTACGGAGCTGTTTGGCGCTGACCAGGCGCCGCCTACCGGCATCTGCCAAGGCATCGTCGTTGACGACGCCCAGGCCGCGCTCCACTCCCTGGATCAGGGCCCAGACCCGGCTCAAAGCGATCACCAGGGACGTCTCACGCTGCGCCGTGGCGAATGGCACCGGAACCGCCGGGGACTCCACCGGGGGCAGTGACCGGGCTGCGGCTGCCGCGATAGCCGTCGCGATCGAAGCCAGGGCCAGCCGCAGCGGCTGGGATGACTCCTTGGCTGCCGCGTCGACCACCTGATCCCGGGCCGCGGCCGTCACCTCGGCAATGGCCGCGGCGGCCCGGTCCGTGTCGGGAGGGGCCGGCACCGGATCCGGTACTGCCTCGTAGACCGGATCGCCCCCGGCCAGCGGATCAAGGGCGAGCAACCGGGACAGATGGGCCTGGCATTGCGCCCGCACTGCTGCGGCCCAGTCCACCCACGGAGCCGGGTCCTCGGCCCACGAGGCGGCGCCCGAGGCGATCTCCACGGCCAGAGCATCGAGGGTCGCGACGGCGGTGGCGGCCTGCCTGGTCAGCGTCGACTGATCCGGGGTCGGAGCCACGAACGGGTCCCTGGGTGATCCGTCGACGGTGGGGTCAGGTGCGCAGGCGGCCAGTAGCCCCGGCGCCAGAGCCACGAGGTGGCGCCGGGAAAGCCGCATGCCTGGAGCATACTTCCCGGCGCGACCAGCAGGTACACTGGCCCATCACAATACGGGTACACAACCGGATAGGGAGGACGCCATGGACCAGGATCGCTTGCAGGCGCTGATCGAGCCGCTGCTGGCAGACCACGGTTTGGAACTTGAGAGTCTTGACGTCACCCCGGTCGGCAAGCGCCGGCTCGTGCGGGTCACCGTGGACGGTGACGGGCCCGAGGGGCGCGGGCCGCTGCTCGACGACATCTCGGCTGCCTCGTCGAAGATCTCGCAGGCCCTGGATGCCAGTGACGTGTCGGGCAAGGCGCCCTACACGCTCGAGGTCACCACGCGCGGCGTGAACGCGCCGCTGCGCCACGCCACACACTATCGGCGCAATCGGGGACGGCTGGTCAAGCTTTGGCTGGCCGAGGCCACCCAGACCGGGCGGATCGTTGAGGCCACCGACGCCGAGGTGACGATCGAGGTCGACCGCACCCGCCATACCTACCAGCTGAGCGAGATCGACAAGGCAGTTGTCCAGGTCGAACTCAACCGCCCCGAGGAGCATTGACATGGACATCGATCTGGCTTCGCTGCGCGCGATCGAACGGGACAAGGGCATCAGCCTCGATTACCTGATCACCACGCTGGAGGATGCGCTACTCAACGCCTACGACAAGACCGAGCATCCGCTGCGGGGGGTGAAGGTCGAGATTGATCGCAAGTCGGGCAAGGTCTCGGTGCTGGCGCCCGAGTTCAACGATGATGACGAGGTCATCGGCTACTTCGACGACACCCCGGAGGACTTCGGCCGGGTCGCGGCGGCCACCGCCCGCCAGGTGATCAACCAGCGCCTCCGCGAGGCCGAGGACGAGCAGAAGTACGGCCACTTCTCGGGCTCGGAGGGAGACGTGCTGACCGGCGTCATCCAGGCGGATCGAGACTCGCGCACCGTCCGGGTGGATCTCGGCCCCCTGGAGGCCATCATGCCGCTGGCCGAACAGGTGCCTGGCGAGGACTACCGCCACGGCCGTCGGCTGCGGGTCTATGTCGTGAGCGTCCGACGTGAGCTGCGAGGCCCCCAAGTGGTCGTCTCACGCACCCATCCCAATCTTGTACGCAAGCTCTTCGAATTGGAGGTCCCGGAGATCGGCAAGGGGGTCGTGGAAATCAAGGAGGTGGCCCGGGAGGCCGGGCACCGCAGCAAGATCGCCGTGGTCAGCCATGAGGGCGGTGTGTCGGCCAAGGGTGCCTGCATCGGCCCGATGGGCCAGCGGGTCCGCGCGGTCACCAACGAACTCGACGACGAGAAGATCGACATCGTCGACTACTCCGAGGACCCTGCGGTATTCGTCGCCGCCGCGCTGTCTCCGGCCAAGGTGCTCAGCGTGAGGGTCGTCGACGAAACCGCGCGTGCCTGCCGGGCGATCGTGCCCGACTACCAACTGTCGCTGGCCATCGGGCGGGAGGGACAAAACGCTCGGCTGGCCGCCCGGCTCACCGGCTGGCGCATCGATATCCAGCCCGATACTTCGGTGTCGTGATCCTTATGCTGGGAGGCGACTCACCCAGGTGGTCGGCCTCCCAGCATCCAGGAACCCGAATCAGCTGTTGCGTCCGTGGACCGAAACTATCCCGGCGTCGACAGCTTTGCGCACAGCATCGGCCTCGGCTTGGGTGAGGGTGCCGTCGGCGACAGCCTCATCGAGCCGCTGGTTCACCTCCGCTGCGCGTTGTGAGTCCCGCTCGGTCCACAGCTCATCCATGGCTGTGCGGACTGTGGCGGGGTCGAGGTCCAACTCGTCGGCGAGGGCCTGGATCATCGCCTCGTGCCGGGCGTCGCGATCGCCGCTGGTGGTGGCGTCGTCATCATCGGCATCGTTCATGTCGAGGTGGACGTCCTCCAGCGCGTCGTCCAGCTCAGCCGAGGTAACGCCGAGCTTTTTTGCCAGAGCCTGGCTGTCGAGGCCGAATCCACCGCCGCGGCCCGCACGCACGCGCGAGTGATCCCCAGGAGCCTGCGCTGATGAGCTGATGCTGGGTGTGGGTGTGGTCTGATCATCCTCGGCCATCGCGAGTTGGGCTCCTCCGACGACGAGACCTGTGGCGGCGATGCCGCCGACGATCCCTGCGGCAAGCTTCTTCTGGTTCATCGTGGGTGTCCTTTCGCGGCGGGCCTTCGCCGCCTCGTCAATCACTGTGAACCGTTGACCTGTGACCCAGCTAGGCGGCAGCTGGGAAGAGCCGATGAGCCGGCTGGCCAATGGCCCGGGCCCGGCCGGGTAACATCAGTCGGCGTGAATCCTGTGCGCACCTGCGTCGGGTGCCGAGGCCGCGCACCACAGTCATCGCTGCTGCGACTGGTGCGTGATGCCGACACTCTCATCGCCGCGACCCGGCCGAGGCTGCCGGGCAGGGGCGCCTATCTCCATGCGACGAAATCCTGCCTGGCGCAGGCAATCCGAAGAAGGGCGCTGTCTCGGGCGCTCGGCATCGCGGTGACATATGAGACTGCGTCCGCCGCACTCGGCTGGAACCAGGAGCCCGACGAGAGTAGAGTGTCATGAAAGCCCTGCGCTGACAGCGCCGGGCTCGTCGCTGTCAGGCCGGCTAGCTCGGCCCTCAACCAGAAAGTGAGCTCGCGCTCATGACCCCTCGATGAGTACCGCACGATGAGCATGTCAATCAACTAGCTGGTCCGGGCATGAGGCCTGGGCCCCGAAGGAGAGTAGTGGCCAAGCCTCGCGTCCATGAGATCGCTAAGGAGTTCGGCGTCACCAGCAAGGAGCTGCTGACCCGCCTCAATGATATCGGCGAGTACGTTCGCGGACCCTCGTCAACCCTTGAAGCCCCCGTGGTGCGCAAGCTGCGGGAGAGCTACGGTCCCAAGCCCGAACCGGCCGCTCCCGAGGCCAAGCCCGCCGCCCCGTCGGCTCCGACGGCCAAACCGTCGCCCAAGGCCCCGGCTCCCAAAGCGCCCCCGGCCACGCCCCACGCCACCCCGGGAGCACCCACCGCAGGGCAGCAACCGGCCGCGGAGAACGCACCCGTGGCCAAGCCCGCCGCCCCGGCCGCGACACCGAAGCCTTCGGCCAAGCCTGCGGCGCCCACCCCGAAGGCCCCGGCGCCCACACCCAAGAGCGCGGCGCCCACACCCAAACCTGCGAGTTCAGCTCCCACGCCGGGCCCCCGTCCTGCGGCTCCCCGGCCGGCACCATCGCCAGGGTCGGGCTCCCGCAAGCCGGGCGCCCCACGCCCCGGCAACAACCCCTTCGCAAGCTCGCAAGGCATGGGCGTAGCTCGCCCGAATCGCCGCCCCGAGCAACGGGAAGGCGGGCAGCGTCGCGAGTCCGGTGGCCCGCGCCCCGGCGGCGACCGGATGCCACGCCCGGGCGGAACTGGCGGGCTGCCGGGACTGCCCCGGCCGAACCCGGCGATGATGCCGAAACAGCAGTCATCCCAGCTCGGCTCCACAACTGCCCGTAGCGGCCGTCCCGGTGGCGGTGGCGGTGGCGGTGGCCGCGGTCGCCCCGGTGGCGGGGGCGGACGTCCCGGTGGCGGCGGCTGCGGCGGCCCACCGATGGGCGGGCCCGGCGGCGGTGGACGTCCCGGATCCCGCGGTCGCGGAGGTAGCACCCAGGGCGCCTTCGGGCGCGGTGGCGGCGGCAAGCGTGGCCGTAAGTCGAAGAAGCAGCGCAGGCAAGAGTTCGCCGAGATGGAGGCTCCCTCGATCGGCGGCGTGCGCGTCCGCAAGGGCGAGGGACAAACCGTCCGGCTGCGCCGTGGCGCCTCGCTGACAGATCTCGCCGAGAAGATCGGCGTCGAACCGGCCTCCTGGGTGCAGGTGTTGTTCCACCTGGGTGAGATGGTCACCGCGACACAGTCGGTGGCAGATGACACCCTCGAGGTGCTCGGCGCCGAACTCGATTACAACATCGAGGTGGTCTCGCCCGAGGACGAGGATCGCGAGCTGCTGGAAAGCTTCGATCTCGAGTTCGGCGAGAACGCTGGCGATGAGAGCGACTTGGCTTCCCGGCCCCCGGTCGTGACAGTCATGGGCCATGTCGATCACGGCAAGACCAAGCTGCTCGACGCGTTGCGCGATACTAACGTCGTGGCACGTGAGGCCGGCGGCATCACCCAGGCGATCGGCGCCTACCAGGTCGCCACCACCGTCGACGACGAGCCGCGCAAGATCACATTCATCGACACCCCGGGCCACGAGGCGTTCACTGCCATGCGTGCCCGGGGGGCCAAGTCGACCGACATCGCGGTGCTCGTGGTGGCGGCCGATGACGGTGTCATGCCCCAGACGATCGAGGCGCTCAACCACGCCAAGGCCGCAGATGTGCCAATCGTGGTTGCGGTCAACAAGGTCGACAAGCCGGGCGCCGATCCGCAGCGGGTCCGCGGTGAACTCAGCGAGTTTGGACTGGTCCCCGAGGATTACGGGGGCGACACGCAGTTCGTCGATGTATCCGCGCTGCAGCGCACCGGCCTCGATGAGCTACTCGAGTCCATCGTGCTGACCGCGGACGCGGCGCTGGATCTGCGGGCCAACCCCGACATGCCGGCCCAGGGCATCGCCATCGAGGCCCACCTAGACAAGGGCCGCGGTCCGGTGGCCACCGTCCTGGTGCACCGCGGGACACTGCACATCGGCGACTCCATCGTCGCAGGCTCGGCCCACGGCCGGGTGCGAGCCCTCATCAACGACTCCGGCGAGAACGTCGACGAGGCACCGCCGTCCATGCCCGTCCAGGTGCTTGGCCTGACGTCGGTTCCCGGCGCAGGGGACAACTTCCTCGTGGTGGACGACGACCGCAAGGCACGCCAGATCGCTGACAAGCGTGAGGCTCGGATGCGGGCGGCAGCCCAAGCCATCGGTGCCCGTCGCAAGACCCTGGATCAGCTGTTCGAACAGCTCGAAAAGGGTGAGACGCAGGAACTGCTGCTCATCCTCAAGGGCGACGGCGCCGGCTCCGTGGAGGCGCTGGAGGACTCGCTGAGCAAGATCGACGTCGGCGAGGAGGTCTCACTGCGGGTCATTGACCGTGGCGTGGGCGCCATCACCGAGACCAACGTGTCGCTGGCAGCAGCGTCGAAGGCGGTCATCATCGGCTTCAACGTGCGGCCGACGCCGCACGCGAACCAGCTCGCCGATCGCGAAAATGTGGACATCCGGTACTACTCGGTGATCTACCAGGCCATCGACGAGATCGAGGCGGCGCTGAAGGGGATGCTCAAGCCGATCTACGCCGAAGAGGTCCGCGGCCAGGCAGAGATCCGGGAGATCTTCCGCAGTTCCAAGTTCGGCAATATCGCGGGCTGTATGGTCATCGACGGCTCGATCCGCCGCAACCAGAAGGCCCGGCTGCTGCGCGATGGCGTGGTCATCTCCGAGACCTCCATCGCTTCGCTGCGACGCGAGAAGGACGACGCCACCGAGGTGCGTGAGGGCTTCGAATGCGGCTTGACGCTGTCCAACTACGGCGACATCAAGATCGGCGACGTGGTGGAGACCTACGAGATGGTCGAACGGGAACGGACGTAACAAATGAACGGTCCACGCAATGCAAAGCTGGCGGACCAGATCAAGGTGATCCTTGCCTCGGCCATCGAACGCCGAGTCAAGGATCCCCGTCTGGGGTTCGTGACGGTGACCGATGTCAGCCTCACCGGTGACAACCGGGAGGCCACCGTGTTCTACACGGTTCTCGGCGGAGATCAGGAGCGTCGTGACTCGGCCGCGGCCTTGAAGTCGGCAACGGGGATGCTGCGTAGCACTGTCGGGTCGCAGCTTGAGTTGCGGCACACGCCGTCCCTGGCATTCGTGCTGGACGCGACGCCCGATACCGTCAAGGGGATCGAGGATCTGCTTGCCAAGGCGCACGCGGTAGACGCGGAAGCGGCCGCCAACGCGGTGGGCAAACAGTACGCAGGCGAGGCAGATCCATATCGGCACGAGTCAGATACTGAGGCCCCGTGACCCAAGCCCCCGGCGTCCTGGTGGTCGATAAGCCCTCGGGCATCACGAGCCACCAGGTCGTGGGAAAGGCGCGCCGCCTGCTGGGGACCCGGAAGGTGGGGCACGCGGGAACCCTCGACCCGATGGCCACCGGTGTGCTCATCCTCGGTGTCAATCGTGCCACCCGCCTGCTGGGTCGTTTGGCGCTGCACGATAAGCGGTACCTGGCGACGATCCGGCTCGGGGAGAGTTCCACCACCGACGACGCCGAAGGGGAGGTCATGCCCGTCGCCGACGCCTCCGGGGTATCCCTCGACGACATCGAGACCGCTGCGGCCGAGTTCCGTGGGCAGATCTGTCAGGTCCCCAGTACATATTCGGCGATCAAGGTCGGCGGCCGCCGGGCCTATGCCCTGGCCAGAAGCGGGACCCCGCCGGAACTCACGGCACGGCCCGTCACCATCACCCGGCTAGATCTGCACCAGGCGCACCCGCAGGGCGCGGTACTCGACGTGACCGCGGACATCGAATGCTCCTCGGGCACCTACATTCGCTCGATCGCTCGCGACCTCGGACAGCGCCTGGGGGTGGGGGGGCACCTCATCTCACTTCGACGAACCCGGGTCGGGGGCTTCACGCTGGAGGAAGCGGTGGAGCTCGGGGAGCATGCCCCGGCGCTGATGTCCATGACCGAGGCCGCCCGACGCAGTTTCCCTTGCCTCACCCTCGACGAGGCCGGCGCGGCCGATGTGCGCCACGGGCGGCGGCTGGCGCAGCCGGTGCCCGCCGCGCCGACCGCGATGATCGATCCGGACGGGCAGCTTCTCGCGCTGTACGAACCCAGTCAGGATGGGTCACGACCAGTGGCGGTGCTGGTCGGATGAGAGGAGCGTGCGTGTGAGCCGGAATGCTGTGGCGATCGGCAACTTCGACGGGGTTCACCTCGGACACCGCCGCGTGCTGTCGGCGGCCACTGAGCTGTGCGGCACCCCGCTGGTGGTGGTGACGTTCTGGCCTCACCCCGTTTCGGTGCTGCGTCCCGCCGAGGCCCCTAAACTCATCAGCGACCTGCACACCAGGATCGAATTGCTGAAACACGCCGGGGCGCACGAGGTGCGGGTGATCCACTTCGACGAACGGGTCGCGGCGCTGCGCCCCGCCGAGTTCGTGACCCGCTTCCTCGACCCGCTGGACCCCGGCTGCGTCGTGGTCGGCCAGAACTTCCGTTTCGGCCACCAGGCCGGGGGGGATGTCGCCACGCTACGGGACCTGGGGGAGGGCAGATTCCAGGTCCGCGCCCTGCCGCTGACCACCGTGGGGGAATCGGTAACCTGCTCGACCCTCGTGCGCGACGCGTTGGCCGAGGGGAACGTTGGACTCGCCGCGCTTCACCTAGGGCGGCCCTACCGCTTCCACGGCGTCGTGGTCATGGGCGACCAGCGAGGCCGTGACCTCGGTTTCCCGACCGCGAACCTGAGCGTCGATGAGCATTGGGCCGTCCCGGCCGACGGCGTCTACGCCGGATGGGTCACCCCCGCGGGTGGCCAGGCGATGCCCGCTGCCATCTCGGTGGGTTCCAACCCCACCTTCGACGGGATCGATCGCCGGGTCGAGGCGCACGTGCTGGACCGCGCCGACCTCGAACTCTATGGCGTCGAAATCGACGTTGACTTCATAGCGCGGCTCCGGGGCCAGGTTCGCTTCGACGGAGTCGACGCGCTGATCGCCCAGATGGATGCCGACGTGGCGGCGGCCAGGCAAGCCCTCAGCGAATCGTGAGCGACTTCTTGTAGATGGCGTAGTAGCTGCTGACCCGATCGTTGTCGTCCACCTGGACCACCTCGGGCTGCTCCACGAACAGATGTTCCCCAGTGGGGTGATATTCCAGGGAGATGTAGAGCGGGACGGCCCGTTCGTTGTTCGGATCGACGGCCAGGTACACCGCGGTGAATCCGGCGGCGCGCGCCTGATCTTCGATCCACCGCGACAACGCCCGCCCGGCTCCGCGACGGCGGGCCTCCGGGAAGACGAACATGTTGCGAAGCTCGGGGGTCATCGCTTCGGCGTTGAGATCGAGCAGCGCCGTACCGAGCACAGCGTCGCCGTCGAAGGCGGCCGCGAAAAGCAGCCCACCCGTCGCCGCAGCCTCGAAGTGCCGGTCAACGAGTTCGGCCCCAGGCCGGTCTTCCCGCTGGCGCAGCACGGCTAGATCGGTCTCCACCACGGGCCGCACGACGATTCCCATGCTCGCTCCTCGGATTGACAAGGCTTGGAAGGCCACTCTATCGCTCGAATATCGCCCGTGTCGGGTTTGGGAAGCTCGCGGGGGGCCGTGCTAGCCTTGGCCGGTTGCCGTAGATCGGCCACGGCCCCGTAAGAGCCCCACCCGCACCCGCGACCGGGGCGCCGTGCAGTGAATCGGAAGGACCTGACATGGACGCCGCTGAGAAGAAGAAGATCGTCGAAGACTACGCGACCAAGCCGGGCGACACCGGTTCGCCTGATGTGCAGGTGGCGCTGCTGACCAAGCGAATCGCGCATCTCACCGAGCACCTCAAGGAACACAAGGGCGACCACCACAGCCGCCGCGGGCTCATGCTCATGGTGGGTCAGCGCCGTCGGCTGCTCAACTACATCGCCAAGAACGACATCGCGCACTACCGCGAGTTAATCGCCCGGCTCGGGCTGCGCCGCTGAGGCACATCTGTCCGCCCGCCGCCTGGCGGGTAGCCACACCCGTCTGGCTACCCGGTACGCGCTTTTCCAGCGTTGCCGGGTAGAGTCAGAGATACACAATTCAACACCCATCGATTCATGCTGCCCGCCAGGGTTCCCATCTGGTCCTCGGTAGTGGTCTTCGGGCACCTGTGCCCGCGGATCTCGATCGAAGACCGGTGGACGCGGCGGTTCGCCGCAACACCCGTTGTCGCCAGATCATCGGATCTGAGCCGCCCACGGGTGGCGCGCGAGGTCACTACACACCCAGCAGCGATACACAGGCATCGCCGCTGCTTCGCACCTCGCCGCAGGTCACCGCTACCGGAATGCCCGGGACGTGAGGCCTCCAACCCTGCACGGGTGGCAGCAACGTGAAAGGAGCCTCGTCCATGGAAGGACCTGGTCTCGAATACTCCGAAGCCGTCATCGATAACGGCTCCTATGGGAAGCACGTGGTCCGCTTTGAGTCCGGCGTGCTGGCTCAGCAGGCCGACGGTTCCGCCGCCTGCTACCTCGACGGCGACACCATGCTGCTGTCGGCCACCACCGCGCAGAAGACCCCGCGCGATGCCATCGACTTCTTCCCGCTCACCGTCGACATCGAGGAGCGGATGTACGCCGCCGGGCGGATCCCCGGCTCGTTCTTCCGCCGCGAGGGACGCCCCGGTGAGGCCGCCATCCTGGCCGCGCGCCTCATCGACCGCCCGCTTCGGCCGGCCTTCGTCAAGGGGCTGCGCAACGAGGTCCAGGTCGTGGTCGATGTCTTGTCGCTCAACCCGAACGTGCACTACGACGTGGTGGCGATCAACGCCGCCTCAATGTCGACGACCCTGGCCGGGCTACCGTTCTCCGGTCCCATCGGCGGAGTGCGCGTCGCCCTGATCGACGACACCTGGGTGGGATTCCCCACAGTGGAGCAGACCAAGAACTCGACGTTCCAGATGGTTGTCGCTGGTCGCGTCCTAGCCGACGGTGACGTTGCGATCATGATGGTCGAGGCCGGAGGAACCGACGCCACGTGGGAACTCGTGCGTGCCGGCAAGACCGCACCCACCGAAGAGATTGTGGGGCAGGGGCTGGAGGCCGCCAAGCCGTTCATCAAGACCCTGTGCGATGCACAGGCCGAACTCGCCGCCGGGCTACCCAAGGACACCTACGAATTCCCGGTGTTCCGAGATTACGAGGACGACGTATTCGCCGCCGTCGAGGAGCTTGCCGCCGGGCGCATCGCCGAGGCGATGACGATCCCGGGCAAGCAGGACCGCGACGACGCAACCCATGCGATCCGAGGTGAGGTCACCGAACAGCTCAGTGATCGTTTCGGTGAACGCTCCCACGAGGTGTCTGCTGCGCTCAAGGCGCTGACCAAGAAGCTGGTCCGTCGCCGGGCGCTCACCGAGGGCGTCCGCATCGATGGTCGTGGGCCGCGTGACATCCGCACGCTGTCGGCCGAGGTCGCAGTGATTCCCCGGGTACACGGCTCGGCGCTGTTCCAGCGCGGTGAGACCCAGATTCTTGGGGTCACCACGCTCAACATGCTCGACATGGAACAAAAGATCGACACGCTGGCGCCGGAGAAGACAAAGCGCTACATGCACAACTACAACTTCCCTCCGTTCTCCACCGGTGAAACCGGGCGGGTGGGTTCCCCGAAGCGTCGCGAGATCGGCCATGGTGCACTCGCCGAACGTGCTCTGATCCCCGTGCTGCCCAGCCGAGAGGAGTTCCCCTACGCCATCCGGCAGGTCTCCGAGGCACTCGGCTCGAACGGTTCGACGTCCATGGGCTCGGTGTGCGCCTCCACGCTGTCCCTGCTCAACGCCGGTGTTCCGCTCCGGGCGGGCGTGGCAGGCATTGCCATGGGCCTGATGAGCGAGGACGTGGACGGGACGACGCACTACGTTGCGCTGACCGACATCCTGGGCGCCGAGGATGCCCTCGGTGACATGGACTTCAAGGTGGCCGGTACCAAGGACTTCGTGACAGCTCTCCAGCTGGACACCAAACTCAACGGGATCCCGGCCGCCGAGCTCAGCAAGGCCCTGCTGCAGGCACGCGACGCCCGGCACACGCTGCTGGAGGTCATGAACGAGGCCATCGACGTGCCCGATGAGATGAGCCCGTACGCGCCCCGGATCATCTCGGTCCGCATCCCGGTGGACAAGATCGGTGAGGTCATCGGCCCCAAGGGCAAGGTCATCAACCAGATCCAGGACGACACCGGCGCCAACATCGCGATCGAGGACGACGGCACCATCTACGTCGGCGCCGAGACCGGAGAGGCAGCCGATGCTGCGGTGTCGGCGATCAACGCCATCGCCAACCCGCATCTGCCGGAGAAAGGTGAGCGTTACCTCGGCACCGTGGTGAAGATCACCAACTTCGGGGCCTTCGTGTCGCTGCTGCCGGGTAAGGACGTCCTGCTGCACATCTCCAAGCTGCGCTCGCTGGCTGGCGGCAAGCGGGTCGAGGACGTGGAGGACGTGGTCAGCGTCGGGCAGAAGTTGCAGGTGGAGATCTCCGAGATCGACGACCGCGGCAAGCTTTCGCTGGCGCCAGTCGTGGAGGAAGCCGAGCAGGCGGAGCCCACGGAAGGCTAAGGCTCGTATCCCGCCGCGGCACGCGGCGCAGATGTGATGTTCGGCGAGGGCGGTGCGCGCAGGCGGCCGCCCTCGCTGTCATCTGGTTGACTAATCAATGCAATCAGCAGGGACAGGGGAGAGATCATGAACCAGATCCGCGTCGGAGTGTTCGGGGCCAACGGCAAGATGGGCCAGGAGGTCGTCCGTGCGGTGGGCCGGACCCCCGGGATGACAGCCGTGGGCGGTGTCGACCTGGGTGACCCGCTGGAGACAGTGGGCCGGGCTCAAGTAGTGGTTGACTTCACCACCCCCGCGGCCGTCATGGAGCACATCCAATGGTGCCTCCAGCGGGGCATTCACATGGTCGTCGGGACCACCGGGTTCAACGAGGAGCGATTCGCTCGGGTTCGCGAGCTGTGCCAGGCACATCCGGGGGCGGGGGTGCTGATCGCGTCCAACTTCTCCATCGGGGCCCGGCTGATGATGCGCTTCTCGGAGATGGCCGCTCGGTTCTACCCGAGCGCAGAGATCGTTGAACTCCACCATCCAGGCAAGGTCGACGCGCCGTCCGGGACGAGTAAGACCACCGCCCGCAAGATCGCGGCGGCCAGGGCCGAGGCGAACCTCGGTCCGGTGCCCGACGCCACCGAAATCGATGAGGGCGCTCGAGGGGCACTGGCCGACGGGATTCGGGTGCACGCGGTGCGGTTACAAGGGCTCGTCGCCCACCAGGAAGTACTGTTCGGCGGGCAGGGAGAGACCCTGACGATCCGGCACGATTCGTTCGACCGGGTCAGCTTTATGCCCGGTGTCATCGCCGCGATACGCCACGTCCTCGACCACCCCGGGCTGACCATGGGAATCGACGAGATTCTCGGCCTCAAGTAGGTATCACAGGTGCCGCGGCCATGAACAGGGTCAGGCTCACCAGCCCCGATAAGCTGCTGTGGCCTGCCTTGGGTATGGCCGATTCTCGCGCACTGACCAAGCAGGAACTGGCTGACTACCTGCTTGCGGTGGCTGAGCCGTTCCTGCGGTTGGGTGGGGACCGCCCCATGACGCTGCAGCGCTTGCCCGACGGCGTTGAGGGTGAGGAGTTCTTCTCCAAGCGCCCGCCACGAGGGGCTCCTGATTTCCTGCGCCGGGTGATGTGCACGTATCCGTCCCGGCGGCGCCACGAGCAACTCGTCCTCGATGTGCCCGATGCCTTGGTGTGGGCGGCCCAGATGGGCACCATCACTTTCCATCCGTGGCCCGTGCGTACCGGGAACCTCGATAACCCCGACGAGTTCCGGATCGACTTGGACCCGCAGCCGGGGCGAGGCTTCGCCGATGCCGCCACGGCTGCCCTGGCGCTGCGCGAGGTGATGGCCGAGGTCGGGCTCACCGCCTATGTGAAGACATCGGGTAACCGCGGCGTGCACGTCTACGCCAGGATTCATCCGAGTCATGAGTTCCAGGATGTGCGGCACGCGGTGATCGGCGTCGCCCGCGAACTCGAACGACGGCTGCCGGATCTGGTGACCACGTCATGGTGGAAAGAAGAGCGCGGCGAACGAGTATTCGTCGACTTCAACCAGGCCAACCGCGACCGCACGATAGCAGCGGCCTACAGCCCCAGGCCGCTGCCCGGCGCGCCGGTGTCGATGCCGGTGACCTGGGAGGAACTCGGCCGGTGCACCCCCGGTGATTTCACGGTGCGGACGGTCCCGGAGGTGCTGGCCACCAGGCCTTGCCCGTGGCGCAGCATCGACGACGCCCCGGGAACCATCGACGCCGCCCTGGCCCTGTGGCAGGCCGACCTGCAGCGGGGGCTGGGGGAGCTCAACTTTCCACCCGACTACCCCAAGATGCCCGGCGAACCGCCACGTGTGCCGCCCAGCAAACGGCGGCAGGACCGGCCGGATCACCAGTACCTGGCCCCAAAGGCCGAACGCGACGCCGAATGGGGCATGCCAATCGTCCCGCCATTCGGGCCGATGCTGGCCAAACCGGTCAAACATTTCCCGGACGCAGCGGTGCTGTTCGAACCGAAATGGGATGGCTTTCGCACCATCATCTGGCGCAGCGGCGACATGGTGGAGCTGGGCAGCCGGAACTCCCGTCCGATGACCCGCTACTTCCCGGAAGTGGTGGCGGCGGTCAAGGAGAATTTCCCGGATCCTTGCTGCATCGATGGTGAGATCATCTTGATCGACCCGGAGCATGGCGATCGGCTGAGCTTCGACCTGTTGAGCCAACGGGTTCACCCAGCGGCATCCCGGATCGCGAGGCTGTCCGGGCAGCTACCAGCCAGCTTCGTCGCCTTCGATCTGCTGGCGCTGGGCCGGAAGAACTATGCCGAGCGCCCGTTCGCCGAACGCCGCGAGGCGCTGGTGCGAGCCTTGGCTCAGGCCCGGCCGCCGATCTATCTCACCCAGGCGACCCGCGACCAGGCCGAGGCGAGGCGCTGGTTCGAGGTTTTCGAGGGTGCTGGCCTCGACGGCGTGATCGCAAAGCCGTTGAGCGAGCCCTATATCGAAGACAAGCGCGTCATGTTCAAGATTAAACACGAACGCACCGCCGACTGCGTGGTGGCCGGCTACCGGCTGTACAAAGGCCACACAGATGCCATCGGATCCCTCCTACTGGGCCTGTACACCGACGACGGCCGCCTCAACAGCGTGGGAGTCGTCGGGGCTTTCCCCTTGGCTCGCCGCCGGGAACTCTTCGACGAATTGCAGCCGCTCGTGGCGGACTTCGACGACCACCCGTGGGCGTGGGACACACCTGATGACGGCACCCCCGATCACCGGGACCAATCGTCTCCCCGCACCCCGACGGCACATAGCCGCTGGAACGCGCGCAAGGACCTCGCCTTTGTTGCGCTGCGTCCAGTTCGAGTGCTGGAAGCGCGCTACGACCACATGGAGGGTCAGCGGTTTCGCCACACGGCACAGTTCGTGCGCTGGCGCGACGACCGGGCACCCGAGTCGTGCACCTATGCCCAGCTGGATGAGCCCCTCAGCTATGACCTGGCCAAGGTCCTCCACCGCCCCGACCGGGCGGATGAGCCGCCGCGCGGCGGGTAGCTGGGCACCATTGCACCGCTCGGGTGTGCCGCGCCGAAGCCGCGAACCGAAACCTCGTGACTGTGGCACCTAGCCGATGAGCGTGTGCAATCGAATCAGCTTCAGGCTCGGGCTGTCATCGTCGACACCAACTTCCCGGTGGGCTCCGTCAGCGCCCCACCCGGCCTCAAGCAGGAACTCGCGCAACACATCCGCGTCCGAAGGAATCCAGATGACTGCCACCTCATAGCCGTCAGCGCGCAATGTGTCCACCGCTGCGTTGAGCAAACGGGAGGAGTGCCCGGCGCTCACATCCGCCTCGTCGACGACGAACTCGTGGATCATTCCATCGCTGGGATCGGCGTCGGGATCCTCGCTCGGGCCAAGCGCGCAGAAGCCGACGATCGAGCCGCTACCCAGCGCCACCATCACCCGGAAGTGAGCCATGGGTGGGCGCACAATTGCCTCGTGCCACACGCGAGTGGTGTCGTCGGCGCTGAGACCGGCGAGTCCGGCGCGCAGTGCGGGGTGTTTCGCCCACGATCGTCGCTGCAGTCGGGCGATGTCGGTGGCCTCGGCGGGCAACGCCAAGCGCACTGAATCGGGTGGGGTCATGGTCAGCAGCCTAGCCCGGCCCGGCGAGCTCCCGCGTGGCGAGGCTAGCGGGCCACGCGAGCCTTCTTTCGCCGCTGCCTGCGGATCAGCTTGTGGTGATGCCCCGGTCCCTCGTCGGAGACGATCGACGTGTTGTTCAAGACGTGCCCGTGGGCCTCAGCTATGAGCTCGCGGCGGATGAGCTCATTCTCGGCCCGCTCCCGGGCGCCCACATCAGCCCGCAACGCCGTGGCAGTGGAATAGGCCATCCCGATCATGGCGATCGAGAACGGGCCGCCGCGATGATCGTCATCGCCTGCAGCGCGCTCATGCCCGAGGTGTCACCGCCATGGGTCGCGGCCACCGCGAGCAGGGTCGCGGCGATGGTCCCCTGCCGCGAACAGCATGCTGAACCAGCTGAGCAGGCCGTACCGGGGCCGCTCGTCGTCGCGGCCTAGCCGGATATTTCCCAGCCGGGAGAAGGCACCAACTATCGCGAAGATGAGGAAGAATGTCACGACCAAGACGTAGTACCAGCCGATCCCATTGACCACGCTGGTGTTGATGAGGCCGATCACGCTGCTGAACTGCTTGGGAGCGATCACCGACGCCAGCTCACAATTGACCTCACTTAATCACATAGGTGTCTATTGTCGGCGCCCACCCAACCACACCTGTCGCCGGATCGTCCACGCGCCGGGGTTCTGGTCAGACATCTCGATGCGCGCCCGGCCGAGGTGCACCACTAGGGTGAGCATCGTGGAACACTTGAAGAGCCCGCCCGCACTGACCCCCGGAGTATTGCGGGTCATCCCGCACGGCGGACTCGGCGACATCGGGCGCAACATGACCAGCTTCGAGATCGATGGGCAGCTGGCCATCGTGGACTGCGGCGTCCTATTTCCCGAGGAACACCACCCCGGAGTTGACCTGATCTTGCCCACCTTCGGTGAGCTCGTGGAGCGGATCGACGATGTTGTTGCGCTGGTGCTGACCCATGGGCACGAGGATCACATCGGCGCGGTTCCCTACCTGCTGCGCCATCGCCCGGACATCCCGATCTACGGCTCCAAGCTCACCTGCGCCTTCGTCGAGAACAAGCTCAAGGAACACCGGATCCGTGGCGCGAAGCTGAACGTCGTCACCGAGGGGGACCGTGTCAAGCAGGGGGGATTCGACTTCGAGTTCCTCCCCGTCAACCACTCGATTCCCGATGCCATGGCCGTCGCGCTGCGCACCAGGGGCGGCACCGTGCTTCACACCGGAGACTTCAAGCTCGATCAGCTGCCGCTGGACGGGCGAATCACCGACCTGCGGGCCTTCGCCCGGCTGGCCGAGGAGGGGGTCGACCTGTTCCTGGTCGATTCCACCAACGCCGTGGTCCCTGGGTTCACCACCCCCGAGCGCGATGTCGAGCCCGCGCTGGAACGGGTCTTCGACACCGCGGCCCAGAAGATCGTCGTCACGTGCTTCGCGAGCCACGTGCACCGCGTGCAGCAGATCCTGGACCTCGCGGTTAAGCATGGCCGCAAGGCCGTCTACATCGGCCGCTCAATGGTGCGCAACATGACAATCGCGCGCGACCTGGGCTACCTCCACGTCCCGGCCGACACGCTGATCGAGCTGTCCCAGGTCAACTCGTACCCCGACGATCGCGTCGTGATCATCTCCACCGGATCGCAGGGCGAGCCCATGGCCGCCCTGAGTCGCATGTCGCAGGGTGAGCATCGAGACATCCAGGTGGGGCCAGGCGACGTGGTGCTGCTCGCGAGTTCCTTGATCCCCGGCAATGAGAACGCCGTGTATCGCGTGATCAACGCCCTGGCCAAGCTGGGGACCACAGTGGTGCACCAGGGCAATGCGCTGGTCCACGTCTCCGGCCACGCCTCGGCGGGGGAGCTGCTCTACTGCTACAACATCGTCCAACCCCGCAACGTCATGCCCGTCCACGGTGAGGTCCGTCACCTGATGGCAAACGCCGCGCTGGCGATCCAGACCGGGGTTCCGGCCAAACACGTCGTGGTGGCCGCCGACGGTGATGTGGTGGATCTGGCGAAGGGGCAAGCACGAAAGGTGGGGCGGATCGACGCGAGCTATGTCTTCGTCGATGGTTCCACCGTCGGCGACCTATCCGATTCGCTCACCGATCGAAGGATCCTCGGGGAAGAGGGATTCGTGTCGGTCATCACAGTGGTCAGCCTTCACTCCAAGACCATCGTGTCCGGCCCCGACATCCACGCCCGCGGCCTGGCAGAGGAGGACTCGGTGTTCGCCGACGCGAGGCGGCAGGTGGCCGAGGCGCTCGAGCGAGCGCTCGAGGAGGGCGCCGACGACCAGTTCCGGCTACAGCAGGTCGCCAGGCGGGCCCTGGGGTCCTGGGTGTCCAAGAAGCTGCGACGCCGCCCTATGATCGTGCCAGTGGTCGTCGCGACCTGAACGACGGATCGCCGGTGCCGGGCAGGAACTCGCTTTGGTGATCGGGTCCTAGCTCGGTTATCATGTCTAGGTTGCCCGCGGCCGGAGCCGTCGGGGCTGCACAGCCAAACCGGTCACTTACCCCGAGGAGATTCCAATGAGCGCCGTGTGCGATGTCTGCGCCAAGGGGCCTAGCTTCGGTCACAACAAGCCCTGGTCGAAGAAGAAGACCAACCGGCGCTGGAACCCCAACATTCAGCGGGTCCGCGCGGTCGTCGAGGGTGCTCCCAAGCGCCTCAACGTGTGCACGTCGTGCCTCAAGGCAGGCAAGGTCTCTCGCTGACCCGTCTCTCAGCTACCCCGGTGGCCCGTGGCGTCCTGGGAAATTGCTGACCACGGCGGCGCGCAACACGTAGCGCTTTCCGGTGATCGGTGCTTTCCTCGCCACGGGCCATCGGCGTGTGCTGGGGGCCGGCGGGCACTTGTAGGCTAAGAACCATGGCACGCTGGCGCACCGGAATCCACCGGGAGTTGTCGCGTGGGCTCCGCGATGTGCTCGGCTCACACACCGCCAACAGCCTGGCGGCACTGGGGATCCACAGTGTGGGGGATTTGGTGCGCCACACCCCGCGCCGCTATCTCTCCGGCACTGAAATGAGCGACTTCACGACATTGCGCGTGGGCGATGAGGTGGCAGTCGTCGCGCAGGTCGTCCGATCCTCCATCAGGCATGGTCGTTCCACCAGGGTGGAGGCAATCCTCACCGATGGCCAGGCTCAGCTGCTGGCCACGTTCTTCGCCCCCAAGCAGTATCACGCCGAGTACTGGGCCCAGGTGCTCAGCCCCGGCAGCCGAGGGATCTTCGTCGGCAAGGTCTCTGAGTTCATGGGGAATCGGCAACTGGCGCACCCCGATTTCGTCATCATCGACGGGCATGGTGCGGTCACCGCGCGCAAGACCAAGCGCAACTCTGAGCGGGCCGCGATGCAGCGCGCGGTGCAACGCGCCACGCTCGTCGGCCTGTACCCGGCCACCTCGAAACTCCCCACGTGGACCATCGCCGAGTCGATCGATCTGGTGTTGCCCGGCGTCACGAGTCTCGGTGACACGCTGCCGGAATGGGTGGTGGCCCAGGCCGGGGTACTCGACCTGCCCACCGCGCTGCGTGAGGTGCATCAGCCCGTGGCGGTATCCGATGCCGAGGCAGGCATCCATCGGCTCCGTTTCGACGAGGCCTTCGGGCTGCAGCTGGCATTGGCCCAGCGCCGTTCCGCCTTGGCCGACGAACGCGCCAGGCCGCGCCCGTCGCGCCCACACGGCCTGGTGGCAGCATTTGATCAGCGGCTGCCTTTCGAGCTCACCGATGGGCAACGCCAGGTCTCGCAGGTCATCGCAGGCGAGCTGGCCCAGGACCGTCCCATGCATCGCCTGTTACAAGGCGACGTCGGCTCCGGAAAAACCCTCGTGGCGCTCCGCGCGATGCTGACCGTCGTCGATTCGGGTGGTCAGGCAGCACTACTGGCACCGACCGAGGTCCTGGCCAAGCAGCATTACCGCACCATCTGCTCCTTGCTGGGGGACTTGGCCGAGGGCGGAATGCTGGGTGGTCACCCCGAGGCAACCAGCGTCGCCCTGCTCGTGGGTGGCGGCCCGGCCGCTGCGCGTCGCGTGGCCGACGAAGCCATCGCCTCGGGGGAGGCGGGAATCGTTATCGGAACCCACGCCCTGCTCAGCGATGCCACCACATTTGCCGATCTGGGGCTCGTGGTGGTGGACGAACAACACAGATTCGGTGTCGAGCAACGTGCCGCGCTCGTCGCCAAGGCAGCCGAACGTCCCCACACCCTGGTCATGACGGCCACACCCATCCCACGCTCGCTCGCCATGACTGTCTTCGGTGACCTGTCGATACTGGAGCTACGCGAACGCCCCCAGGGTCGGGCCGAGGTCAAGACAGTATTCGTCAACACGAGCACCCACCCCGCCTGGGTGGATCGGGCCTGGCAGCGGATCCGCGAGGAGGTCGCCGCAGGCAGGCAGGCATTCGTGGTGTGTCCGGCGATCACTGGTAAGCAAACCGACGCTGACCTGGAATCCGTCGCCGACGGGCTCACCGCCGTCGCCGACCTGTTGCCCGAACTGGAGGCAGGCCCGCTCGCTGGGCTTCGGCTGGCGATGGTCCACGGAAAGCAGCCCACCACAGAACGCGACCAGGCAATGACACGTTTCGCGGCCGGCGAGGTGGACGTGCTGATAGCCACGACAGTGATCGAGGTCGGCGTCGACGTGCCCAATGCCTCGGTCATGGTGATCATGGACGCCGATCGATTCGGTATCGCCCAACTCCACCAGCTCAGGGGCCGCATCGGCCGCGGAATCCACCCCGGGCTATGTCTGTTGCTGGCCCGACTCGAGGGTGACAATCCGGTCGCGGAACAGCGGCTGAACGCCCTGGTGGCAAGCACCGACGGGTTCGCCCTTGCCGAACGAGATCTGGAACTTCGCCGGGAGGGCGATGTGCTGGGGGCCGGCCAGTCGGGGGCGTCCTCGCTGAAGTTGCTGCGGGTGCTGGCCGATCAGGAACTGATCGCCCGCGCCCGTGACCTCGCCGAGCTCGTCCATGCCGATCCGCGCGCAGCCGATGATCCCCATCTAGCTGATCTGATGGCCCAAGCCGCCGAGGTCGCGGCCGGGGACTGGCTGGCCAAGTCATGAGCCGCATCATCGCCGGAAGCGCGAGGGGACAGCGCATCATCGCCCCCAAGGGGGACGCCACCCGCCCCACAACCGATCGCGTGAGGGAATCACTGTTCGCCACGCTGGCTTCGTGGTTCGCCACCGCCGATGTAGCGCCGGCCGACCAATTGCGGGGCATCGCCGTGCTCGATCTGTATGCGGGAAGCGGGGCGTTGGGGCTGGAGGCGGCCAGCCGTGGCGCTGCCCGGGTCACCTGCGTCGAGGCCGATGCCGCCGCCGCCCGGATCATTCGCGACAACGCCCGGCGCACCCAGCTACCGGTCACTATCGCCCACCGAAAGGCGTTAGCTGCCGTCGAATCAGTCACGCCGCCGGTGGACCTCGTAGTGGCCGATCCGCCCTACAACCACCCCACACAGCAGGTCAACGAGTTGCTGGCGGCCCTCGTGGCGGCCGAGGCGCTGCTCCCATCCGGGCTCGTCGTGGTCGAGCGGTCGACCCGTAGCGAACCGATCACCTGGCCCGCTGCCCTCGCGGACCGGTGGCAGCGCCGCTACGGTGAGACAACATTGCATTTCGCAGCGCTTCGGGAGGCGTCATGACCGTGCTGTGCCCGGGGTCGTTCGACCCGATCACGCTGGGGCACCTGGACGTGCTCGAGCGCGCCCGTGACGTCTTCGGGGACGTCGTGGTGGCAGTGGGCACCAACAGCTCGAAGCGCTACCTCTTCGGTGAGCAGCGGCTTCAGCTGGCGCGCCAGGCCACGGCGCATCTCGATGGGGTGAGCGTCGAGCCGATGGACGGCCTGCTGATCGATTACTGCCGGGAGCGAGGGATCACCACTGTGGTGAAGGGGCTGCGCTCCGGCACCGACCTCGACTTCGAATTGCAGATGGCCCACCCCAACCGAGCACTCGGCGGCATCGAGACTGTGTTCCTGCCGGCATCCGCGGCGTACCTGACCCTCTCCAGCACCATTCTGCGCGTGCTCATCAGCGGCGGCGCCGATCCTGGCGCGTATGTGCCGGCGCCGGTCCTCGATGAGGTGCGGCGCAGGAGGCAGCGTGGTGATTTTGGTGGGCTAGGAGCAGTGCAGTAAACTCGGCAGTCGGTCACAACGAGATTGTGGTCGCTGGGTACGAAGGGATCACTCACATGACACCCGTACATCGCCAGCTGGACCGTCGCTCGCCCCTTGTGTTTGACACTCAGGAGCTACATCGCGGCCCGGGAGCGATGCTCGAGGTGCATGAGACGGTCCCGGCCCCAGCCGACCTTGGTCTCGAAGTGATCGGGGTCCCGCAGGACTCCGACGTCGATCTCGACCTCCGAGTGGAGGCAGTGGTCGAGGGGGCGCTCGTCACGGGCATCGCCAGCGTCACGTTGCACGGGGAGTGCGTTCGCTGCCTCACCGACATCGACGAGGACGCCACGTTCGACCTGCAGGAACTCTACTTCTACCCCGGACACGAGGTGGAGGACGACGAGAGCATCGTCGTGGACGATCTGATCGATCTCGAGGATGCTCTCCGGGATGCCGTGGTGTTGAACTTGCCGTTCGCACCGCTGTGTACCGAGGATTGTCTAGGCCTTTGCCCCGACTGTGGGGCGAGACTCAATGATGATCCCCGGCACAGCCATGGCGAGCGAGTGGATCCCCGATGGGAGAAACTCTTCGACGTGGACGTCACCCCAGACAACTGAGCAAACAGTTCCCGTAAGGAGAAGACAAGTGGCCGTTCCCAAGCGGAGGATGTCGCGCAGTAACACCCGGTCTCGCCGGGCCCAGTGGAAGACGTCGGTCGTGCCCACCGTCATCTGCGCCAACCCGGCCTGCCGGGAGCCTCACCTGCAGCACACCGCCTGCCCCAGCTGCGGCCAGTACGGCCCGAAGGGCGCGCGACGCACTGTGCTCGACGTCTGATTCGTCGAGCCCGCCGCCGCGGGTGAGCCCCCTTTCCCAGCAGCTTGAGCAGCTGGGCGTCCACGTCGACGCCCAGCTTTTCGACGTTGCGCTGACCCACCGCAGCTACGCCTATGAAAACGGGCGGCTTGAGAGCAACGAGCGCCTGGAGTTCCTAGGCGACGCGGTCCTGCAAATCATCGTGACCGAGCACCTGTTTCGTACCTATCCCGAGCTTGCCGAGGGGCAGCTGGCAAAGCTGCGAGCCTCCGTGGTCAGTTCAGACGCGCTGGCCGGCGTCGCCCGCGACCTCGGGCTGGGCCCGTCGATCAAACTCGGCCGTGGCGAACTCGCCACCGGCGGCCACGACAAGACCTCCATTCTGGCCGACACCACCGAAGCTGTGATCGGTGCCGCATTCATCTCCGGCGGCCAACCGGCCGCCGCCCGCCTGGTCCACGCGCTGCTCGACGAGCGCCTGGCCGCCGCCGTCGAGCTGGGGGAGTACACCGACTCCAAAACCCAGCTGCAGGAACTGTGCGCCGCCCACGGCTGGTCAGTGCCGAGCTACCAGGTGGTTGGCTCCGGCCCAGACCATCAACGAGAGTTCACCGCCCACGTCATCGTCGACGGAGCCGTCGTGGGGACCGGAGTTGCTCCCAGCAAGAAGCGGGCCGAACAGCGCGCCGCCCGCGTCGCATGCCACGACCTTGCCGCGTCGGCCGGCGATGCCTGAGCTTCCCGAGGTGGAGAGCGTGCGTCGGGGACTCGACGACCACGCCACCGGCCGACGCATTGATCACGTGGCGGTGCGCCATCCCAGGGCGGTTCGCAACCATCTCAGCGGCCCCGAGGGTTTCGTACGTGAGGTCACCGGGGGCCACATAGATCAGGTGCGTCGACGGGGCAAGTTCCTGTGGCTCGTGCTCGCCGACGACGCATTGGTGGCCCACCTCGGCATGAGTGGGCAGTTTCGAATCCACGACCCCGACGAACCCGTCGCCGCGCACACCCGGCTGGTGTTCACGATGGACGACGAGCGGGAACTGCGCTTCATCGACCAGCGCATGTTCGGTGGGCTGGCGCTGGTCAGGGACGCCGCGGCCAACCCGGTGCCCCACATCGCGCCCGACCCGTTCGATCCGGATTTCTGCCTGCCCGAGGTGGCCCGAGGGTTACGTTCCAGGCACACGGGAGTCAAACGAGCCATCCTCGATCAGTCACTCGTGTCCGGCATCGGCAATATCTACGCCGACGAGACGTTGTGGCGGGCCAGGCTTCACTTCGAGCACCCCACCCAGCGGCTTTCCCAGCAGCAGGCTGAGGAAGTGCTGGGCCACGCCCGGGACGTCATGGCCGAGGCCCTGGATGTGGGGGGCACATCGTTTGACTCGCTCTATGTGAACATCAACGGTGCCTCCGGATATTTTGCCCGCTCGCTGGACGCGTATGGTCGTGAGGCGGAGCCCTGTCGCCGTTGCCACACGCCCCTGGTTCGCGCCAGGTTCACCAACCGCAGCAGCTACCTGTGCCCGCAGTGTCAGCGGCAACCGCGAGGAAGGAGGCGCGCATGAGTCCCGTGACGGGCTTCCTCGAGCGCCACCGCTCAAGCCTGCGGCAACTGCTGCGTTTCGGGGTGGTCGGTGGCCTGGGGGTGCTGGTCAACATGGCCGCGCTGATCGGGGTGCGTCGCGGCTTTCCGCTGCTCTGGGCAACTGCGCTGCCGGACAACGTGTTCTACGACTTGCCGCTGACCGACTACAACATCCGGTGGTATCACGTCATGGCGATGGTGGCTTTCCTGGTGGCGAATCTGTTCAACTTCCAACTCAACCGTTGGTGGACCTTCAGATCCCACCGGCACGCGTCGTGGCTGCGCGAGTATGTGCCGTTTCTTGTAGTGGGGCTCGTGTCCCTGGCGGCCGGGCAGAT
Source organism: Arachnia sp. (assembly GCA_047972985.1). Lineage (GTDB taxonomy): Bacteria > Actinomycetota > Actinomycetes > Propionibacteriales > Propionibacteriaceae > Arachnia. The sequence goes on from JBKEBG010000149.1 coordinate 39,378, forward strand.
CATCCTCACTACTCTGATGCACCCAGGATCGGCGATCAGCTTGCCGGTTGAGATCTTCGACGATTCGACCGGTTTTCGTACCCGCCTCTACTGGGCCAACCTCATCATGATCGGATGCACTGTCCCGGTGAGTTTTCTGCTCAACAAGTTCTGGACATTTCGCAGCGTGCGCAGCTCCGCCATGATCCACGCTGTCGAGGATGTGGTCGACTCCCTGCAGGAGGCATGAGCTATGTACCTCAAGCGGTTGACCCTGCGCGGGTTCAAGTCATTTGCCTCGGCCACCACGCTCACCTTCGAACCGGGCATCACATGCGTTGTCGGCCCCAACGGCTCCGGCAAGTCGAATGTCGTCGATGCCCTCGCCTGGGTCATGGGTGAACAGGGAGCTAAAACGCTGCGCGGGGGGCAGATGGCCGACGTCATCTTCGCCGGGACCGCCAAACGGGCCCCCCTGGGGCGGGCCGAGGTGGAATTGACCATCGACAATTCCGACGGTGCCCTGCCCATCGAGTACGCCGAGGTCACCATCACCCGGACAATGTTTCGAAGCGGGGGCTCGGAGTACGCGATCAACGGAACCGCGGCACGGCTGCTTGACGTACAGGAACTCCTCAGCGACTCCGGCATCGGCCGGGAGATGCACGTCATCGTCGGCCAAGGCCAGCTCGACGCTATCTTGCAAGCCACCCCGGAAAGCCGTCGTGGTTTCATCGAGGAGGCAGCCGGCGTCCTGAAACATCGCAAGCGCAAGGAAAAGGCGCTGCGAAAGCTGGAGGCCACTAAAGCGAACCTTGACCGGCTCACCGACCTGATCGCGGAACTGGCGCGCCAACTCAAACCGCTGGGTCGGCAAGCCGAGACGGCCCGCAAGGCCGCCACCATCCAGGCCGAGCTACGCGATGCCAAGGCCCGTCTCATCGCCGACGAACTCGTCACGGCCCAGGCGGCCCTGACCGCGGACCTCGCCGATGAGGCTGCTGTCGAGCGGGCCCGCAGCAATGCCGAGGCGAGCCTCGCGCAGACGACCCGAGGCGAAGCCCAGGCCGAGGCCGATCTCAAGGCCGCCGCCGTCGCCTATGACACCACCCAGGAAGCCTGGTACGCGCTGTCGGGACTACGTGAACGAGTCTCCTCCACTCGCTCCATCGCCGCCGAACGTGCCCGGCTCGGGGCGGCCCAGCCGGAGCTCAGCTTCGGCGGACGCGATCCGGACGCACTCGAACACGAGGCCGCCGAGGCGAGGCTCGCCGAGCAGGAACTCGCCGAGCGGGTCTCCGCCGCCGGCGAAGCGCTCACCGAGGCCACCCAGGCCCGCAACGACGCCGAGCAACGCCACGCCGCCGCGGAAGCCACATACGCCGCCGATCTGCGTGCAGTGGCTGACCAGCGCGAAGGTCTTGCTCGTCTCGCTGGCCAGGTGAACTCGCTGGAGTCGCGCCTGGAGGCTTCCGGTGAGGAAGTCGATCGGCTGACCCGCCGCCGGGATGAGGCAGCCACCAGGGCCGACGAGGCCGCTCGGGCGTACCACGCGGCGGAATCCTCGCTGGCCGGACTCGGCGTCGAGGAGTCCGACCTCGATGCCACCTATGAATCGGCTAGCGCGGAACTGGCTGAGGCTCAGGGCAGGGTCGATGACCTCGCGGCCGGGGAATCACAGCTGGCCAGCCGGCGCGCGGGGCTGGAGGCGCGGGTGGAGGCGCTGCGGCTGGCCACCCTGCGCAAGGACGGCACGCAGGCACTCCTCGAGGCCAACCGGCCCGGCATCATCGGCAGGCTGGCCGACCACTTGCAGATTGATGCTGGTTGGGAGAGTGCCGTGGCCGCGGCACTGGGACCGCTCGCCGAGGCGCTGGTGGTCGACGGGCTCGACCCGGCCATAGCTTCGCTGCATCTCCTGGCTGCTGAGGACCTGGGGCGCGTGGGGCTCGTCGTGACCCGTCCCGGGACCGGGCCAACGCCCAGGGGATCGCTCGCCGCGCTCGTTGCGGTGCCGCCGACGCTGCGCGGCACCGTCGATGCGCTCCTCGGCGGATTCTTGGCAGTTGAGAGCCTCGAGGACGCCGCGGCGGCTGCGGGCTCACAGCCACAGACCCAGCTGGTGACTCGCGGTGGCGACGTGATCTCCGGCTGGCGAGTCGAGGGCGGCAGTGCCACAGCACCCTCCCTGCTTGAACTCACCGCTGAACTGACCGCCGCAGAGGAGGAGCACAACTGCGCCCAGCACGACCTCGAGCGGCACACATTCGCCGTCGCACAAGCCGCGGCCGAGTTAGAGCGGGCACGCGCGAACGAGGCAAGCGTGCTGGAACAACTCCACGCCTCCGATGCCGAACTGGCTGCGGTCGCCGACACACTTAGCCAGCTCAAGCAGACCCAGACCGGTGCGCTACGCGAAGCAGACCGGCTCCGCGAGGCAATCACCGCCGCCCAGGAGACCAGGCACAACGATGAGCAGCG